>PLYS01000636.1:338-4965 GCA_003153455.1 Betaproteobacteria bacterium | reverse complement strand
CTGTCCGCTGGTGACCAAGGTGCACTTCGAGGTTGCCAGGATGCGCGAGCGGGGGCGCGAAATCATCATGATCGGCCACCGCGGCCATCCCGAGGTCGAAGGCACCATGGGTCAGTCGCAAGGCGGCATGCATTTGGTCGAGACGCCCGCTGATGTCGCCGCTCTCAGCGTCGCAGACGCAAACAACGTCGCGTTTGTCACTCAGACCACGCTGTCGGTCGACGACGCAAGCCGCATCATCGCGGCGTTGAGAGCCCGCTTCCCGCAGATCGTCGGCCCCAAGCAGGACGACATCTGTTACGCGACGCAAAACCGCCAGGACGCGGTCAAGGCGCTCGCGCAGCAATGCGAGGTCGTGATTGTGGTCGGATCTCCCAACAGCTCCAACTCCAATCGGCTGCGCGAAGTCGCAGCCAAGCACGGGGTTACCGCCTACATGGTCGACAACGCGTCGGACCTGAACCCCCTATGGCTCGCGGGCAGGCGCCGCGTCGGCGTTACCGCGGGCGCGTCAGCGCCGGAAGTGCTGGTCGCGCAGGTGATCGAGAAGCTAAGGAGCCTCGGCGCGGAAAGCGTCGAGGAGGTTCAGGGCATTTCCGAGAACGTCACTTTCCCGCTGCCGAAGGGCCTGGCCGGGAGCAGTTAGGGAATATCTGTGCTGGCGTAGGGATCGAAAACCACCTCGATGGTCTTCTGACTCTCGATGAGGGTGAAGCCGCGCTCGTGGCACGGGGTTTCGCCGTGTGCGACGCACGTGCCTGACTGGAATCAAATTAGACAGAGTCTAAAGGTTGGTTTAGAATCAATTCATGGTTCGAAACAAACACACACGAGATAACCTGGCCGAGGTGCTGCGCGGCCATGACATCAGCCCGACGCATCAGCGCATCGAGATCGCCCACGCGATCTTCTCGCGCGGCGGGCATTTATCGGCCCATCAGATATTGACGCTGGCCAACGATCGTGCCGCGGAGACTTCCAAGGCGACGGTCTACAACACGCTCAATCTGTTTCTGGAAAAGCAGCTGATCCGCGAGGTCATCGTCGACCCGAGCAAGGTGTTCTACGACCCGAATACCACACCGCACCATCATTTCTACAACGTCGATACTGGCGCGCTGACCGACATCGATGCGCGCGACATCCGTGTCACCGGACTGCCGCGGCTGCCGCGCGGCATGGTGACCGAAGGCGTGGACATCATCGTCCGCATCCGCTCCACTCCAGCCTGATACAATACGCACATTTCCGCCAGCGCTGGTGTAGCTCAGCTGGTAGAGCAACTGATTCGTAATCAGTAGGCCAGAGGTTCGAGTCCTCTCACCAGCACCATTAGAACGACGAGTCCGATCTAACGCTGCAGCCCGGTTTTGCTGGCGGACGAACTGCGGGTGGCGTTTTGAGGCTTTTCGTAGCAAATCGGGGGCTCTGGCGGTCCTGCCCGCCGGCGTAGCCGCTCTCCCCAGGAATTGGCGTCTCTGGCAGGGTGTCCCGCAGTCAGCTGCTGCGGATCGGCAACCTCGCTGACCCCTCCGCTCTACTCCAAGGCTTCGCAATTGCTCTCGCCGTAACGCTGGCGAGCCTTATCTCTCGCGTATTTATGGCTTGAGAATTTGGACACAATGCGATTGGAATGATTGTATCCAAGCGAGAAAGCTCAAGGGCGCTGCTGAGATCGTTCCTGCGACGACAATCAAACCCACCCGAAGTTATTTTGCCGTTTATCCGAGAAAACCAACCGCCAGTCGGCTCATGCTATCCAAATTGGCGCATAGCGATTATTTTAGCCTCACCCAGAAAGGAATTGTCATTAACCAAATGAGCTTTGACGTTGCAGGAATCCGCAACCAGCAGCGAGGCTTCACACTTATCGAATTGGTGGTCACCATCGCGATAATGGGGATCTTGGCGACTATTGCTTTGCCTTCATTTTTGAACTTGATTTTAAGCAGCCGCATTTCCGGACAAGTGAACGATATTGTTGCATCGATCAATTTAGGCCGCAGCGAGGCAGTCAAGAGGGGTAATGGGGTAACTGTTTGCCCGAGCAGTGATGGCACATCATGTAGCGGCGGTGCGGATTTTGGAGCCGGCTGGATCGTGTTCAACGATCCAAACGTCAATGCCGCGGTTGATGCAGGTGAGGAAGTGATACGCGCCTACCCAGCCCCGACTGGCGGCACGCAGGCGAAGTTCAGTGGGACTACAACCACCCTCACGTTTCTGCAAACGGGCCGACCGCTTGCAACCTTTACCGGCAGTTCCGTCAAAGTTCACGCCCCGTCCGATACCGCGGGAACATATGACCGCTACATCTGCATCAATTCGCAGGGCAGGCCTCGCGTCGATACGCCGCAGCAGAAGGCCGTCGATGCCATCTGCGGAAATTAGGGGATGAAGATGAGGCGACATTTTCAGCTCGGCTTTTCGATGATCGAAGTGCTGGTGACGCTGGTCATTATGGCCGGGGGCGCACTGGGTCTCGCGGGCATGCAGATCGCCTCGATCAAATACAATGCGGAAGCTTCCGTTCGATCCAAGGCGACCCTGCTTGCCATTGAGCTTTCAGACCGGATGCGCGCCAACATGGCGGGAGTAAAAGCCACCAATTACGACAGAAACCTGGGGTACGCTGCTGCGCTTGCGGCGGCAGTTGCGGCACCTGGTTGCGGCAGTACCAGCGACTGTACGGCAGCGACTATGGCGCAGTTGGACCTTAACAGCTGGCTTGACAGCATCGGCAAAGCATTGCCGGGCGGCACCGGGGCAGTTGTTCCCGTTGCCGTGGCCAACGGCGCTTACGCCCGTAACATTGTGGTGATGTGGAAAGAAAAGAGCCTGAATGACAGCGGCGCTACGGATCCTTTCTGCACCCTGAACGCGGTCGCTGGCGTCCGTTGTTATCAAACGACGTTCATGCCTTAGAGTCAGGGGTCGAAGATGAGAAAAACTGGAGCAGGTTCGGGGCAACACGGATTCAGCCTCGTCGAACTGATGGTGGCTGTAACCATCGGCCTTATGCTCACCCTGGCGATAGCGAGCCTTTACGTCGTGAACAAGCGGACATTCCGCACCCAGGACGACGCATCGCGATTGCAGGAATCTTCGAGGGCGGCGTTCGATATCCTTGGTTACCACATTCGCCTGGCCGGGTTCGTCGATGCGTCCGATGATCCCAACATGATCGCGACGTTGCTGAATGCGTCGTGGAACCAGAACCGTTCAACCAATGCAGACCTGGTTGCGCAGTTTTTTGGGGCCGCTGCCCCCTATGTCGGGATAACGGCCATACTGGGATGCGATGGAACTTTCAATTCAAACACCGCCGTCGCTCCGGCCTGCACTGCCGGGACTATGGATTCGATAATGGTGGCATATCAGGCGCGGCCAAGCACGGTGGGCGCTACGACGACTGTTCGTACAACGCTAAACGCCTACCAGGACACTCTCGGAGCATACAACGCCGCCACCGGCCAGGGCGGAGACTGCGGCGGGCTGGATGTCGCGGGCGCGACCGCGAATCCGAGCGGACCTCTGGCCATCAACCGGTTTTACGTCGATTCAGCAACCCAGCGCCTCATGTGTATTGGCAACGGTGATCCAACCAAACCGAGGCCCATCGCCGAAGGCGTGGAAGATATGCAGATCCTCTACGGCATTGTCCCCAACCCGCCCCCCAGCACTACGCAACCGGATGCCTATGCCGGACGCTATGTTACTGCTACGAATGTAACCAATTGGGCACAGGTATTAGCGGTACGCGTTTGTCTGCAGATTGCGCAGCCAACCCAAAACATTGCGACGGACGTGCCGGGATACACGAATTGCAACGGGACCGTTGTTACGTCTGCGTCACAAACCGACGGAAAAATCAGACAGATATTCCGCGCCACTTTTGCGCTGCGTAATATCGTGTTAACCGCTCCGGATGCATTGCCATGAAGAATACCAGACTTCCAGGGCTGGGACGGGTCCGCCAACGCGGCTTTATCCTGCCTATCGTCCTGATATTTCTTGTCATTCTGACCATGCTGGGGATCTCGTCGATGCAAAACGCTACCCTGCAGGAAAGGATGTCCAGTAATTTACGCGATCGCAATATTGCGCTCCAGGCGGCCGAACTCGCGCTGCGTGACGCCGAGCGCGACCTGGGGGCTTTGCTGGCTGATGGCACGACTTTTTGCCCGGGAGGCGGCACGGCCGGCGGCGTGAACTGCCGTCCGGCACTTGCGCGTGCTCCCACCGCAGGCGAACGAGTGGGTTTCTGGATTTGGGGGCCTGCGATGCGCCAGACCTGGACGCCGGGATGTGCCAATGGGCAGTGCCTGCCCATCGACAACACCGGCGCCGCCGCTCCGGTGTGGGATGACACGCAGGCGAATTGGAGCCCGCAAAGCGGCAGCACCGGTGCCAATCCGACCGTCGCCTATGGGACCTATACCGGCGCCGCCGCGATTGCACGCTGCGGCGCCGCCCCGGTCCCAGGCTGCGTTACCGAGCTGCCGAGGTACATTATGGAAATTTTTCCGGCAAACACGACGGATTATTACGGCACCGGCGGAAGCCAGAGTGTCGTTTTTCGCGTCACCGTCCGCGCCGTGGGCCAAAACCCCAATACGGTCGTAGT
>PLYS01000636.1:0-269 GCA_003153455.1 Betaproteobacteria bacterium | reverse complement strand
GACACGGCGAGTTACAGGAACAACAACATTACGACTACTAACGCGTGTGGAACCGATTGGGGCAATTATTGCTCCACTCAAACCTATTACGGCTACTTCGATCCGGCCAAGTGCTACAGCTACGACACAACAAATCTTTATTTTGTCCCTGCCACGTGCGTTGCCGGCACCACACCCAAAGGAAATTTTCTCAACTGGGTTTCGATGTCGAACCTCGACCAGTTCCGGCGCGTTATGACGGGCGGCAACCGGTTTACCGGGCTGCCGCT
>PLYS01000357.1 GCA_003153455.1 Betaproteobacteria bacterium | reverse complement strand
GGTAATGGTGCTCGCGGCAATTCGCGCTGGCCGTCAGATGCTCGCGCCTATCCTCGATCCAGCGCACCGGATGCCCGCAGCGCATGGCGAGCCAGCAGAGCGCGACCTCTTCGGGCAGCAGTATGCCCTTGTATCCGAAGCCGCCGCCCACATCGGGCGCGACGACCCGGATCTGTCCGTGATCGATGCCGAGACACTCGGACAGGCCGGTGCGGACGATGTGCGGCATCTGGGTCGCCGTGTAGACGACGAGCTGTTCGAGACGGCTATCCCAATGCACGACCACCCCGCGTCCTTCTATAGGCGCCTGGCATTGACGGGCGGTGTTGATCTCGCGGGTGACCTTGATCGGGGCGTGCAAGGCCTTGGCGATGTCGACCTCGACATTCGTCTCGAGAAAAATGTTGTCGCCCCATGCTTCGTGCAGCAACGGCGCGCCTTTCGCGCGGCCCGCCAGCATGTCGTGAACGGCGGGCAGCTCGTCGAGATCGAGCCGGACCGACGCTGCAATGTCCTCCGCGTCGGCCCGCGTTGCGGCAACGCACATCGCAACGAGTTCGCCCACGTGACGGACCTTTCCGGCAGCGAGCGGGGGTTGCTCTGAAATCTTGAAGCCAGGCAGGCCCGAAATGGCGCGGATCGGTTTGACGCCGGCGAGATCGTCCGCCGTGAAGACGTCGCCGCGATGCGCGGGGGGGATGTCGACGCCGCGGATGTTCGCATGAGCGAGGGGGCTGCGAACGAAGGCGACATCCTTCATGCGAGGCAGCCGCAGGTCGGCGACGAACTGGCCTCGCCCCCGCAGCAGACGGTCGTCTTCCTTGCGGAGGACGGGAGCACCGACACCATGTTCCGACATTGGCCTGCTACGCTTATCCTGAAAACGGCAGTTGCATTGGGAATCGTGCGTTGATCTTATATCAATGTTTCGCGACGCGCTCCACGAACTGAGGCGGATCAAAAGCCGTCATCGGCGGCAGCTTCCCCCGGAACAATTCCACGTCCACCAATGCCGTCTGCGCACTACAGCCCTGAGTCAGTTTTGACGTTCCCTTGTCGAGCGTGAGGACGTTCGGATTGCCGTGCTTGTCCAGCGTTCCGATTTCTCCCGGCACGAGTGGGTCATACCAGGCGCCAGTCGGCAGCACGACGACGCCACGACGCACGCCGTCGTCGATGCGTACCCCGGCCAGGCACGCGCCGCGGTCGTTGTAGACGCGTACGACGTCGCCTGCCTTGATTCCGCGCTCCGCGGCATCCTGTGGATGCATCGTCAGCGCTTCGCGTTCCCGGATCTTCGCGGCGCGGCTTACAGTGCCGTGATCGTACTGACTGTGCAGACGCGTCGCGGGCTGATGCGAAATGAGATGCAGCGGGTAGCGCTTCGCCAGCGGCGAGCCCAACCACTCCGCGGGCTCGAACCACGCCGGATGGCCGAGACAATCGTCGTATCCGAACGAAGCGATCGTCGAGGAGAATATTTCGATCTTGCCGGACGGTGTCGGCAGCTTGTTGGCTTCGGGATCGGCGCGGAAGGCCTTCAGCATCACCGGCGGTTCATCGGGCGGAGGCATTTCGACATAGCCTTCGGACCAGAACGCCTCGAAGGCAGGCAGTTCGATATCGACTTTGTACGCGCGCTCGCGCGCGAGATCGTAGAGATGGCGCAACCAGCCGAACGCGGTTCGCCCCTCGGTGAACTGGCTTTTCGCGCCCAGCCGCTCGGCAAGTGCGCTGAATATGCCGTAATCGTCCCACGCTTCACTCACGGGTTCGATGGCGCGCTTCATCGCAATGATGAAACGGTCGCGTGAGCTGGAACCGATGTCCTCGCGCTCGAGCATCGTGGTGGCCGGCAAAACGATGTCGGCCATCTTGGCGTTGGCGTTCCAGTATTGCTCGTTCACCACGATGGTTTCCGGTTTCCGCCACGCGCGGATCAGGCGGTTCAGATCCTGATGATGATGGAAAGGGTTGCCGCCCGCCCAGTAGATCAGATGGATGTCCGGGTAAGTGCAGAGCTTGCCGTCGAATGGGTATTGAGCGCCGGGGTTTTCCAGCATGTCGGTGATGCGCGCAACTGGAATCGGCGTCTTGACAGGATTCTGGCCTTGCGGCAGCACCGGTCCCGAGAACGCCCGGGCGTTCGCGCCCTCGGCGTTCACCGGCCCGTACGACAGGGCAAAGCCGCCACCCGGCGTGCCGACCTGCCCCAGCAGACAGGCGAGCGTGATGCCCAGCCAGTACGGTTGTTCGCCATGGTCACCGCGCTGCAGCGACCACGCGACGCTGATCATCGTGCGGTTTGCGGCCATGCGCCGCGCCAGCGAGACGACGATCTCGGCCGGCACTTCGCAGATCTGCGCCGCCCACTGCGCGGTTTTGGGCCGGCCATCGGATGTCCCCAACACGTAGCGGCGAAACTCCTCGAATCCGGTGCAATAGCGTTCGAGGAAAGCGGGATCGTACAGGCGCTCCGTTAACAGCGTGTGTGCGATGGCGAGCATGAAAGCCGCGTCGGTATTGGGGCGCAGCGCTATCCACTCGGCGCCCGGCGCGTCCTCCATGTCCCGGCGCAACGGCGACACGTTCACAAACCTAACGCCGGCGCGCGCCAACCGCTGCAGCGACGGGCGAACTTCGTGCTGGCTGGCGCCGCCGCCGTTCACCTGCGTGTTCTTGGTCGGCACGCCGCCGAATGCTATCAGCAACTGGCAGTGGCGCTCGAGCTGCACCCACGCAGTCTGCTGGGCGCGCATCGCGTCCATATCCATGAGTATCCTCGGCAGCAAGGTGCGCGCGGCGCCGAGACTGTAAGTGCCGAGGTGCGCCACGTAGCCGCCGATGCAGTTCATGAAGCGGTGCACCTGGCTTTGCGCGTGGTGAAAGCGTCCGGCGCTGGACCAACCGTACGATCCTGCGAAAATGGAGTCGTTGCCGAACTGCGTGGTGACGCGCTTAAGCTCGGCAGCAACGAGCGCGAGCGCTTCGTCCCAGCTCACGTTGACGAAAGGTTCGGCGCCCCGTTTCGCGCATGCGGCGCCCGCGCCGCCTTCCAGATAGCTCTTGCGCACGGCGGGATGGCGAATGCGCTCCGGCCCGGTCACGCCGCTGACCAGCGATTGGCCGATGGCAGAAGGATCGGGGTCTTTGTCGAACGGCGTGATGCGCGTGATCCGTCCGCGCTCGACCGTCACGTCATAGACGCCCCAGTGGGTGGAAGTTAGCATGATTCTATTCCTTGCAGGGACTGGCGCGTCATGGGGTCGATCTATCAGTTCCTCAATGACTTATTGCAAATCTCGTTATGATTCAGGCTATCCCAACAACGCAGATAACGCAATTGTTTCTGCTGTCGGATTCCTGGAGGCTGAAAAGCGTTTGCGCCGAATTCAAGATCATCGCGATCTGTGGATTCTGGCTTGAGTACTGGGACGGGAATCAAAGAGCACTACGTGTTGCTGAGCAGCCAGAAGCCGCGTAGCATGCATATCCGCCGTCGTAACCTTTCAACTGAGTTTGGGACATCACCGTGTCTCGCAGTAGAACATCCAGTGAACTTAACGGAGGAAACTTGCGTTTCTTAACACTGTTTGTGGCGATGTGTTTCTCACCGGCCGTCAGCGTCTTTGCGGCGGATAGAGATTACCCAAATCGGCCGGTTAGGGTGGTCGTTCCTTATGCGCCTGGTGGTGGGATGGATATAACTGGGCGGCCTTTGTTAAAACACCTGACTGAGTTGTTGAAGCAGCAGTTTATCATCGAAAATCGGCCCGGTGCTGGCACCACGATCGGGTCGGGCCAGGCAGCGAGAGCAATACCCGATGGCTATACTTTATTGCTCACTTTTCGCGCCCTTTCATTGGGCCCGAGCATTTACAAGAATCTGCCCTACGATCCAGAAAAGGATTTCGAGCCCATCGTCCTCATCACTCTTTCATCAGATATTCTTTCCGTGCATCCGTCGGTACCCGCCCGCAATCTCAAGCAATTTATTGCTTATGTAAAGAAACACCCCAAAAAACTAAATTACTCCTCACCTGGAATCGGAAGTGACCCGCATCTTAATATGGAAATTCTCGACCAAAAGGCCGGGATCGCTATGTCCCATATACCCTATGGTGGAGGGGGCCCAGCGCTAACGGCACTGATGACTGGAGAGGTGGATGCCGTGCTCGTGGCGGGGTCAATTGGACTTCCGTTCGTTAAGAGTGGGAGGATACGTGCTTTAGCCATCTCCGCTTCTTCTAGAGCGGCGAGCCTCCCTGAGGTCCCCACGTTGCAGGAAGAGGGCATTGGCGGAGTGTCGGGAGTTTGGTCGGCTCTTTTTGCACCGAAGGGGACTCCGCAAGAAATCGTCATGAAGCTCAATTCGGCAGTGAACAAAATCCTCGCAAATAATGAGCTGCGCGACTTTTATCTTGAGCGCTTTCTGGTCCCGCTTGGAGGCACCCCTGATGCCTTAGGAGCGCAGTTGCATGCCGATGTTTCGAATTGGCGCAAGGTAGTCAAAGACGTTGGTATCAAACCAGAATGAATATCCCTGGAGAAAGGCTCTTGGGCATGACCGCCGGGTTATCGATTAGCAGCTATTGAGCACTACGGACCGGAGGGCGGCCCTTGACCAATGCCGCTCCGATGTAATATCAATCAGTAAGGTATGCCGAACGACGCGGGTAGAATCATCACCTGTACCTGCCCGCCGAGCATGGCGGTCAACGCGGGACCGCCGCCGGTATAAGGAACATGAACGATGCTGATGCCGGTCATGATCTTGAACAGCTCCCCTGCAAGGTGCGACGCGCCGAGGACGCCGCTCGATGCAAAAGTGAGCTTACCCGGGTTTGCTTTCGCGAGAGCGATCAATTCCTTGACGGAATGCACGGGTACCTCATTCGATTGGAGCGCTGGCCGACGCGGATTCAAATCTGAAGTTATTGCTCCTCTTCTCCGAATGGCAGTTCTGTTCCCAGTCCTTTCTGGACGGCCCGGTTGAAGACCCAATGTCCTATGCCGGCATCGAGGAGACCCATACCCGGTGATTCATAGAGGATGATTTCTGATTCGCTTTGACGTCCGGCGTTTTTTCCGGCTACCACGTCACAAAACTCCGCGGCAACGTCTTCCGGCTTGAATTTTCTGCTCGCCAGGAGGGTATCGAAGGGCTTGCGGGGAGGGGTGTCGCCAAGCACCTGATCGCTGCCGGACAGGAAAACCCGAGAACGCAAAGCGGTATCTTCGTCAAATTCTCCCGGTGCGAGCGACATGAACAGAACGCCGGGTTCAAGCCAGCCTGACTCGAAAACGACGGTATTCCCGGAAGTGGCGGTAATCATGATATCCGTGTTTCTCACCGCTTCGCGTCCCGAGGGCGCAGCCGATACCTCGATCCCGAGCGCATCCCGCATCGAGTCGCAGAACTTGCGGACGTTTTCAGGATCGCGGCTGTAGACTTTGATTTTTCGAATGGGACGTACCGCACAAACCGCTTGGGCCATGCCGCGGGCGTATCGGCCCGTGCCGATAATACCGAGCGTGCTGGATCCCGTTCGGGAGAGGTATTTGGCTGCAACGCCGTAAGGCGAGGCGGTTCGGATGGCATGGAGATGATAGTCGGAAATGATGGCGACCATTTCCATGTCGGACCAGCCGAACAAGCAGATGACCTCCGACCGGTTAGTACCCCGGTAGCCGGAATAAACACGCACCGCCGCCGCGCCCATTCCCGGCACCATGCCGGGCAGAATCCGAATGTTATGCCAGAGGTGACCCGGATATTTCGGGTGTGTCATGGTGTATCGTTTCAGGTGAAATGTACTTCCTTCGGATTGTTGCCTGAGTACCTGTTCAACGACTGCTACCGCTTCCTGATAGGTGTTGTGACCTTCCAGGGCGCGCTTTACGTCCTTCTCAGTCAGGAAGAGCATTCGGGTTCTCCGTGCATTAGGAGTTTGTCGGGGGTAGGTCCGACAAACTCCTAGCCGCCCCGCGAAATCTTTCTGCGGCCGTCGCTGGACGAGGCCGTCCTGACGCGCGTTTTCCGGCCGGCGGGCTGCGCGCGGGATCTCGACCCGTCGAGCAGATTTATGTAAAGCTTCACGCAATCGTTGCGGTAGATAATTTCGGCGACGTAGATCGCCACGCCTTCGCGGTCGGTAACAACGCAATGGCACTCGGCAGTGGGTGTGCCCAGCGGAACCTGGAGCAGGCTCGCCGTGCCGGGATCCGCGCTGCCGATGACCAGCGTTTGATGCGCTTGCTCGATATCGGTCCCGCTGAGTGTTGCCAGGACCGGCAGCGCCGTATGCGTCACGAACGCGTCTGGATCGCGGTCGTAGACATCGCGTGCAAGGTGAAGATTAACGACTGCATAGGGTGCGCCGTCCTTCAACTGCACGCTGCGCAGGAAGACGTATTCCGGCGCGAACTTACCCTCATCCGTCATCAACGTCGGCAAGGCAGGCGGGTTATCGACTTTGATGAGCTTGAGAACGTTGTCCTTGATCGGTGCAATGAGCGATTCCCAGGTCGTCTCGAGTCTGAGCCAGTGCTTGTCCTGAAGCTTATCGGCGACAAAAGTTCCGCGACCCTGTTGACGATGCACAAGCCCTTCGTTTTGAAGCAGTTCGACCGCCTGCCGGACGGTGACGCGCGCGACCTCGAATTCCCGTTCAAGCCCTTCGAGAGTTGAAATCTTTTGTCCCGGCTGCCATTGGCCGTTTTCGATGCGCTGCCGCAGCGCGGAGGCAACTTGAATGTAGAGCGGGATGCGGCTGCGGGCGTAAGTGGCTTTCAGTTTCGACATGCCGGCTATTCTATCTCTGAAATAACGTAATGATGCGTTCACATGATAATGGGAGAAAGCGCTTGCCGGGCTACATACGCGCTGCTAAGCTTTCTTGATGAATGGAATCCCATATTGCGTTTGCGCAGGGCTCGCGCTTGCTCTTGCGCCGCCGCTACATGCGCAACCATACCCGTCGAAACCCATCCGCATCATCGCGCCATTCGCTCCCGGCGCGGGAACCGATACGCTCGCGCGCACGCTGGCGCTGCCGCTCACCAAAGCGCTGGGACAGAACATCATCGTCGAGAACCGGCCGGGCGCCGGCACGGTAGTCGGCACCGAAGTGGCGGCGCGCGCGCCGGCGGACGGGCACACGGTGCTGATCATCGCCAACAGCTTCACGATCAATCCCGCCGTCCGATCCAGGCTGCCGTACGACGCGGGCAGGGACTTCGCGGCGGTCGCGCGCCTCGCCTCGACGCCAATGGTCTTCGCGGTCCATCCTTCGGTCCCGGTGAAATCGTTGAAGGAGCTGATCGCGCTCGCCAGAGCACACCCCGGGGCGCTCACCTACGCGACCAGCGGCGCGGGAACCGGCCACCACCTCGCGGGCGAATTGTTCAGTTCTCTAGCGAAGATCGACATGATTCACGTGCCCTATAACGGAGGAGGGCCAGCGACGATCGCGGTACTGGGCGGCCACACGAGCATACTGCTGGTGAATGTCCTGTCGGTCGTGCCCTTTGTTTCCGCGGGGAGACTCCGCCCGATCGCGGTCACCGCTCCGGAGCGCGTGGAGGTGATGAAGGACGTGCCCACCGTGGCCGAATCCGGCTTCCCGGGTTTCGATACCTCGATCTGGTTCGGCGCGGTGGTTCCGGCGGGAACGCCGAAGGAATCGATAGCCAGACTGAGCACCGAGATCCTGCGCGCGCTGCAGCTCGCCGAGGTGACGGACGTCATCGCGAAGATCGGGCTCAACGCCGCGGGTCTGGGCGCGCCAGAATTTGACGCGTTCCTGCGCGCCGAGCTGCGCAACAATGAAAAGGTTGCGCGGGCGGTCAACCTGCGGATTGATTAGTCAATCACACCGCCCGCCGTCGTCCGGGCGCCAGGAATTGGCGAAGGTGCTCAACGATTCGAGGAAGACGACCAAGTCGGTCTGCTCGCGCGGGGTGAGCTTCAGGGGATTGGCGGGCTGCCCGTCTTTCGCGTGCAGACGGACGGGGTCGAGATCGGCGTAGTGCCGGACGACCTCCGCGATAGTTTCGACGCGGCCGTCGCGGCCATAGGGTGCGGTCAGAACCAGGTTGCGTAGCGACGGCACCTTGAACTCGCCGAAATTACCCTTCTCGAGGGATACCTGGCGGGTGCGCGCAGCGCTGGCCCCCGTCGTGTCGTCGTTGTAGGGACCCAGCAGATTGAATCGGCTCTCCAGGAGCTTCCGGATGCCATCGTGGCGTCCGGGATCGGGCTTGCCGAGCGGTGCAAAGCGCGACAGGCCGGTGTTGAAGAACTCGCCGTTGGTGAAGTTGGGTCCGGTATGGCAGGTGGTGCAGGCGCCCTTACCGATGAAAATCTTGAGCCCTCGCTGTGCCGGCTCGGAATAGCTCCAGGAGGAAGGCGGTTCCGCCCGCGCCAGGGCGTCCCGGTACTGGTCGAACGGCGTGCGTCCGCTCACGAGAGTTTCCTGAAAGGAGGCGAGGGCCTTCCCGACGTCTACGAACACGGCCTCGTCATCGGTGGGTGACGGCGGCGTTCCGAATGCCTTTCGGTAGCGGCAGGACAACTGTTCGTCGTTGCGCACCAATTGAGCCACATGGCGCGGCGTCGCTGCCAGTTCGCGCTGGTCCAGGATCGGGCGCAGGCTTTGGGACCACAGGCTGTCGGAGGCCCCGTCCCAGCCGTACCAGCGCCCGGCGCGCAGATTCATCAGCGTCGGCGTGTTGCGATCCACCTCGGCCATGCCGACACCGCGCCCGAGGTTGTCGGTCCAGTTGCGCTCCGGGACGTGGCAGGTTGCGCAGGACACCTTTCCCTCGCCGGAGAGGCGCTGATCGAAGAACAGGCGCGTTCCGAATTCGATCGCATCCGGTTTCCCCGAAGCCCGGTTGGTCGGGTCATGCGGCGCGGGCGCCGGCCACGGTCCGTGGGATAGGATGATCTTGATCTCGCTGTCGGTGAAAGCGGGCTTCCCAGTGACGCCCTCGTCCGCCGGGCTGACCCACGGCAGCATCGCGCAGGCTGCGCTGACAATAGCGTATGCGATGCGAGACGCAGTGCATTTCGGCAGGTAGGTGTCGGAGATCATCCTGTACTCCTTGGGCTTCGCTACGGGGACACAAATACCCCGCGGACTCGCTATTATGCTACCAAAAAACTCAGTCGACCCGCGCCCCGGTCTGCTTGACGATCGGCACCCAGTTCGCTCAACACGAAATGCGCTGAACCGAAGAGTAAGAACGTGGGCCGGATATTGGCACAGGACGCCGCCGGCGGGCGCATTGATTTTCCTATTGCTGTTAATATTGCTCAATCATGAAATCCACAGCGCTGCTTTCGGCGGGGATTTTCGCGGCGCTGTTTGGGTGTTGGAATCAATCCCCGGCAATAGGACAAACTAATATGCTCCCGACTCCAGGCTTCCATCATCTGCATCTTAACTCGGTGAATCCCGACGCCGCGATCGACTTCTACGTGAGACAGTTCGCGAGTACGGCGAAGGCGAGTTGGGGCGGCCTGCCGGCGCTCAAATCTCCGAACAACGTCATGGTGCTGTTCACGAAAGTCGACACGGCGCCCGCAATTGAGCCACAGACCGCGATCTGGCACTTCGGCTGGCATGTTACCGATATACGCAAAAACCTCGAAACATTCAGGAGCCGGCGTGAGGTCAAGCTGCTGCCGCTGTACACGACCGACGAAGGCGGCTCGGTGCAGATCAGCAGCGACACTTGGCCGGTCACGGGCGGCGCGCTCGGACTGACGAAAGCGCAGATTGCCGATGCCAAGGCTAAAGGCGTCAAACCGGCCGGCGGAGGCGGATTCGCGTACATGCAAGGTCCCGACAGTGTCATCGTCGAGTACCAGGGGGACTTTCCGGCCGAGCGCTTCAACCACGTGCACCTGTACCAGGACGATCCGTTTTGCGCGCAGCTCTGGTATCAGAAGCACCTCAACGCGCCGGCGATGCCGGGGCGCACCAGCGACACGCCGGTGACGGAGGCCAACTGCAAGGTAGCGCGCGGACCTGATCGCACGTGGCCGGCGCTGGGACAGGATGGGATGTTCCGCACGCCCAGGGCGGCCGTGATGTTCGGCGACGTGGCGCTGACCTGGTACGCGCGTCAGGGAGACCAGCCGCTCGCGGGCACGCGTGGACATCTGGCTGATCACATCGCGTTTAGCGTCACCAATCTCGACGCCTGGGTCGCCAAGCTCAGAGGCGAAGGCGTCACATTCCTCGAGCAGCCCTATAAGCTCGGCGACACTCGCGCCGTGATGATCGAAGGCCCGAGCCGCGAAGCGCTGGAGCTGGTCGAGATTAGATAATTCGAAGCACGTCGACGTTGCGACGCCCGCAGCGTGCGACATCTGAAGGCGGAGAGCAGGCGGTGGGGCTGACCGGCGAACTGTGCAAGATCATACACGCGACTCGCTACGAGTCGCTCGGCGCCGACTGCGTTGCGCGCGTCAAGCAGGCGATTCAGGACGGCATCGCGGTGGCGCTCGCCGGATGCAGGGAGCAGCCGGTTGCGATCGGCGCCGAACACGCGAAGAGCCTCGGCGGCGCGCCGCAGGCCAGCGTCTGGGGCTGGGGCTTCAAGGCATCCGTCGTGCAGGCGGCGAACATCAATGCGATGGCGACGCACGTGCTCGACTTCGAGCCGATGTGGAGCCCGCCGACGCATTCGGTGTCGCCGACGGTGCCGGTCGCGTTTGCGCTGGCCGAACTGCACGCTGCAACCGGAGAGCAGATCATCACGGCGGTGGCGAAGGGCCTCGAGATCCAGGGGCGCATGCAGTACGCCGGCAATCAGTACGAGCCCGAGCATCTCAAGTTCCATCCGCCGGGTGTTGCAGGCGCGTTCGGCAGCGCCATCGTTGCGTCGGAACTGCTGGGGCTCGACGTGAACGGCATGCGTCACGCGCTTGGCATTGCTGCTTCGCGCGCGGGCTCGCTGCTGGCGAATGTCGGCTCGATGACCAAGTGCTCGCACTGCGGCGGCGCGGCTGCGGCCGGCCTCGATGCGGCGCTGCTCGCGAAGCGCGGGTTCACCGCGAACCCCGACGTGCTCGAAGCGCACAAGGGCGTGATCGCGACGTTCTATCCGGATGCCTTCGACGAATCGCGCCTGCTCGGTTGGGGGAAGCCGTATCGCGTCGTTGATCCGGGGCTGGCGATCAAGATGTTTCCGTCGCAATACGGCACCCACTATTCGATCACGGCGGGGCTCGACATTCACCGGCAGGCCGGCGGCGCGGCGCGCATCCGGCAGGTGCGCATCGTGTCGCCGGTGATGAAATACATCGACCGGCCGCAGCCCGCGACGGGCCTCGACGGCAAGTTCAGCCTGCAGTACACCGCCGCCGCCGCCATGCTCGACGGCAAGGTCGGCATCGACACGTTCACCGACGAGCGGCGCTTCCGTCCCGACATGGCCGACCTGCTCGCGAAAATCACGCTGACGCAGGACCCGTCCATCGTCGGCGATTTCCACCACATGCACGTCGCCATCGAGGCGGATCTCGCCGACGGCAGCCGCGTCGAGGCGATCTGCCGCGGGCCGAAGGGATCGTGGGGCGTGCCGCTCGCGCCGTCCGATCATCGCGTCAAGCTGCTCGACTGTTTCCGCCGCGCCCTGCCGGCGGACAAAGTCGACGAACTGATCGGCCTGTTCGAGCGTCTCGAGTCGCTCGATCCCGGCGGCGTGGCGCACCTCGTCGCGCTGATTGCGTCGTCAACTTAACGAGGATAGACACCATGCGCAAACCCGGTCGTGTAACAGCCGTAGCCGCGGCGCTGCTGGTCGCGGGCCTCGCCTGCAGCAGCGCGCAGGCACAAAAGGACTATCCGACTAAACCGATCCGGTTGATCGTCCCATTTGCACCAGGCGGCGGGACTGATATCGTCGCGCGCCTGCTTTCGCAGAAATTGACTGAGGCTTTCACTCAGACCGTGATCGTGGACAACCGCGCGGGCGGCGGCGGCACGATCGGCGCCGAGACCGCAGTGCGCGCCACGCCCGACGGCTACACGGTGATCATCATGTCGGGCAGTTACGCCACGAACGCGGCGATGTACAAGTTGCCTTACGACCCGGTGAACGACATATTGCCGATGGGCCTCATCGGCGATACTGCGTTCATCATAGCGCTGCATCCAGGAGTGCCTATAAAGAGCATCGCTGAACTGATCGCATACGCCAAGGCCAAACCCGGCGCGCTCAACTACGGATCATCGGGCACCGGCGGCATCGCCCACCTCTCCGGCGAGTTGTTCGACCTGCTGGCAGCGACCAAAATGACGCACGTGGCGTACAAAGGCACCGGCCCGGCGCTGAACGACCTGCTCGGCGGCCATATCCAGTTGATTTTCGGCAGCGCGCCGTCGACGATCCCGCTCGTGCACGGCAACCGCCTGCGCGCCATCGCGGTCACTACCACCAAGCGTTCGGCCGCGCTACCCGACCTTCCAACGGTCGCCGAAGCCGGTGTACCGGGCTATGAGGTGGTGCTGTGGTACGGCGTGTTGGGACCCAAAGGCCTGCCAAAGAATATCGTCGCGCGCTGGAACACGGAAATCCGCAAAGCCACCAAGCTGCCGGACATGAAGGAACGGCTCGCTTCCGAAGGCTTCGATATCGACGA
>PLYS01000018.1 GCA_003153455.1 Betaproteobacteria bacterium | reverse complement strand
AAGCGATCTGCCCAAATTTTCTGGTAATCCCACTGCGCGCCCCAGGCCAGGCAGCAGGCGTATCTTTGCTCGAACGCCGCCGCACGCGGCGCGTAGTAGCCCCCTAAGCTGATTGCCATAATGCCGATGCGCTTTGAATCAATTTCTGGCCGGGCGGCAAGATATTCCCAGGCCCGCGTCGCATAGCGCTCGGTTTCATGGCGCAGATAGAGATTGCGAAACCGAATACTTTCGCCATTCCCCGGGCCGTCTACGATCAGACAGGCAATGCCACGGGAGACAAGATCGGCCACGCCCTTGAGGTACTGAATCTCTTTGGTGACATCGAGGCCGTCGAAAAAGACCACGGCCGGGACTTTGCCGCCGCGAGTCGCGGGCTCGGCATGTACATAGATCGCCGGCAGGCTGGTGCCCTCATACGGAATCTCCACGTGCTCCATACGCGGCCGCTTGATGTAGTTGGCCGCATCGCGCAGGCAATTCACCCCGCGCATATACGCATCGAGCCCGTCCTTGCTCTTCGGCTGCAGAAAGCGCTCGCCGACGTGATAATAGGCGCTGGCGCGTTGCAGATATTGCGCACCGCTGGTCTTATGCCCATCGGCGATGCGCTCGCGGCCGCGGTCCTCTACGGTGCGCGCTTCGCGTGCCCACTCCCGGAACCACGCATCGTCGTCACCGACACATGTCTTGAGCCGAAGTCCGATGCGGTTGACTTCTCCAATTTCCGCGCCGCCCCAAGGCGCCATGTTCAATCCAATCAACAGCCCATGTGACCAACGATAATTTTCAGGAAAATAAGTGAATGACAATTCTTCCCGCGCGNNTGCTGTTCCCGCTGCAGCGAAAATTTGACGATCCGATCGTGCAGGATCAGGCCCTTGCGGGTCAAAGCGATCAATTGCCGGTGCTGGTCGTCATCGGCCCATTGCACGTCGACGATGCCGATTAATTTCATTCCGCGCACGCTGCGACTGACCGCCGCTTTATCAAGACCGATCACGTCACAAAGGCGGCCCGCGGAAATCCATGGCTCCGAGGCCAGCAGGGCCATAATCCGCCAATCGGTGATGCCGACACCGAATCTCGGGCGATATGCCGCCGATGCCGAACTCGATATTTTGCCCGCGAGATAGGTCAGATAGGCCGGGACGTAATGATCGAGATTGAGGGCGTGCGCGGAGGTGCGCGTGTAGTCGGGGATCTCAGGGCCGGCGCGCCGTGCTTTGGAACGCAGGCTCATGGATCACGCCGTCGGGCGCGCCGGTGGGATGACGCCCGCGCGGCCCACTCGCTCGATAGAAATGCCGGTGAAACGCGGGCCATCGGCGCCGGACCTTGGCTGGTCAAGAAACCTTCTTGCGGCCATCCGCAAGCTTGACCTAAATCAAATCCACTGGGCGGCCAAATGCCATATAGTCGTTGACATGTCAACGAGTGGCCTGGAGGCGGCGCGTCATGCAAGCGTTGCGGCAATGGAGCGTGCGGCACGCCTCCGTTCTCAAGCGGGTCTATGACGCCTGCGCGCAATTTGCTCCGCTGCTGCGCCGTCCGTTGCAATGGGCCGGACCGCGGCGCGCCGAGCGGGTGTTGCTGCCGCTCGAACGCGCGGCCAAGCAGCTGCTGTTCGATTGCAANNTGCGCAACGGACCGTGCGGTGGCGTCCGCGCCTACGGCGGCTGCGAGGTCGATCCGGCCATGCGCTGCGTCTGGATCGAAGCGATCGACGGCCTGAAGCGGGTCGACCAGGCGCAGAACAAGACCTTCCTCGAGCCGATCGATCATCGCCTTTGGAACCGCTCGTCATGGCTGCGGGTGATCAATGGCACGCATTCGCAGCCGACCGTCGTCCGCGCGCGCGCGGCACCGCCGCGGGAAGCCTTCGGCTTCGAGCAGGCGTGCAAGTCGGGACGTTTCGTCGTTACCGTCGAGGTCTCCCCGCCCGACTCCACCGATCCCGGCGCGCTGATCGCACGCGCCTCCCGCTTCCGCGATCTGGCCGATGCCATCAACATTACCGACGGCGCCGGCGCGAATTGCCACATGTCCAGCGCCGCCGCCGCCGCCGTCCTGGTAGCCAACGGGCTCACTCCGGTGGCGCAGTTCTCATGCCGCGACCGTAACCGCATCGCGCTGCAGGGCGACATTCTGGGCGCGGCCGCCCTGGGAGTGCGCAATATCCTTTGCCTTACCGGTGACGACGTCAGCCAAGGCGACCATCCTTACGCCAAACCGGTGTTCGACCTCGATTCGATTTCGCTGCTGCGCATTACCCAGGCCATGCGCGACCTTGGCATCTTCGCCTCGGGCCGCAAATTGGATGTCGCGCCGAATCTGTTTCTTGGCGCCACCGCCAATCCATTCGTGCCGCCGTTCCTCGATCGCATCGCCAATCTGGAAAAAAAGATCGACGCCGGCGCGCAGTTTATCCAGACGCAATTCTGCTTTGACGTGCCGATGCTGACCGATTTCATGCGCGAGGTGCGCACACATGAGCTGCACAAGCGATGCGCCATCATCATCGGCGTCGGCACGCTGAGCAGCGCCAAGTCGCTCCGTCGCATGGCCCAGCATGTGCCTGGCGTGCACATCCCGGAATCCGTGCTGCAGCGCATCGCCGGCGCAGAAAATGAAAAGGCCGAGGCCAAGGCGGTTCTGGTCGAAACGATACGGGCGGTGAGTGAAATCGAAGGCGTCGCCGGCG
>PLYS01000124.1 GCA_003153455.1 Betaproteobacteria bacterium | reverse complement strand
CCCGCTGCGCGGGCGCCCCCCGAGCTCCGGCGTCGTCCTGAGAATTGCGAGCGCTGTCGGTATTAGACCTCGAAGGCTTTGCTTCTGGTGATTTGTGCATAACTATTCCTATCCGTACGGCAGGCAGGCCGATATGGCTTCCTGCAACGGATACAGAAGTTACGTCTGACCAGCCAAAGAAAAAAAACCGTCCAGCGCTAAAAAACTACTTAAAAGTCCGGGTTTAGGTCGGGGGGTATTTTCCGAAGGGCACAGCGCATGTGACAGCGATTGCGTCGCCGCCCTACTTGGCGATAAAGTCCCTTAGCGCATCCTTGTTTAACCCACCATTCTTCAGGTCGATGAGATACGGCACCGTTGGCGGGCGTCCAGCCTTGCGCTGGCCTTTAAGGGGATCAACCTCGCCGATCCAGCTACGTACCGTGTCTTCGTCCTTATACATTGAGGCATTTCCGTACGGCCGAATTGCCTTGTGCTTGACCATGTGCGCTATGGGGACTTGCGGATCGATATCCCATAGCGTTCGAGCAATGGCCTGGCAAAGCTGCTTATCAATAGCTTCGTCCCTATGCGTTGCCACAACAGCTTTCTGCTCTTCCGCACCCCCACCGTTCTTGGCCCCCCCAGCCCAAATAGCGGGAGGAGGCAAGAAATCATCCTCGCACCATTTAAGAACCTCGCTCCGCATGACGAATAGAGAATCCAATATCGCTTCGTCGAAGCGTTGCTGCACCAGCATTTCCACAAGCTGGACCCGAGGTTTGTTGAAGTTGAAAAAAAACACATAATGATCGTCGCTCGGCACTCGAAATCCCGAACGAGTTCGCAGCGAGATTTTCTTTCTCGTGAATGCCCATATAAGTTTTTGCACCTTATCCAATACCGGCTCTGGCAGCTCCGTATCATGCTCGCCCCGCGATTGCCCGGCCCAAAGGTGAGCTATATCCCAAATGCTTCTAAAATCGCTTTCATGAAGCATAGTTTTCTGCGAATTTGGAGTACCGATTTCCCGCCACCGAGTCCTGACCACAAATACAAGCGCTGCTACTGCTATGGCCAACAACAGCAAGAGGCCGGCAAGAATATAGACCACGGCCGAAAAAATCGCAGGTATCCCCGAATCAGCCAATGCGCCTGTTGACAAGAGAACGGCTGCAGTGCCCGAACAAAGTAGTGATACGCGCATCTTTCCCACGACCACGCTCCCCACCCGAAGGTCTAACTTATTATTCGATGGTACCCTAAGTGTCTGATCCGCGCCGAACGACGAATGCTTGCTCATTTCACCCCTCCGAGAGCATCATACATCCGGTCTAGAGGCAAACAGAACGCCAGCGCGAACAACAACCGTCCCCGGACTGCACACCTTACGATGACTCGAAAGAGGGAATACGTTGCCCCCAACCAGGCATCTGCGCAAGCCTCCTAGGCGATCCTGAGCAGCTTTTTAAGACGCCGCCTCCCATTTTAACCGCCCGGTTACATATGCGCTCAATTTGTGGCACGCTGTATCCGTAGGCTCCCTGTTATAAAAACGGGAGCATACGTAGTGCCGAATTTGGTGACATGGCTGTCAATTAAATTGGTCACCTAAATCTGGCAACTAGAAATCGGCAACTAATACAAGATGCCTTAATGTGGGCTACCCCGCAGCAAGACCGCGGGGTATTAGAAAAGCTTTAGCTGGCGTAGCTCATCTTTAGGCTTGCCTTGATTCTTCACATATCGTTCGACTACGCTCCACTCGCCCCTTTCACTAAACCATGGGGAATTGAAAGTAGACGTAACCGCTATTGCCGATCGGCTGAGCGCAGGCGTAACATGCTTCCCAGCGCAATGCTCGGCGTCGGTGAATCAGCGCGAAACCGTCGCCAGCGGCTGGACGCGCGAAAAGAGCAGGATTGAATTTCCTATTGACTCGCTTGGAGCTCGGGACCCCGGATGTTCAATATCAGCACTAACGGGATCGTTCGCACGGTCCTCATTTCGAGCTTCGTCATCGCTCTGCTCGTGGGAGCCGGCGGAGCATATTTCATTCTCCACCAACGTGCCGTTCAGCGCACCGCGGCGGAAGCGGGTCGCCTGTTGAGCGCCGCTACGGCCGTACGCAGCTATACCGACCAGCACATCGCACCGCTGCTGCGCAACGACGACAAGTTCCGTGCGGAGACCGTTCCGGCCTTTGCAGCGCAGACGGTATACCGGACCGTGCAGGGGAACTATCCCGGCTACATCTATCGCGAGCCCGCTCTGAAGCCGACCAATCCTAACGATTTGCCCACGCCGTTCGAGGTGGAACTCCTCAACAAGTTCCGTGCCAATCCCGACTTGAAGGAGCTGGCGGGCGTACGCGACGAGGGGAAAGGCAGCGTCTATTATCTGGCGCGCCCGATCAAGGCGCAGGAGTCGTGCCTCATTTGCCATGACACGCCGCAGCGCGCGCCGTCCGCCATGGTTGCGAAGTACGGGCCATACAACGGCTTCGGCTGGCAGCTGAACGAGGTTGTCGCGCTGCAATCGCTGACGGTTCCGGCAGCCGAAGAGATTAGGGAGACCGGCGAGATCGCCATGCTCCTTGCCGGCGGGCTTTTGCTCGTTTTCCTCGCCACTTACTTCGCGCTGACGCTCTCGATAGAGTCGCTGGTCGTGCGCCCGTTGCGGTCGTTGGCACGGGCGGCAGAGGCGGCAAGCATGGGCAACGACGCGGGCGTCGCGCTGCCCGCTTCGGGCGCGCAGGAGATTCGCAGTATTGCCGCGGCCATCGAACGGCTGCGCGCGAGTCTCACGAAATCGCTGAAGCGGCTGGCGGACAACGCGTCCGCTGACAAATCCTGATTCGAGGCGCTGTGCTGCCGCGTTTTGTACTGCCGGTGCTCCTGCTGATCGCCATCACGGCCTTGCTCTGGTTGTCGTACGGCTTCGCCTCGACGTATCAGCTTTTCGGGTCCGCCGCACTCGCCTCGATCTTCCGGGCCGCCGCCGCGGTTGCGACCGCGATTCTGTTCGTCGTCGTTGCCGCACACCTGGTTTTTCGTCTTGGCTTTGCGTGGCTGCTGCAACACGACCCCACCCACCTGCAGCGCGGCCTCGTCGTCGCGCTGTTGAGCTTTGTCGCTGCGGCGATTGCTCTCGCCTATTTCGGCCTCGATGTCGGCACCATTCTTACGACGTCGGC
>PLYS01000599.1 GCA_003153455.1 Betaproteobacteria bacterium | reverse complement strand
GATGATGTTGAAGCGCAGGTTCGTGCATGTCCGCTGAACTGACCGCCGTATTCGAACTCGACGCACGCTGCGCCCGCGTGGCGCGCGGCACCCGCCTCAGCGATGCGCTCTACCACGCTATCGCTTGGGCCGCGGGCTTGACCGGCATGCTGATACCCGTGGCCATACTGGTTTACCTCGCCTGGTTCGGCGTCTCCGCGCTCACCCCGGAGTTCTTGTTCTCGCCACCCCGCGGCAGCTCGCTCGACGGCGCGGGCGGCATCTGGCCCGCGATCAAGGGCAGCTTCGCGCTGGTCGGCATCGGGCTCACGCTCGCGCTTGCGTTCGGCATCGGCGGCGGCGTATATCTGGCCGAATTCAATACCGCGCCGCGCCTCGAGCGCGTGGCGCGTTTCTGCGTCGAATCGCTGGCCGCGGTGCCGGGATTGGTCTACAGCATGTTCGGCTACGCGCTGCTGGTGGTTGCGCTCAAGTTCAAGATTTCGCTGCTCGCCGGCGGCATCACGCTTGGTTTCGTGATGCTGCCCCTGATACTGATCGGCGCGCATGAAGCGCTGCGTGCGGTCGATCCGGCGCTGCGCGAAGCGGCACACTCGCTCGGCGTCTCGCACACTTACCTGTTTACGCGCGTGGTATGGCCGGTCGCGCGTCCGGCGATACTGACCGCGATCGTGCTCTCGGCGGTGCATGCGCTCGGCGCCGCCGCGCCGCTGCTCTATACGTCGGCGACGGTGTTCACCAAAGAGCCGCTGGGGCTGTTCGAGCCGGTGATGGCGCTGCCGACGCATCTTTACTTCGTCACCAGCGAAATCGGCGCAACGCCGTACGCGTTCGGCACGGCGCTGGTGCTCGCGCTGCTGGTGCTGATCGTGTCCGCGCTCGCGGTCGCGGCCAAACGCCGCAAGGTGATTCAGTGATGACGTCAGCCGCGGCTTCGGAACATGCCGCCGTCGCGCGCGCGGCCCGCCACGCTCCCATGCCGGCGGTGCTCGAAGCGCGCTCGCTCAGCGCCGCATACTCCGGCACAGTGCGCCTCGCCGATGTCACCGCAGCGTTTGAGCGCAATCGCGTCACCGCGATACTGGGGCCCTCAGGCTGCGGCAAATCGACGCTGCTGCGCGCGCTGAACCGCACGCTCGAGCTGATTCCCGGGGCGCGCCTCACCGCGGGACGGGTGCTGCTCAATGGCCGCAATGTCTACGACCCGGCTGTACCCACGGGTCTGGTTCGCGCGCAAATCGGCGTGTTGCAGCAGAAGCCGACGCCATTTCCGATGTCCATCCTCGACAACGCGCTGTTCGGCGCGCGCTACCACGGGCTTGCGCACGATCCGGCCGCGCATGCGCGCACCTATCTCGAGCGGGTCGGGTTGTGGAACGAAGTCAATTACCGGCTCGGCTCTTCCGCGCTCGCACTTTCCGGCGGGCAGCAGCAGCGCCTGTGCCTCGCACGCACGCTCGCCGTGCAGCCCTCGATCATATTGATGGACGAGCCGTGCTCGGCGCTCGACCCGCGCGCGAGCGGCGTGATCGAAGCGCTGATCCGCGAGCTCGCGCGCGAGTACACGATCGTGATCGTCACCCATAACATCGCGCAGGCGCGGCGCGTCGCCGACCGCTGCGTATTCATGCTGGACGGAGAGGTGCTGGCGGCGGGCTCGCGCGACGAAGTGATGGAACACCCGATGCATCCCATCGTCAGGGATTTCGTAACCGGCCAATGTGGCTGACCCAACTACCACCAGGAGATAACAGCACATGAGTTCATCACCCGTGCAACAGCGCATCGTGATAGGCATGATCGACGGTTTCGGTGTGGATTACATGGACGCACAGCCGATGCCAAGCCTCCGCCATATGGCGGCCGCCGGCCTGACGGGCAATGTGCAGGCCATCATGCCGACGGTGACCAACGTCAACAACGTCTCGATCAGCTGCGGCGCGCTGCCGAGCGAGCATGGGCTCACCGGGAACTCGTATTACAACGAACGCACCGGCGAGGCCGACTATATGGAAAGCGCCGACTTCCTGCTGCGCCCGACGATCAGCCAGCGCGCGGCGAAGCACGGCGTCAAGTCCGCGCTGCTCACGTGCAAGAAAAAAACCATCAATCTGCTCGCACGCGGCGCCGATGTCGCGATCGCCGCGGAGGACCCGCCCGCGGAGTTCGTCGCACGCTACGGCGCGCCGGCCAATATCTACAGCCGCGAAATCAACTACTGGCTGTGGCAGGTCGCGATCGACCTGCTCAAAACCCGCCCGGACATCGGCGTAATCTATGTACACATCACCGATTACCCGATGCACATGTGGGCACCGGACCGTAGGGAGTCGCAAGAACACCTGGCGCGGCTCGATACACTGATCGGCGAGGCGGCCGAGACCGCGCCCGATGCTGCATTCTTCCTCACCGCCGATCATGGCATGAGTTACAAAAAACGCTGCTGGGATCTCGACAAGGCGCTCGGCGCCCGCGGCACGCACGTGCGCTTCGCGCTTTCCGCCGAGAAAGACCGCTACGTGAAACACCACCGCACATTCGGTGGCACTGCATACGTGTGGCTCAACTCACCCGGGGACGCCGGCACAGTCACCGAGCGCATCCGAAATCTGGAGGGCATCGAGAACGTGCTGACACGTGATGAGGCGGCGCGCGCCTTCGGCCTGATGCCGGAGCGCATCGGCGAACTGGTTGTGCTCGGCGACAAGGACACCGTGTTCGGTGAACTGGCGGGTGACAGCGAAGTGCTCGAAGTCGGCTACCGCTCGCACGGCTCGCTGCACGAGTCGGACGTTCCGCTCGTTGTCTACAACTACCGCGGCGCCCTCCCGCCACGCGCCGCGTTCACTCGCAATGCCGACGCGGCCAGCTTCCTTTTCCGCTGACGGCGTTTACCGCACCGCGCGGCCGCACGCCTCGCAACAGCCATTGGAGGCGCGTTACGCCGCGGACTGAACTGACCCACGTCTCCTCGGGCGGCGACACGCCGCCACGACGCATATGTAACAAAGCTGCCATGAAACCGTAATACTGGTCGGTTTAAATGTCCTCATCGCCCGATGAGCGGATTGCGCGATTCAGAGCGAACCTTGCCCAAGTGGGCTGACTGGGGGACATCAATGGTCATCGAAACACGCATCGACAGAATTGAGCGACGCCGTGCGAGCGGGGAAATCGATGTGGTCTACGTCATCACCCGCGAAGGATATTCTCCGCAGCTTGCGTGGATCAACGGAGAGCAGTTTCCAAGGCAGGACGGCGAAACACTCCACGATCTTACCGACCGCGCATTACAGCAGTATCGAGTGCAGTATCAGGCCAAGGACAGCGTCTCGGTGCTGATTATGGATTGCCGTCGCTAATGCGCATGCGCTGACCAGGTCGAAAGC
>PLYS01000627.1 GCA_003153455.1 Betaproteobacteria bacterium | reverse complement strand
CACGATCTAACCTTATTCGTTAGACGCGGCGTTGCAGATTTGCTCAGCGGCCCACTTTCCCGACTCCGCTGCGCCTTCGGTAAAAGGCATGCTCATATAGTCGCCCGCCAATAGCACACGCTGATCCAAAGAGCGGCCATTTTTCCTGTAGTGCAACAATTCCTTTGCTCTCCCTATGTGCGAATAGGGCTCAGCCTGTTCCCAACGGTATATCCGGGTCGTAGCAATTTGCGCAGATAGTCCGGGAAAGAATTTCTCCGCTTCCAGCACCACTGTGCGGACGATGGCATCATCTGTCATCGACATCATGGACTTGGATGCTGTGTCGGACAGCATGATGTTCAGCAACTGCCCCTGCGGAGCGCAATCCGGGTTCTTGTTCGATTCTATGCCAATGGCGACGATGCGCCGACGTTCGATGCGCGGAATGAGCAAGCCATAAACAGCAGCTAAGCTGCCAGGTAAACGGAAACCATGATTCGTCATTACCGCAATATTGATTGTCGCACTGTAGCGGGTTGCCATAAGACGACCGGTAAGCGCATCGCCACTGGAATATAGGCGTTGTGCCTCTGTAGCGGGAATCGCCAGAATCACATAATCGGCTTTCAACCGTGAAGTACCCGTCGTGATAGTTACCGAATCGATGCCGTTTTCTATCGAGACGACGGGAGTTTCAAAAACAACATCCAATCTAGATGCAATCGCCTCCGGCAACGTCCCGATTCCACCAGAGAGCGTGAGGGCTCGCGCACGCCGGAATCCAAACGCCAGCAGCGTCAGCGATAACGACAGAGAAGTTTCTTCTGGTTCCTGGAAGTAGAACCCGTGCAACATTGGCTCGAACAAATATTCTGTTACAGATGAGTCCACCGCTCGATTAGCCCATGACGACACGGATTCATTATCGAAGGATGACCATTGGCTGTAGTCGTTGAGCGCCAGAGAGTTCAGCGACTGGCGCAACTGCCAGATACGCCAGCCCAGCTTGATACACGCCGACATGCCCAATAGGCCACTTGTCAACGCGTAAAGTGGATTGTCGGCGCGCATTCGGCGTATTTTTCCATTGCGCACAATTGCGCTCCAGGGCGAAGTCGCGCGGACCTTGTTTTCCAATCCGAACTCAGCTGCGAGGGACAGCAAGAGACGGTATTCGCTCGACAAGAACTGAGCACCGCGATCTACCAAAAAACCGTTCACCGCATCGGTCGTCATCCGGCCGCCCACTCGCCCGGATGCCTCCAGCACTTTGACGCTCATTCGGGCATTGGCCAGGAAATGGGCGGCAGTAAGACCGGCGATTCCGGCGCCGATGACTATTACCTGTGGTGAATGAGCTTCCGACATAAGCATCTAACGAGGGTGTAGAAAAACCCTGGACACTCCGACTCTTGCCGTTCTCGGTCTAAATGCGCGCCAGAAAGACTTCCATGTCTTCGCGGTCAGATTCGGGAAGCTTCGAGCCGCCAGCCTGATTCTGTTCGAGCGTGAACCTGCCGATCTGAGCGGCCTCGGCGAGGAGGTGGCTCTCGAGATACCTCACACGTGCCTTGGTCAGGTTCTCGTCCTTGCTGACGAAAACGATGGCCGAGACCCAGAACTCCTTTGTCTTGTGTTGCTTGAGTCGCTCCCGAATGACCTCCGCCTCGCCGATGTAAGCGCGGGCTGCGTTGGTAAGAGGGTCGCTGCCAATGAGGATACCTCTACGGGCTAACTTGAAGTCGACCGCCGAAAAACGGTGTCGAACGCCCCTATTCTGCGCCGACGCTTGTCATCCTTCAATCCGATCATGCGATAGCGTGCACGCTATCGCATTCCCGGAAACATCCCTTTCATCGACCGCATCATCTTTGTCATCCCGCCTTTGGCCATCATCTTCATCATTTTCTGCGCCTGCTCGAACTGGGCTAGCAGGCGGTTGACCTCCTGCACCGGGACGCCGGCGCCGGCGGCGATGCGGCGCTTGCGCGAGGCCTTGAGCAATTCGGGCCGGGCGCGCTCCTGCGGCGTCATCGAATTTATGATGCCTTCGAGGCGCCGCACCTGCTTGTCGTCCATCTGCGCGTTGCCTGCGACCCGCGCGAGCTGGCCCGGCAGCTTGTCGAGCAGCGCCGCCACTCCGCCCATTTTTTTCATCTGGCCGATCTGCTGCTTGAAATCCTCGAGGTCGAAGCCCTTGCCCGACTTGACTTTCTTCGCGAATTTCTCGGCCTCGCCGCGATCGACCGTGCGCTGGGCGTCTTCGATCAGCCCCATCACATCCCCCATGCCAAGAATGCGCGAAGCCATGCGGTCGGGGTGGAACGCTTCGAGCCCGGCAAGCTTCTCGCCGACGCCGGCGAACTTGATCGGCCTGCCGGTGACCTGGCGCACCGACAGCGCGGCACCCCCGCGCGCGTCGCCGTCGAGCTTGGTGAGCACGATGCCGGTCAGCGGCAGCGCATCGGCAAATGCTTTCGCCACGTTGACCGCATCCTGGCCCTGCATCGAATCGACCACGAACAGCGTCTCGATCGGCTTGAGCGCGGTGTTGAGCTCCGTAATCTCGCGCATCATCTCCACGTCGATCGCGAGCCGGCCCGCGGTATCGACGATCAGCACCTCGTGGTAATGCCTGCGCGCGAAATCGAGCGCGGCGAGCGCGATGTCGACCGGCTTCTGACCGGCTGCGGACGAAAAAAAATCAACCTCGGCCTGCGCCGCGAGCGTTTTGAGCTGCTCGATCGCCGCGGGCCGGTAGACGTCGCAGCTCACAAGCAATACTTTCTTTTTCATCTGCTCGCGCAGCATTTTGGCGAGCTTGCCGCTGGTGGTGGTCTTGCCCGACCCCTGCAGGCCGGCCATAAGGATCACCGCCGGCGGCGTGGTGGCGAGATCGAGCCCGGCATTAGTCTCGCCCATCAACCCAATCAGCTCGCGATGCACGACGCCGACCAGCGCCTGGCCCGGCGTCAGGCTGCTCGTGACCTCCTGGCCGAGCGCGCGTTCGCGCACATGCGCGATGAAATCCCTGACCACCGGCAATGCGACGTCGGCCTCGAGCAATGCCATGCGCACCTCGCGCAGCGCGTCCTGGATATTGGCCTCGCTCAGCCGTGCTTCGCCGCGCAGCGTCTTGACGACCTGCGACAAGCGTCCCGTCAGACTTTCAAACATGTTGTATCCGTAGTTAGGTAGATGGGCTCGGTCGCTGTCCGCTGGTGTAAACTTACAGACAACGATCATGGCGGACTTCGTATTCTATCCGATCACCTCGCTGATGTACACGGCGCTCGCCGTGTATTTCTGGCGCACGCGCTGGGCGGTTACGGCGCACTCCTCCGCGCCGCGCACCGGGTCGAAGACGCTTGAGCATACGGTGGTGCTGGTGCCGCTGATATTGCATGCCACGCTGCTCTACGAATCGATGTTTGCGGGCGACGGCGTACGCCTCGGCGTCGGCAATGCGGTGTCAACCATCGTCTGGCTCACGGTCGTGATCTACTGGCTCGGCAATCTGTTCTATAACATCGAAGGCCTGCAGGCGATGGTGATGCCAATCGCGGCCGTGTGCGCGTTCCTGCCGGCGCTGTTGCCGCCGGCGCGCATGCTGCCCAACACCGAGCTCGCGACATTCAAGGTGCACTTGCTGATTTCGATGCTCGCCTACAGCCTGTTCACGATCGCGTCATTGCACGTGTTGCTGATGGCGCTGCTCGAGCGCCGGCTGCATGGCGGCGAGCTGCCGGCCGCGCTGCAGAAGCTGCCGCCGCTGCTGACCATGGAGACGCTGCTGTTTCGCATTATCACCGC
>PLYS01000536.1 GCA_003153455.1 Betaproteobacteria bacterium | reverse complement strand
CTATCGCACCGGCGAAGTGGACGTGGCCGCCGTCAAGGGGGTGGATTTCACGATCGACGCGAAATCGTTTGTCGCCTTCGTCGGGCCCTCGGGCAGCGGCAAGAGCACGCTGCTCAACATGATCGGGTGTCTCGATCACCCGACTAGCGGAAAACTGACCGTCATCGATACGGATGTCAGTACGCTCGATCGGCGCGCAGCGGCCAATTTCCGCGGGCGGCACATCGGCTTCATCTTTCAGGATTTCAACCTGATACCGGTTCTCACTGTTTACGAGAATATCGAGTATCCGCTGATCATGGTGCAGGATTGGCCGGAAGAGAAGCGGCGCAAACAGGTCATGCGGCTGCTCGCCGCAGTCGGCATGGCGGGCCAGGAGAACAAGCGGCCGGACCAAATTTCAGGTGGCCAGAAGCAACGCGTGGCGGTTGCGCGGGCACTTGCAACCAACGCCAAGTTGGTGTTGGCCGACGAGCCGACCGCCAACCTCGATCACGACACCGCCTATCGGATCATCGGACTGATGAAGAAGATGCGTGACGAGTTCGGCACGACGTTCGTGTTCTCGACCCACGATCAGAAGATCATGACCGAGGCCGAGGTCATTTTCGATCTCGAAGACGGGCGGATCCACGAGTCTTCAGGAAAGAGGGTGGAAGTCCATGTTTAACATTCTGAAAATCGCCTTGCGCAACCTCGCGCGCTTCGGCAGGCGCACGCTGCTTACTTCGACGCTGGTCATGCTGGGCGTGGTCAGCGTCGTGCTCTTTATTGCGATCTCCGGGTCGTTCAAGGCCGTAATGATCGGTCAATTTACCGACGCCGTGCTGGGGCATCTGGAAGTTCACCGAAAGGGGTATGTCGCTTCGATCGACAACCTGCCGTTAAACCTCAACATGCAGCCGACGGCGGTGCAAAAAGTCGAACAAGCGCTCACCAAAATGCCGGAAGTCGAGGCCTACTCGGAGCGGCTCAAGCTCGGCGCCATGTTCAGCAACTTTACGGAAACCACCAGCATCCGGGTAAACGGCGTGGACCCCGACAAGGAAGCCGCCACGGTGCCGTTGCTGCCGGGGCGGCTCACTCAGGGCAGCAAAGAACGCCCACTGCTGAAGCCGGGAGAGATCATTATCCCCACCTTGCTCGCTCGCGGCCTCAATGTAAAAGTCGGTGACACTGTCGTACTGGTTGCAACCAACAGCCAAGGATCGGTCAACGGCAAGACCTTCGTGGTGAGAGCAATCATGGAGAGTGTGTCGGGCCCAAACGGCCGGGACGGCTACATCCATATCGACGATGCGAGAAGTCTGCTGCGACTGACGCAACCGGAAATCAACGAGATTGCCATTCGGCTCAAGAATCCCGCGCAGCTCAACTCCGTGTACGCACAATTAAGCCAAGCCCTCGGAGCTTCCCAAATGAAGGGAAACCAGACGCCGGATCCGGCGAAGAAAGCCGGTGGTGGGGGACTGGAAGTTCACACCTGGGCAGCTCTGTCGCCATTTTCGAATATCGCAAACATGATCGATCTGCTCACGGTGTTCATCAAGATCATGCTGGTTACGATCGTCCTGGTCAGCGTCATGAACGTCATGATGATGGCCGTTTACGAACGCATTCGCGAAATCGGGACGATCTCGGCGATCGGAACCCCGCCGGGCAAAATCCTGTCGCTGTTTTTGACCGAAGGACTCCTCCTGGGCTTGGGCGGGACCGCGCTTGGGGTCGTAATCAGCCTGGCGACGATCTTCGCGCTCAACGTGTGGAAGATCACCTTCGATTTTGGCATGCAGCAAGGTTTGGTGTTGTCACCATCGATTGGCGCCGTGGATGTGCTGACGATTTCCGGCATGGTGGTCATCATAGCGCTGCTCGCGAGCCTGCAGCCTGCGTGGAAAGCCTCACGCATGGATCCGGTGCGCGCGCTGAGCCACGTGTGACCAGGAGACAGCGCAATGAAAAATATACTATGGCTTGTTCTGTGCCTCATCGCGCTCCCGGCGTCGGCAGCCGCGATCGACGGCACCCAGATTCTGCAAAAGGTCGATCGCAACCTGGAGCCCGAATCCTATGAGTCCTACCGTAAGCTGATCGACATCCAGCCCGATGCGACCAAAAAGGAGTATGTGCTCTACACCATGAAGAAGGGCCGCGACAAGATCGTGGCGATGTTCGTATCGCCACCTAGCGAGAAGGGCCGCGTGACGCTGCGTCTGGGGGACAATATGTGGCTGTATATTCCCGACGTGGGACGGGCGATACGGGTTACCAGCCTGCAGTCGGTGACCGGGAGCGTCTTCAATAACGCTGACATCCTGCGCATCGATTACACCGCTGAATACAACGTGGACTCGGCCGAGGAGCAAAAGGACGCATTTTTACTCTCGCTCAAGGCAAAGACCGGTGACGTTGCTTACGACCGGCTCAAGATGTGGGTCGACAAGCAGGCCCTGTTGCCGGTCACCATCGAGTGCTACGCGGCGAGCGGCATGCTGCTCAAGACGCTGCACTTCAAGGACATCTAGGAATTCGGCGGTGTCATCAAACGTCCCGCGACGCTGGAAACCGACAGCCCGCTATACAAGGGAAACAAATCGGT
>PLYS01000312.1 GCA_003153455.1 Betaproteobacteria bacterium | reverse complement strand
TTCATCGACTGAAGGCGCCGCGCATGCGCCCAGCACCCCCGTCATAGCTGCAGCGATCGACAACGTTCGTAAGCTGAAGCATGGGCCATTGGAAACCATAGTGTTCTCCTGTGTCACATTTCTCAACTGCAATTATAATCTTTGTGCCACGCGGCCACGGAAAAGTTACACTTAACCCCATTTACCTGATTATGTAAGGTGCTCTCAGGGGGTGATTATGGGAAAGCGGATCGCGTTTGTAGGGGCCGGGGCACTGGGAGGCTACGTGGGCGGCTATTTGGCGCATCACGGCCATGATGTGACGTTGATCGACATGTGGCCGGAGAACATCGAAGCTATTCGCGCGCGCGGTCTCGAGCTCGACGGTGTGACGCCCGAAGAGAAGTTCACTGTCAGGAACGTAAAAACGATGCACCTGACCGAGGTGCAGTCCCTCTCGAAACAGAAGCCGATCGATATTGCGTTCGTCGCGGTCAAATCGTACGACACCGAATGGGCGACTCTGCTGATCCGGCCGTATCTGGCGGCAGACGGTTACGTGGTGTCGCTGCAGAATTGCGCCAACGAAGAAAGAATCGCCGGGATAGTCGGCTGGGGCAAGACCCTGGGCGTGGTCGCCTCGCTGATCTCGGTCGAGATGTACGACGCCGCCCGCATCCGGCGCACCGCGGCAAAGGGCGGCGACAAGCACACCGTCTTCCGCATCGGCGAAGTGCATGGCGTCGTGACGAAACGCGTCGAGGAACTGGTCGCGATGTTCTCGGTGATCGACAGCGTCAAGGCAACCACGAATCTGTGGGGCGAACGCTGGTCCAAGCTCTCCCAGAACGGCATGCGCAACGGCGTGTCGGCAGTCACGGGTCTGACCAGCCCGCAGTGCGACCAGAATCCGGCGATCCGGCGTTTCGCGATCAAGCTCGGAGGCGAAGCGGTGCGGGTCGCACAGGCGCTCGGCTACCACCTCGAGAATCTCGGCAAGCTGAAACCCGAAATGCTGGCGCTCGCTGCTGAAGGCAACGGCGATGCGATGGCCGAGATCGAGGAGCTCATGACAACTCGCGCGCAGGCCAATCCGCGCGGTGACATCCAGCGCCCATCCATGGCGCAGGACATCGGCAAAGGCCGGCGCACTGAAATCGACTTCATGAACGGCTTCATCGTCGACAAAGGCAAGATGCTCGGCATCCCGACGCCGTCGCACGAGAAACTGGTCGGGCTCGTCAGGCGCCTCGAGCGCGGCGAGATTTCCGCGGCACCGTCACATCTCGGCGGCTGAACTCATAGGTTTTTTTGATTTTTCCATTAAACGCAAATCTGGATTGACTGAGTAATCCACCTTACTCGCTCGTCGCTCCGGACGTCTGGACCACCTTCGCCCACTTCTTGATTTCATCGCGAACGATGCGGCCAAACTCTTCCGGAGTGGTGGTCGCCACCTCCGCACCCAATGCGGTCAGCTTGCTCGTAACGTCGGCATTCTTCAGCGCGGCCGAGATATCGGTATTGAGCTTCCCGATGATCTCTCGGGATGTGCCGGCCGGGGCAAAGACGCCATACCACGACGTTACGCTATATCCCGGCACGCCGGATTCGCTTACCGTTGGAACATCGGGCAACAGGGGCGAGCGCTTCGTGCCGGTGACGGCGATCGCCCGGAGTCTTCCGGCCTGCACATAAGGCAGTGCTCCGGGAAAGCCCAATGCCGCCAATTGAATATGGCCCGCGATGAGGTCGGTAACAACAGGTCCGGCGCCTTTGTAAGGTATGTGCGTCATCTTCACATTCAGCAGTTCCATGCCGAGATGATTAGGCGAGCCTGTGTTCGCGCCGTAATTGAGCTGGCCGGGGCGGCTCTTTGCGAGCGCCAGAAGCTCCTTGATCGATCTGACGGGCAACGACGGATGGACGGCAATGATGCTGGGAAACGTGGCAGCCTGAATCACTGGAGCAAGATCCTTTGCCATGTCATAGGGCAGTTTCTTGTACAGGCTCATACCTATCGCCTGCGGTATGCCCGCCAGCAGCAAAGTGTAACCGTCAGGAGCCGATTTCGCGACGAAGTCTGAACCGATATTACCGCCGCCGCCGGAGCGGTTTTCCACAACCACAGGCTTGCCCAGACTCACGGTCAGCCCCTGGCTGACAAAACGCGCGAGCAGGTCAGCGGCCCCGCCGGGGGCGAGCGGCACGATCATGCGTATCGGCTTATTCGGATAGTCCTGCGTGGCCGCGAGCAGCGGCAAAGCCACCAGGATAAAACAAATGAAGCAGCGGGTGACGGCGGTCATGAACTCCTCCTGAAGGATTTACTTAGGGTGGCGCGGGCGCTGCGGCTTTACTGGAAGTCGTAAATCCGGCGCGGATTGTCCAATAGTATTTTCTTCTGCTGCGCGGGATCGACAGTCCAAAGCGCGAGGATATCGAGCAGGTCGCCGTCGTTGGGCATGACGAAGTTTGCGGGCATATGGCCGGGCACCGCAGGATGAGGCCAATCGCTGCCCCACACGACACGGTCAGGTGCTGCATCAATCAGTGCACGCGCGAACGGCATCACGTCGGCGTAGGGATAGGGCATCTCCGACAAGCGGTAAGGCGCGGAGAGCTTGGCCCAGAATGTCCCTTGCTTCATCAGATCGAGCATCGCCACAAAGCCGGGATGTCCGATGCCCGCAGCGGCGGGAACATGACCCATGTGATCGAACACGATGTCCACCGGCAGGCGGCGGAGCCGGGACGACAGCTCTTCGAGGTTGCGGGCGTCAACGTGAAGCTGCACATGCCATTGGTAAGCGCTGATCCGTGCTGCGATTGCCTCCAGATCGTCCAGCGCGAGACCGCTATTCGCGAAGAGGTTGACCCGCACTCCCCGAAAACCTGCGCCGTGCAGGCGCTCGAGTTCCGCATCGCTGACGTCCGTGGGCACCACCGCGACACCGCGCCATCGACCTTGCATCTCGTTGAGCACATCGAGTTGTCGCTCGTTGTCCATGCCATAAACGCTCGGTGTGACGAGTACGGCACGCTCAATGCCCAAAGTGGCGAGCAATTGCCGATATTGCCGGGCTGACACGTCGGGCGGCGTGAAGAGACGTTTAGGCGAATAGGGGTAGCGCGAGACCGGACCGAAGATGTGCGCATGGCAGTCGATAGAACCGCGTGGCGCTTCGAGGCGTGGCTTGCGCGGCGTGGTATCGGGCCCATCACAGACAGGGATTCCGTCCAGGTCAAGCGTGTAGGTTTTCGTCATACCGGGGATCTAAAGTCGAATTGGAATTTGAGGATTAACGTTATATCCTAGCATGGGCAGCAGCAATGGCAGGACGCCGCCGCTCAGGCTGGTTACAATTGTTAATGCGAGAAGCGCAATGACTGCAAGAAAAACCACTGGCAAGATTTCCGCCGACCGAATCTGCATGGAGGACATACCCAGGCCATCCCGCGAGGTTATCGATGGCTTTCTCACCTTGACAGATCTCGCCGGAACGGTGTCAGACGCTATGGACGAATTGGGAATCGCGGGCGCGATTCCCGCGGCAGTTCTGAGTCCGATGCTACCCGGATCCCGTATGGTTGGACCAGCCCTCACTATCCGCAACATCATGCAGTCGACGCCGCCTACTCTGGGCGCGATGGAACGCAAATCGAAGCAAGCCGACCTCGAGGCTCACAATCTCGCGCAGCCAGGCGACGTGGTGGTTATCGAAGGCGTTGCCGGAATTTCCAGTCTGGGTGGAAATTCCAGTGCGCTTGGCAAGCGGCAAGGCGAGGCGGGCGCCATCGTGGATGGCGGAACTCGTGACGTTGCGACTGCACGGCGCATCGGATATCCCGTGTGGGCGCGCGGCGTCAGCCTGATCACCGGCAAGTGGCGGCTTGAGACCGTGGCGATCAACGGACCGGTGCAGATTGCGGGCGTCCCGGTCAATCCGGGCGACCTGGTCATCGCAGATGACAACGGTGTTTGCTTCGTGCCGCGCGGACGCATCGAGGAAGTTTTGCAACGCTCCCGTGCGCTCTCGCTGGCCGAGGACCAACGCAATCTCGACGTTGCGGCAGGACTAAGCATCGTCGAAGTCGCAAACAAGCCATACTTCCAGAAGCTGCGTAAGCCGTGATGTGATGAATCGCCACAGGAGTTCGCGGCATTCATTCGGGCACCCGTAGCGCAGGCGCCTCGCCTGCATCTTCCAAACGCATTTGGAGGTTAACTCGTAGATCGTCCAGCCGCCTGGCGCGCTGTGTCGCCGGGAACGGCCCGGTTACATTGTTTTTTTCTCTCGCGGGATATCAACGGGCGACTCGATTACCCATTTCTTGATATGGCCCGCAAAGAGACTGGCGTAGTTATCCAGAATACGGTGGCCCTTTTTTGCCGTTGCCTTAGTCGCGTCGCCGACAGTCCCACCAGGGCCGATCCAGCCGCGGTCGTCCTTGACCCCGAGTGCCAACTGGCGGTCGTGAAACGACAGACCCTCGAGCGTCAGGCGGTGGCGCTCGTCATGCGGATCCCAATGCCAACACTCGGCTCGACTCATGTCCACCAGCTCCGGAGCGATCGCCAGCATACAAGAGGTTTCCCACTCTCCGGCGTGAGAATCGTGTTCCGGGTGGGCTCCCTCCAGCAATCCTTTCATCGCCTGCAACCGCGCTCGCTGCAGGTCCAGAAAGAAGGCCCGGATATGGCTTTGAGCGGACAGGCGATGCAGCGCGAGCTTGATCGCCGGCGGATTGCCGCCCGCGTTGCTCAAAATGACCAATTTGCGAAAGCCCTGCCGTGCCAGGCTTTCGCCAACCTCCGCGACGACTGCGGCGAGCGTCTCGGGCGTCAGCTGAATCACTCCGGGGAAGCAGGCGTTGTATACCGAGTAGCCGAAAGGAAGTACAGCACCGACAATTGCCGCGTGCCCGTCCGCGGCGAGGCGATCGACGATCCGCCGGCCGATCTCGCCCGCAATGAAATAGCGTGACCCTACGGGAAGATGAGGGCCTGCCTGGGCCGTTTGCGTGACGAAGATGAGCGCGACGTCAGTCTTTTTTGCCAAGTCGCGAACTTGCGGCGCCCGCAGCTCCAGAAAGTTCCGGGATGCCGCCTGTCTGTTGCTCGAACTCATATTGCCCCTTCCAGCAAAAAAACGCTTTCCACAAAGTTGCACATGACATTCGGTCGACGTGACTTCAATCAGCGGTTAATCCGAGGTTCCGAATAACTTTCCCCAGCCTGTCGATTTCCGACTTGAGGTACGCCGAGAATTCTTCAGGCTTATCGCCAATCACGATGTAGCCCGCTTCGTTAAGACGCTTGTTCACCGCTGGACTATTCAGCACCGACACCGCGGCGTCACGAAGGGTTTCAATAGTCTCCTTGGGCGTCTTCAGCGGCACCAGAAGGCCGTACCACTGCGCCGTCTCGTAGCCGGGTGCGCCGGCCTCGGCGACTGTCGGAAGCTCGGGCATGAGAGGCACGCGCTTGGCGGTGGTTACTGCCAATGCACGCAAACGGCCTGCTCTGACGTGAGGAAGCGCAGCCGCGATGGGCGCAAAGTAGACCGAGGTTTCGCCGGAAAGGACCGCAGTCAACGCCTGGCCCCCGCCCCGATAGGGCACGTGCAGCATATTGACGCCGACATGTGCTTTGAACAACTCCGCTGCTAAATGCGTAGAACTGGCCGAACCCGCGGAGCCGTACACGAGTGCATCCGGTCTTGCCTTCGCAAGCTTCACGAGATCGTTCATCGACTTCACGGGCAAGGAAGGATGAACGACGACGATTTGCGGGGACGCAGCGAGCTGCGTAACCGCGGCGAAATCACGCATCAGATCAAACGGCAGATTGCGATGAAGGGTGGCGCCAGCGGCAAGTGCTGAGCTGATCTGAAGCACGGTATAGCCGTCGGCGGGCGCCTTCGCGGCGACGTCCGCCCCGATGGTGCCTGCGGCACCCGGCCGGTTGTCTACGACGACCTGCTGACCGAAAACCGGGGCAAGTCCTCCAGCAACGATACGGCCTATGGTGTCAGAGCCGCTGCCTGCTGCATCGGCGACGAGGTATCGGACGGCTTTTGCGGGGTAACGCTGCGCCCATGCGTTGCCTGCAAACTGGCAGACCAGGCAAATCAGTATCAATGATCGTGTGGAAGATCGAAGAATTCTCATCCAGCGCCCTCTAACAGAGCCGATCCAACTTAACGGCAGGCGGCGCTATTATAGATGGCGGATTGATTAACGGGCGTACCCTGTAGCATAGTAATCTTCGAGTCCGATGGCAGGAGGGTCAAAAATGTGGAGATTTACCTTTGTCTGTGCCTTGGCATTGGCAGGCGTTCCCGCCGCCGGTCAAGACTTCCCCGTCAAGCCAATCCGGTTCGTTCTTACGGCAGTGGCCGGGCCGACCGACAGCGTGGGTCGATTGATAGGCAACAGTCTGACGGAGCGGATCCGGCAGCAAGTCATAATCGATGGCCGCGCCGGCGCCAACGGGATCATCGCGACCGACATCGTCGCAAAATCGAATCCGGACGGTTATACCCTGCTGCTGAGCACTAACTCGTTCGCGATCAGCCCGAGCATGTACAAGAAACTGCCGTTCGATTCTTTGCGCGATCTCGCGCCGGTCACCCTGGTGGCGACCGCGGGCGGACTGGTGCTGGTCGTGCATCCTTCAGTACCCGCGGCGAGCGTCAAGGAACTGATCGAGCTCGACAAAGCAAAACCGGGTCAGATTACCTATGGCTCGGCCGGCGTCGGCAACGTGACTCACATGGCAGGCGAATTGTTCAACATGATGGCCGGCGCCAAGCTCTACCATGTACCTTACAAGAGTGCGGCGCCGGCCCTCATGGACGTGTTGGGGGGGCACGTATCCGTGATGTTTCCGGGGACGACCCAGGTCATGCCCCACGTCAAATCCGGAAAGGTCAGGGCGCTGGGTTTCACCGGCATGAGCCGGTCGAAAGTACTGCCGGACGTGCCGACGTTGGACGAGGTGGGCCTCAAGGGGTTCGATATCGCGAGCTGGTTCGGGTTATTCGCACCGGCCAAAATCCCCAGGCGGGTACTCAGTTACCTTCACGACAACATCGTTGCCGTGGTCAAGGAACCGCAGACCAGCGAAACTCTCGAAAGCTGGGGATTGACGCCTGTTGGCAGTACGCCAGAACAATTCATGGAATTCCTGAAAAAAGACATAGAGCGGTACGCGAAGATCGTGCGCGAAGCCAACATTCCCAAGTCGTGACGCACACGGACTGGAGCAATTCGCAAGGTATTGTCAAGTTGACGTCAGACACGATTTGGGTTCTTGAGACTTTGAGGCGGGAACGCAACGCTGATCGGCTGCAAGCACAGGAATGGTACGTGCCCTGCAATACACTGTCAGGTCGACCCTGAACGCAGCGCAGGATCGCGATGGATATACGGCTTTGATGCGGGCAGCCTGGCGCGGTCATACGACTTCCGTGCGGGCCTTGCTGGATCATCACGCCGATCCCGATATTGTGCGTGCGTTATTGCAGCGTGGCGCCAACGCCGGCCTGAAAAACAGCGATGGCGCAACGGCATTGTCTCTCGCCCGCGCGCAAGGCCATAAACAGATGGTTGAATTGCTTGCCGCAAAGCAGAAACACAACAAATTCAATAAACACAAGAAACGCCGGACCGGCGCCTGCTGAAATAGCTTTTTTTTACGGTTGGGCGCATGATTAATACGCCGGAATCGGCAACTCGCTGTACAACCTGCTGTGCAGAGTGTGAGCACGCCCTACATCGGCGGCACGGCGGCGGGAACCACCAATTGGCGTATTTCGTTTCGACTTTTACCCAAGGAGACCGTCATGAAAAAACTCATCTTTGCCTTCGTCTTCGCCGCACTCGCCTTCACCGCCCCCGCGCAGGCCGAGACGACCAACTGCACCGCCATCCCCACGCTCCCCTACACCATCTCCACCCAGGGCGTGTATTGCCTCACCGCCCACCTCAGCACCAACAGCACTTCGGGCAACGCCATCACCATCAATACCAGCAATGTCATACTGGACCTGAACGGCTTCAAGCTGGGGGGCCTGGCCGCGGGGCTGGGGACAACCGCCAACGGCATCTTCGCCGCCCAGCGCCAGAACATCACCATCAAGAACGGCACGGTGCGCGGGTTTTATCGCGGCATCTTTCTCGATGACGCCCCTCCCTACACTACCTCGCAGGGGCATGTGATCGAGGACATCCGCGCCGACCAGAATACCCTTAGCGCTATACGGATTTACGGAAATGGCAACATCATCCGCAACAACCAGGTGGTGGCGACCGGCGGTACGACGGTGAATGGCGCCAATACCAACGCATATGGCATCACGGCCTACGGCCCGGGCTCCCGCGTGCTCAACAACGACGTGACCGACGTCGCGGCGCAAGGAACCTCCTGGGCCTTTGGTATTGATCTGTATGTGGGATCTGGATCCAGCAGCGTGGTCGCGGGCAACCGCGTCGACAATCTCACCTCGCCCGGCGGGAGCAGAAATGGCATTTATCTGACTGGTGGCGGCGATAACAGCGTCAAGGACAATATCCTCTCCGGGACGCAATACGGGATCTATTTTGCCAGCCCCGCCACTGGTGTCTACATGAATAACCTGGTGCGGGGAGCCAGCTTCCCCTACACCGGCGGCACGGCGGCGGGCACAACCAATTTTCCCTGATTTCAGGCACTGCTAAACTTTCTCATTCCGGGCATGACCCGGAATCCAGTGATTTTCGTGGTGAGTAGCACTGGATTCCGGCTCGCGCTTCGCGCGTCCGGAATGACTAAAATAGATCGATGTTGTCGTTCAGTTTGGTAAAGCTCAAACACGAAGCGCGACTGATATGTCCGCAAGAATACTGGCGCTTCTGGCCTGCATGCTGCTTTCCGCCCCGCTTCGGGCAGGAGACCCGAATCTGCAACTATTCATCGAGGCCACCCACGGTTCGGCCGAAACCGTGCAGGCGATTCTCTCCGAGGGCGCCGGCGCCAACATCACGGATGCGAAGGGCACTACCCCGCTGATGCGCGCGGCGGACCGGGGAGCACTCCCCGTCGTGCAGTTGCTGCTCGCGCACGACGCCCAGGTCGACGCGCAAGATCGTGATGGCTATACGGCTCTGATGCGGGCTGCCTGGCGCGGTCATACCACCACCGTGCGGGCTTTGCTGGATCATGACGCCGACCCCGATATCAGGAACAAGAATGGATTTAACGCATTGACGCTCGCCTCCTGGGGAGGTTACACCGAAACCGTCACGGCATTGCTGAGCCGATGCCAGAATCTGGATGCGCAAGACAGCGGGGGGGGATACACAGCCTTGATGCGCGCCGCGGCTGCGGGTTATGCCGATATTGTGCGTGCGTTATTGCAACATGGCGCCAATACCGGCCTGAAAAACAGCGATGGCGCAACGGCATGGTCTCTCGCCCGCGCGCAAGGCCAGAAACAGATGGTTGAACTTCTTGCCGCAAAGCCGACACGACAATAAAGTCGATAAACACAAGAAACGCCGATCTGGCGTCTGCTGAATTACCTGTTTTTTTGCGGCTGGGCGCATGATCGACCCCGTCCTCGCCGCAACCCGGCACCCCCAACACCTATTCCTCGCGGCCGCAAGGCCATGGCTGCCGGCCTGAGGGTGCCGAACGGTTTTGTTGATCCAAGTCATTTCGCCACAATTTCTCCCTAGTAGCATGGTAGCTGCACCGGATCGGTGCAGTGCTCTGCGCCGCCCGGCCTTGTTTGTTCATTCAACCAAGCTATGGGAGGTACATCATGCATTGTGCTCGCCTGCTTCGCATCACTTGTATCACGATCATCACCGCGGTCTTACCGCTCGCTTACGTCCACGCCGAAACGGTCAACTGCACCGCCATCACCACGCTGCCCTACACCATCACCACGCAGGGCGTGTATTGCCTCACCGGCCACCTCGCCACCGGCATCACTTCGGGCAACGCCATCGAGATCGCCACCAACAATGTCGTACTCGACCTGAACGGCTTCAAGATCGGGGGCCTGAGCGCAGGGCTCGGGACAACAGCGGTCGGCATCTACGCCAACCAGCGCCAGAACATCACCATCAAGAACGGCACGGTGCGCGGGTTTTGGTACGGCATCTATCTCAGTGACACTTCCCTGTACACCACGTCGCAGGGGCATGTGATCGAGGACATCCGCGCCGACCAGAATACCACTATCGGGATGGTTATTATGGGCAATGGCAACATCATCCGCAACAACCAGGTGGTGGCGACCGGCGGCACGACGGCGTATGGCGCCGTCAATCCCTCCGCCTATGGCATCATGGCATATGGCCCGGGCACACGCGTACTCAACAACGACGTGACCGAAGTCGCAGCGCAGGGAACCGGCTCGGCCTATGGCATTTACCTGAATACCGCCTCCAACAGCGTGGTGGCGGGCAACCGCGTCGGCAATCTCACCTCGCCCGGAGGGAGCCAGTTTGGCATTTATCTGTATGGTGGCAGCGATATGAGCGTCAAGGACAATATCCTCTCCGGGACGCAATACGGGATATATTTTATTAGTGGCGCCACCGGCAAATACATGAACAATATGACGCAGGGGGTGACCGCGCCCTTCACCGGCGGCACCGCGGCGGGAACGACCAATTATTGATCTCAGCCGATTTCGTTTCTACTTTTACTCAAGGGGGCCCATCATTGGCGGGAACTGCTTGATGGGTATCGTTGTGCTCCACCCATCCTACGGCATGCTCACGGCTTAACGTAGTGCCATGGGTGTCTGACCCTGAGGTCTGTCCTCAAATGATGTTTGCGTGTCAGCGCATAGACCAGGACGCCGGTGGTCACGGAAAACAGGAAAAGTTACACTGCCGGTGCTACGCGCGGTTCCGCCTGGTTTCCAGGGCGTCTATGCGGAGAGAGCGAAATGGCGAAATGGCAGTACACCAAAGGACTGCACGGACTCGGCAACGGGTGTTACGCGTGGCTGCAGCCGGACGGCAGCTGGGGGCTCAGCAATTCGGGGCTGGTGGCCGATCAGGGTGAGACGCTGCTCGTGGATACGCTCTACGATCTGCCGCACACGCGCGAAATGCTGGACGGCTCAAGGATGGCGTGCGCGGCCTCAGGCAATATTTCGAATACCTATCGGCCGAGGCGCGCAAGCGCTTCGACGCCGGCATGGGCGAGGAGGAGGCGGCGCGCGACATCGCGCTCGACGCCTACCGCAGCTGGCTCGACGAGGAACGCATGATCGTGAACGTGCATACGTTGTATCGCGAGTTCAGCGGCAACCAGGCTGAACCCGATGCGGGCGAACTGCACGGACGCATGTTGCGTTGGCGCCAGGCGCGGCGCGGCAAACAATAAACCTGGAATTGATCGATTACGCTCATGCTTAAATATGCAGGCTGGCTATTGGTGGGGGCCTCGCTATTCGGGCCAAGGTTGGAAGCCGCGGCTGCCGCGGCTTACCCGTCGCACCCCATCCGGATGATAGTGCCAAGCGGCGCGGGCGGGATTACCGACATTCTTGTTCGTGTCATTGCCGTCAGGCTCTCCGAGAGCCTGGGTTACCAGGTCGTGGTAGATAACCGCCCGGGTGCGAGCGGCGTGGTCGGTTCCGACATCGTCGCTAAAGCGGCGCCGGACGGACACACACTGCTGATGGTGTTTCCGTCGCATCCGGTGAATCCCAGCCTTTTTACTAAACTGCCTTACGACACGATCAACGATTTTGCGCCGGTCACACTGGTAAGCCAGGTCTCGCCGGCGCTTATCGTGCAAAGTCAGTTTCCCGCGCGCTCCATGCAGGAGCTGATCGCGATGGCAAAGGCGAAGCCGGGACAACTGAACCACGCGTCGACCGGCAGCGGGAGCATGGGTAATCTTGGCGCAGTGCTGCTACGTTCCATGGCCAAGATCGAATTCACATTGGTGGCATACAAAGGAGCCCCGCAGGCGTTGAACGCGCTTCTGTCCGGTGAGGTGCAGTTCTATCTGCTCGGTTCGGTCGGCACTGCCGTATCCCACATCAAGACGGGGCGGATCCGGGCGCTCGGCGTCGGCGCGAGCCAGCGCGTCGCAGTGCTGCCGGATGTGCCCACGATTGCAGAGACCCTGCCCGGCTACGAGGCCCGCGGCTGGAACGGAATCCTGGCGCCGGCGCGCACGCCTAAACCCATCATCGACCGTCTGAACCGGGAGATCGTGAAGATCGTGCGCTCGTCCGAGTTCAATGAAATATTGGCATCCGAGGGGGCAACGGCTGTCGGCAACGCGCCGGCGGAGTTCGATGCCGTGATCCGGGCGGACGTCAAGAAGTGGGCAGAGGTCATCAAGGAAGCCGGAATCCGCCCCGAGTAACGCGTGCGGGGCCGCAGCACATCAAAAAGGAAAAGCGATGCCGTATCTCGACCTGCAAGACTACAAGCTGTTCTATCAGATAGACGACCATACCGACGGGTGGACGAGTCCGCAGACCGTGCTCTTCGTGCACGGCTTTACCGAGAGCTCGGAGGCGTGGCGCGCGTGGGTGCCGCACTTCTCGCGTCGCTACCGCATGGTCCGCGTCGACCAGCGCGGCTTTGGGCAATCAGGCCCGGTAGCGAAGGACTTTCCCCTCACAACCGAACTCTACGTGGACGATCTGACGCGCGTAATCCGGCACGTCGCGAACGGCCCCGTACATGTGGTCGGCGGCAAGAGCGGCGGCATCAGCGTGATGATGCTCGCCGCTACTCACCCCGAACTGGTGAAGACCATCACCGTTTCCTGCTCCCCCGTCACTCCGCCCAACGC
>PLYS01000349.1 GCA_003153455.1 Betaproteobacteria bacterium | reverse complement strand
AGGAGCGGCGCAGCGCCGAGTTTCAAAAGAACTCGATCGGCGGCCTCGCGACGGTGTGGTCGGAGGCGGTCGCCGTCGACGGGCTGGAGTCTCCGGACGACGATCTCGCTCGCATCGAAAAAGTCGCGGTCGCTGACGTGAACCGCCTCGCCCGCACGTATCTCGATCTCGACCACGCCGTGACCGCGGTGCTGACGCCGCAAGGCTCGGGCAAGCCCGTCGCGTCGCGGGGATTCGGCGGCCAGGAGAATATTTCACTGGGCGAAGCGAAGCTGACGCCGCTGCCGGAGTGGGCGGCGGCGGCGCTGGGACGCCTCGCCGTGCCGGACTCGACCGTGCATCCGGTGGTCAGCACGCTTGCTAACGGCATCACTCTGATCGTGCAACCGGAGACCGTGAGCAATACGGTCAGCGTCTACGGTCACGTCAGGAACAGGCCCGAGCTGCAAGTTCCCAGGGGCAAGGAGGGATTGTCCGAGGTCCTGGCGCAGCTTTTCCCGTACGGCTCGCAGCGGCTCGATCGCGTTGCCTTCCAGCGGGCGCTCGATGCGATTGGCGCGGAAGAGCGGGCAGGCGCCGATTTCTCGCTGCAGACACTCGCGGAAAGTTTCGAGCGCGGTATCGAGCTTCTCGCCGACAACGAACTTCATCCGGGCTTTCCCGAGCAAGCCTTCAATGTCGTAAAGCAGCAGGTCGCCCAGACCGTCGGCGGCCAGCTCACGAGCCCGAGCTATCTGAGCGGAAGAGCGCTGCGCGCAGCGCTGTTTCCGAAGGATGACCCGACCTTGCGCGAGGCGCTGCCTAAAACGGTCAATGCAATCGGGATGAAGGACGTACGCGATTATTACAATGCCGTGTTTCGGCCCGACCTTACCACCATCGTCGTGATCGGCAACGTCACGCCGCAGCAGGCGAAGACGGTGATCGAAAAATATTTTGGGGCCTGGGCCGCGAAGGGGCGCGCGCCAACGACCGTACTGCCGCCCGTGCCGCTTAATGCCCCCGCCGTCAGTGCGGTGCCCGACGCGAGCCGCGTGCAGGACCGCGTGACGCTCGGCGAGACGCTAGGGCTCACGCGTTCGAGTCCCGATTACTATGCGCTCGAGCTTGGCAACAATGTGCTCGGCGGTGCGTTCTATTCAACGCGCCTTACGCGCGACATCCGCAAGGATGCCGGGCTGGTCTATTCCGTTCAGTCCTACTTTCAGTTCAGCCAGACGCGCGGAATTTATTTCGTACAGTACGCGTGCGACCCGCAGAACGTTGCGAAGGTGCACGACATGGTGGCGGAGGACGTCCGGCAGATGCAGCAGGCGCCGGTCACCGCGGATGAACTTCGGCGTGCCAAGGCGCTCATGCTGCGCCGAATCCCGCTCGACGAGGCGGGCGTCGACAACATCGCTTATGGCATCATCCAACGGCGGGTGCTGGGTCTCCCGCTCGACGAACCGACGCTCGCGGCACGACGCTATCTCGGGCTCGGCGCGCGCGAAGTGCAGGCCGCATTCGTGAAATGGCTGCGGCCCGACGACCTGGTGCGCGTGAGCCAGGGATCGGCCCCGCAATAGGCCGCCTTCGCAGCCTGGCGCCGCGCCCGATGCGGATTAAGTTTCATGTGCCATTTTGCAAGGGCTACCGCAGGCGGACGGTCCGTGGTTGCGGCGGCCAAATTGAAGAGCAAGCAGCAAATCAGATAAAGGACCGTGTCATGCGTAATGCAAATTTATTTACCCTTGTTCTCGGAGGACTATTTCTCGCGCTTGCTGCGCAGATGTCGCTTGCTCAGGACATCGCGCCGGATGCGCTCGTCAAATCGGTTACGAACGAAGTTATCGCCGTAATCAGGAAGAACAGCGACGCTCACGATCAGGCAAAGATCTCCCGGCTGGTGGAAGCCACGGTCGTGCCGCACTTCGATTTTGCCCGCATGACGCGGCTCGCAATGGGACGAAACTGGCGGCTCGCCTCCCCCGAGCAGCAGCAGGCCCTGATCGGGGAGTTCAAGACGCTGCTGGTACATACTTATTCAGCGTCGATGGCCTGATCAAGTCGCTCGCGGCCAAGAACCGCTCGAACGACAAGGGTGCATAAGCCAATGCCAAATGGATATGAATTTGTTTTTCTGACGAGGACCGGCCGCCGGCCGCCGACTTGGCTGCGCGTCTGGCTGACAATTGCCGCGGTCGCCACCGGCGCCGTTTTGTTGTGGCTGGGGTTGGTTCTGGCGCTGGCCGTGGTCTTGGCGGCGACTTTCGCGCTGCTCCCGGTCTGGGCTTGGCGATTGCTTACCGCCAATCGACGCCCCGAAGGACCGGCGACAATCGAGGGCGAGTACACAATCAGCATGCCGTCCGTTATAGGAGCCCGGGACGAAGCGCCAGCCCGGAACCCAAACGGCGATGCTGGGCGCCCGTAGGGCAGATCCAACAATCTTGTGGGGAGCACGAATGCTCGGAGCGAAATTTGCCATTTATGCTCATCACTAACCGGGTGCGCCGATGAATCCGACATCGCTCCTAGCGAAGCTCGACGGCTCCTTCGATAACTTCGTACCGAGTCCCGAAACTCTCGCCCGGCGCGAGGCCTTGGCCGTGCAAATAGCCTGCTGCGCCTTGTTGATGGAAGTTGCGCAGCTCGATTCCCCGGGCGTCGAGCAGAAACACGAGGCTGTTGCGCAAGCTTGCCGACCTCCTCTACGTTCCACACGCCGATTGCATACTGTCCAAGCACCGCGTGCGAGTTGGCGGCGAGTTTTAAGCCCACTGAGCTTGGCGGGGCCACTTCTGGCGACCCCGGCGAGGAACACGCGTTAAGGCCAGCGCACATGGCAGCTACGGCGCGTCGACTTGGTTGTCTTAAGGCCCGCTTAAGTTTAGTCGGGCCTAATCGTAATTTGGAAACATAACCTGCCACGGAGTCACTTTCATGAACGCACGAACGGCAATCGCATCGGAGGCCTTGTCGGTAGACATAAACCACTTGGCCTTCAGGAATCTGCGCCAGCATCTGCAAGCAAAGATCATCGGCCAGGAGCATTTGGTCGAGAGCCTGTTGATCGCTTTGCTCGCGGACGGCCATTTGCTGGTGGAAGGCGCACCTGGTCTCGCCAAAACGACGGCCGTCAAGGAGTTGGCGGCAGCGCTGCAAGGTGATTTTCGCCGCCTTCAGTTCACGCCCGACCTGTTGCCCGGCGACCTCACCGGTACCGACGTCTATCGTCCGGAAACGGGCGAGTTTCACTTTCAGCCGGGACCCTTGTTTCACAATCTGATACTAGCCGACGAGATCAACCGCGCACCCGCCAAGGTGCAATCCGCTTTGCTGGAAGGGATGGGCGAACACCAGATCACGGTAGGGCGCCATACGTATCCGCTGCCGCGGCCGTTCATGGTCATGGCGACGCAAAATCCTATCGAGCACGAAGGTACTTATCCACTGCCCGAGGCACAGCTCGACCGCTTCCTGCTCTATGTTCGCATCGGCTATCCGGACGCGAAAGCGGAGCACGCCATTCTTAAATTGGCTCGTCAGCGGGCAACGCAGGCTTTCGGCGCACCCTCGGCGCCGCCTCTGCAGCTCACAACGGAACAGATCTTCGCGGCACGCAAGGAAGTGCTGGCGATGCATATGGGCGATTCGGTGGAGGAGTATGTCGTACAGCTCGTGTTGGCGAGCCGCGACCCTTCCCGATACAACGAGGCGCTTGCGCGCCGCATCAGCTTCGGCGCCAGCCCGCGCGCAACCATCGCGCTCGACCTTTGCGCGCGTGCCTATGCCTGGCTGCAGGGCAGGGATTACGTGTCGCCGGAAGACGTGCAGGCGGTGGCCTACGATGTCCTGCGCCATCGCATACTCGTCTCTTTCGAAGCGGAAGCGGAGGGCATAACGTCCGACGGCATCATCGGCGACCTTCTGCGACTGGTTCCGGTTGGTTGAGATGGCCGGGTTGGGTCGCTGGTTAAGTCGCAGGCCCGCCGGAATGACGGCGGCGGGATCGCAGATGCCGGATGCGGTGCTGAATCCGGCGACTCGGGTCACGGTGGAAGATTTGATCGAACTGCGACGACACGCCGGCAAGATCGACCTGACGCATGCGCGTTCTGCAGGCTCGAGATTGGCCGGCAACCACCTGTCGCGATTTCGCGGCCGCGGCATGGACTACCAGGAATCGCGCGCCTATCAGGCGGGCGACGACATTCGAAGCATGGACTGGCGCGTCACCGCCCGAACCGGCACGCCACACACCAAACTCTATCAGGAGGAACGCGAACGCCCCGTCGTCCTGTTTCTCGATCTCAGTCCCGGGATGTTTTTCGGGAGCCGCGGCATGCTGAAGTCAGTCGTCGCGGCGCGCGCTGCCGCCCTCATCGCGTGGGCAGCGGCGGCTCACGGCGATCGCATCGGCGGCATGCTGTTTAACGGCGTGCATCACGACCTGCAACCGCGCGGCGGAAAAAATGGCGTGCTGCGAC
>PLYS01000493.1:322-3968 GCA_003153455.1 Betaproteobacteria bacterium | reverse complement strand
TTTATCGCGCAGCGTCCGGTTGACTGCCAGGTTGGGCTTTATTGTCATAAAGCGTCAATGAATTCGTCTGGGGTGGGTAGGGGAAACTCGGATAGATAAAGGGTGGTGGCTTCCGTCAGGTTAGCAATGGCTTCCTTCGTAGCCGATTGTGTGGATGATCATAGTAGCCTGCCCCCGGAAACTGATAGTCTATAGGAGTCCCCAAGCTTCATAACCCCCTACGAATATGTGGAACTAAGCTCTATCCGTACAACCTATGCGAACAAACGTTCCAGAAAAGCTTCTGAAGGTCGTTGAGCAAATGCGATGCGCATGGCCACGCGAACCTGACAAGACTAGCGGTCTTGAAGAAGTGGTTCGAGCATCCGCAGCGCCTGTCCGCTTTCGCCGTCTGGGTGGCGACGCGGGCGACTTCGCGCAAGGGCAAAACCGGCGGCGCGGCGGCACGGCTTTTCCTGGAGGCGAGAGCGATGCTCGCCGGTCTGGACAAGCTCCACCCTGAACTGGATCGGCAGGCCGCTCAGCGGCTGCACGACCGTCTCAGGGATTTTCAGAATGAGCACAAGAACCAGCAGTGGGGGCCGGTCCGCGTCATCCACAACTGGAACCTGTTGCTGGTAGAGGAAGGCCTGGGCATCTATCTCTGGTATGCGAATTCGCCTCCGCACGGCTATAAGCTGGCAGCGAACTACTGCCAGCACTACGATCCGCGTTACGGCAACGGCCTGAATGGCCCCAGCCGGACGAAGATCCAGGAGATCGTTCGCTTCATGTTCACGGTGGAGGCCCTGGAGGAATCAAGCAAATGAGAGTTTCACGGGATGCGGCGTATGGGCCACCCCTGGCGGAACTAGACGCGCTGAAACGACAGTTGTGCGTAGTCCGGGACCCAACTCAGGTTCATTTCGCCTACGTTGGCAGGCCGATCTTTGGTTGCCCGGCGGATTGATTTTCCTATCGCTTTAACACCAATATGGAAAGAAAAAGGAAGCGCTGCGCGTACTCGAAGGGCAAATTGACAATACCGCCGGATGACTAAAAAAAGCATCTCAACTCTCCAGGAAAGCCTTTAACTTACCCAAACCTTCCTTGATCAGAGGCGTGTCGATACCGGAGTAGGCCAGGCGTATATAAGACTCCTGTTCACCCGGCAAGGCCCGCCCGAAATGCAGGCGCGTGCAGAAGGAGACCCCGGTTTCATGCAGCACGGTCTGTCGGAACGCATCGTAGTTCTTGAGGCCCTTATTCTCCATGGCCTTGGTTACGTTAGGATAGAGATAGAAAGTAGCGTTGGGCTTGAAACAGCGCACGCCTTTGATGGAGTTCAACAGCGCCACGGCCGTGTCCCGTCGCTCCTTGAGGATGCTCAAAATCCTCTTGGGACCGCTCAGATCACCCTTGAGGCCGGCAAGAACACCGTACTGAATAAAATGGTTGGAGCAGGATTCGTCGTTGACGTTCAGTTTGGCGATCACGTCAATGATCTCCTTCGGACCGATGGCGGCGCCCAAGCGCCAGCCGGTCATGGCGAATTTCTTGGAAAAAGTGTGAAGAATCACGCAGCGTTCGGCCATCCCGGGCAGGGAAACCAGGGAAGCGCTCTTGCCGAAGTATCGGATATCGAAATAAGCCTCGTCGCAGAGCACATACAGGTCGTGTTTCAGAACCAGAGCCGCGATCTTTTCCAGTTCCTCGGGGCTGCATTCCGCGCCGGTCGGGTTCTGCAGGTCGTTCAAAATGAAAAGTCTGGTTCTAGGGGTGATCTGGCGCTCAATACTTGCCATGTCGAAGATAAAATTTTCTTCGCCCTCCACGTAACCGTACGGCAAGGCTTTACCGCCGTGATACTGGATTTGCGATTCATAAATGGGATAGCCCGGGTTGGGATAAAGCACTTCATCGCCGGGATTCATAAGGGCCTGAATGAATTTGCCGATGACCGGTTTGCCGCCCGGCTGAATGGCGACGTTTTCCATGGCGTATTTAACACCACGCGAAGCGCTGATATCCGCTGCCAAGGCTTCCCGCAAGAGCGGGACACCGGCAGTGGGGCAATAACCGGTCTTGCCTTCTTTCATGGCTTTGATGGACGCTTCCATCACGTCTTCAGGCGTCTGAATATTCAAATCGCCCAGATGGAACGGGTATATCTTGTTGCCTCTGGCACCCCAGGCCGCAGCTTCGGCCGTTACGGCAAAGGCTGTTTCCGTTCCTAGACGTGATATGCGTTCTGCTATTCTGCCCATGATTAAAGCCCTTTATTGCAGCGGCGAGAACGACGCGGGCATCAGGATCTTGTTTTCCTGGGCGGTGAGTTGATACTCCGGGGTGCCGAGTTTTTTGGCCGATGGCGGCCACACGCCCGCGGCCGCCGCTTTGCTGCGCGTGTCGTTGCGCGCGTCGAGCGAAGGGTAGGGCCAGATGTGCACGAACTTGTTGAGGCCGCCCAGTTCCGAATACCACGCCGCGCACAGCGGGCTGAACTGCAGCCGTGCCGGGAGCGCCTTTTCCCACACCTGAATGATCTTGGGGAGAGCGCCCGGAGCGTAGGTGTACGTTCGCATCTCGAAATAGGGGCCCATCTTGCCGGGCTTCAGTGCGGGTGAAATCGCGAACGGGATCATGATCTCCGAGCGCATGCCGACGATGAACTCGAAGGTATCCGGCGGCCAGGCGCCGTCCTTCACCGCCGCCGCGCGGATACGGCCCCGTTCCTCCAGATCCTGGTACGGCCAGACGTGAATGATCTGGTTNNTCGCCGAAGCGCTTTTCGACCTCGGGCAGCGAGCGCGGTTTAAGGTCGTAAGTCCTCATTTCATAAATCATGGTTTTTCCCCTTGTTGTTGAACATCATTCGAGCCGGATACCCGCATCCTTGATCACCTTGGCCCATTTTTCCATCTGCGCGCGGAAAAAAGCGTCGAATTGCTCCGGAGTGCTGACCACCACTTCGTTGCCATCCTGGGCCAGACGCTCGCGAGTTTCCGGGGCGGTGAAACCTTTGGCGATTGCTTGCTGGATCCTGGCGATCACTTCCTTCGGGGTCCCCGCAGGCGCGGACACGCCCGTCCATGGGCTTGCCTCGAACCCGGGCAGCGTATCGGCGACCGGCGGCACGTCGGACAGTACCGATGCCCTTTGCGCGCTGCTCACGGCGATCGCCCGCAGCCTGCCAGACCTGATGTGAGGGACAACGGCAAGGATGGCCCCGAACTCCCACGAGATCTCGCCGCTCATCACGGCGATGGTCGCGGGAGCCGTCCCCTTGAACGGCACGTGCACCATGCGCACACCTGCCATGAGGGGCAGTATTTCTCCGCCCAGATGCGTGGACGTACCATTGCCGCCCGAGCCGAACGCGATCTGGCCGGGCTTCGCCCGCGCCAGAGCGATCAGCTCGCGCACCGATTTCACGGGCAGCGAGGGATGAACCACGAGCACATTGGGCGACGATACGAGCTCGGTCACTGCGGCCANNTGCCGATCACTGAACCGCCGCCCGCGCGATTCTCGACGATCGCCTGCTGGCCCAAGCCCTCGGTCAGCTTTTGTGCGACGAGCCGCGCCAGGATGTCAGTCGCCCCACCCGGCGCAAACGGCACAATGATGCGTAAGGGCCTGACCGGAAAGGTCTGACCCTGCGCGA
>PLYS01000493.1:0-228 GCA_003153455.1 Betaproteobacteria bacterium | reverse complement strand
CCCTTGAGCAAGCGCTCCCTGTGGTTCGGATCGATGTCGAAGCGGTAAGTCGCGCCATCGGGTCCCGTCACGGTCTGCGATTCGAGATCGACGGTGATTTGCGCTCCGGGTTTGGCGTGCAGTTGGTCGCGCAGCTTCTGCACGGTTTCATCCGGCAGTATCGCCGGCAGCATCCCGTTCTGCAGTTCATTGCCGTAGTGGATATCGCCGAAGCTCGGCGCGATCACC
>PLYS01000324.1 GCA_003153455.1 Betaproteobacteria bacterium | reverse complement strand
CGCGGGCGCGAGCGGCATCATCGCCACTGAGATCGTTGCCAAGTCGCAGCCGGACGGCTATACGCTGCTGATCTCGGGTTCCTCTATCAGCATAGTCGGCAGCCTGTATACGCAGACCAAGTTCGATGTGCAGCGCGACCTCGAACCGCTCGCGCTGGTCGCGACGGCGCCCTATGTCATGGTCGCGCACCCGTCGCTCGGGGTGAAAACCGTCTCCGAGTTGATAACCTACGCGAAGTCTCACAGTAACAAGATCTCCTACGGGGCTTCCACGCTTGGCACGGTGCAGCACCTGAGCGGAGAGATGTTCAAGCGCCTGGCCGGCATCGACATGCTATTCATCCCCTACAAGGGAACCGGCTCAATGCTGCCGGACATCCTCGGGGGGCGCCTTCAGGTCGCGGTGGACAATGTGCTGGTGTTGGCGCCACACATCAAGCTGGGCACATTGAATGCGCTGGCCGTAACCACCGCCAAGCGCACCCCCATCCTGCCAGACGTTCCGTCTCTTGCGGAGTCGGGTCTGCCTGGCTTCGATACCAGCGGTTGGTTCAGCATGTATTGCGCGCGGAAGACACCGCCGCACATCGTGAAGAAGCTGAACGAGGAGATCATCGCGATCGTAAACACGCCCGATATGCGGGAGCGTCTGCTCACGTTCGGCGCGACACCCCTTCCGGGAACGCCTGAGGACCTGCGCCAACAACTCGCGCGCGAAGTTCCCGCATGGCGCAAAGTGATCCATGACGCCGGTCTGAAAGCCGAGTGATCTTCCCACCAAGTAAGCAAGGTCATGAAATTCAACTTCCCCCCGATCCGCTCGCGAAGTGAAGCCTTCGTCGTTCATTCTGGCAAGAGGGGAGACGGAAGGTTGCGCGGAAATTGATCCCCAACCCGTTTATGCGTGGAAACGTGAAGAGTTGTCAGGCACCGCGGACGGCTGTATCCTGTCATCGAATTACTTGGAGCTTGATCGAATGACCTCCTTCGACCGCATTACTTCGAATTCCGCCGTGCTCGGTGGCCAGCCGACAATCCGCGGCATGCGCCTTACTGTACGGCGTGTGGTGGAAGCGCTCGCGTTGTACCCGAATTGGGACGACCTTCGCGCCGAATACCCGGAGCTTGAGCCGGAGGATATCCGTCAAGCTCTTGAATTCGCGGCAACTAACCTCGACGATCAGATCATACCGCTGGAAACCGTTTGATTCGACTACTGCTGGATCAGGGCCTGCCGCGTTCCAGTGCGAAGCTTCTGTCCGATGCCGGTTGGGATGTGAGCCATGTCGGCGACCTCGGTCTGAGCAAAGCCGACGACAGTCAGATTCTCGATTTCGCCAGAAGAGAGAACCGAATCTGCGTTACCCTGGACGCGGATTTTCACGCCCTACTTGCCACTAGCGGTGCTGCATCGCCGTCCGTAATTCGCATTCGCAGGGAAGGCCTGAACGCGAAGGCGATGGCAGAATTGTTAACAACGATCTGGCCGCGCATTGAAGACGCCATTGCGAGCGGCGTGCTGATCACGATCACCGAACACTCGCTGCGGCTCCGCGGATTACCCGTGTCACGCAAAAAGGGTTAAGCGGTCGTCCTGTTTTGTCCTTCATCCTTGAATGTTTCCGCAGATAGCATAGAAACAGCGGCTGCCACCGGTAAACGCCGATGAACGCCGACAAAGCACTTTGACGGCAGTGCGGGGAAAGCGGAAGCTTGCGCGTCCCCTATCCGTAGGGCTTCAATGCTAAAGGTCTGGATGGACGCATCGACGATCCGCAAGTCGGCTGGAAGGGCAGGGGACTGTGGTCGACCTACGCCGGCAGAGCGCCGTTCCACATCGAAGGCGGCAAAGGCACGACGAGCAAGGTGGTGAAATTCCAGCTTCGCCCCGATCCACTCGCGAAGTGAAGCCCTCGTCGGTGACTCTGGCACGGCGGAGGCGGAAGCCTTTCCGGTTGTCACTCCGTTCACAGCTAATTGTCGACGCGAGGATAACGTGCAGTTGGCCAAGCCTGACCCCATTTCCCCCCAGCGGTGATCCGATTAATTAGAGCAGAGGACTTTTAATCCGTTGGTCGCGAGAGAGAAATTATTCCGGGCGGCACGGCACGAGAAGATTGCCAATGAAGACCTGCACTGCTTCGCCGTTCTGATTCAGCGTCGTCGTGCGCACTTTGATCAATCCTTGGTCTGGACGCGACTTCGACGGCCGCACTTCGAGTATTTCGCTCTCAACGCGCAACTCGTCCCCCGGTCGCACGGGCTTAGGCCAGCGTAACTCGTCCACTCCTGCGCCGACGATGCCGCCGGCGGGCTTCAGTTCGCTCTCGACCAGGAGTCGCATGGTGAGCGCGGTGGTATGCCAGCCGCTCGCTGCCAGTCCGCGGAATAGCGTGTTGCGTGCAGCATCCTCGTCGAGATGGAAGGGCTGCTGCCAAGCAGTACAGTGATGGCGAGATGCTACGGTGCTATACCTAACCATGTCCGCAATCGTGGTTTCCGCAAAGCTTGAGCGGGGGCCGTGGATGTGGCGTAGACTTATCGCGTAAGACGCTTTATATAAACTTCACGGGAGAAACTCATGAAGATGATATCGATCACGGTGGCCGGCCTCGGTGTACTGGCCTTGATCCTGGCGATTGTTGAGCGACTGGGTGGATTTCAGATCATGGGACTGGCGCCCATAAGCTTACTTCGGGGAGCCATGACCTTGTATCTGCTTGCCTTGGTGCTGATGATCTACGAAAAAGTCTACGGCGCCCCGGCCGCGTCCCCGAAGCCGTAGGGCGATAAGCCTTCCGCGGGCCTCAGACCTGCGTCTTGCCGGGGTTGGCCGCGTATTTCCGGGTCAACGCCGACAGTTCGGCTAGCACGTGCGCGAACTTCGGGTCATCGGCCAGATTCTTCATCTCTAGCGGATCGGTCTTCGCGTCAAACAGCATGGCGCCGTCCGCGCCGTCCAGCCCGAATCCGACGTAGCGCCATTTTTCGGTGCGCACCGCGACGCGGTGCAGGGTGGCGCCATCCTCACTCCAGACGGTTGACCTGAATTCGCCATTTGATTCGCCTGCCGGGTTGCGGTGCCGCGGGCCCGTGGTTCGCGCGTTTTGGTATCTGGCCACCAATCAGTACTGTACTGATACCAGTAAAAGAGCTGCCTACAACACCCGGTCCCTAG
>PLYS01000451.1 GCA_003153455.1 Betaproteobacteria bacterium | reverse complement strand
GCAACGTCGAACGCCATGCCGGGGCAACGCGCGTTACGATCTCGTTGCGCGTGCCTAGCGACGGTCACGGCTTGATACTGACTATCGCCGACGATGGCGTCGGTTTCGACGCGGAGGCCGCACATCCGGGCCATTACGGTCTCGCGGGTTTGCGCGAGCAGGCACGGCCGATCGGGGCCGTCCTTACTATCCATAGCGCGCCGCAACAGGGCACTACGATCAGGGTCGAGCTGGCGCCGGGACTGGATTCGTGAACAGAGCCATGCCCTAGATGTTGCATTTGGTCGTGCTGAGGATGCGGCTCGGGTATTAGTTTTAGACAAAGTAATTCACGAGGGGCTCGCCGAGTGGTCGCGCCGGGGACAGCTTTACAGCTACCCGATCATCTGTGCGGCAGTGGGTGCACAGCAATGCGCCGGGAGTCGGCCGATTGCCAACGTCGGGATCGTGCGGGAAGTAAGGCTGGTCGAAGTCTGCCTAATGTAGACTCGGCCAGCATGAAGATCAAGGAGCGAGCAACAGATGCGCGCAAAGCCGCGATAACTAAGGACACCCCATCATGGCCGCGAAATTCAAAGTTGGCGATCACGTGACCTGGANNGTCAGCGGCAAGATCATCAAGGTTCTTACAAAAGATACCGATTACAAGGGATACACGCATCACGCAAGCCCAGATAATCCACAATATGAAATCAAGAGCGACAAGACTGACCATATCGCTATGCACAAAGGTGCGGCGCTGAAAAAGACGAGCGTCTAAAAAAACGTCCGGCGAAGCCCACTCGGAGTAAGCCATGGAGTGACCTCATGTCCCACGTTGCCTCAAAAAGTGAAATGCTGACGAAGGCCAGGAACGCATGAGTAGCGCGAAGCTAACCGCCGGCACGACCGCGCATCCCATTGCAACGCGTCAATAGAAAGCATTGCGTGACGAATCCCCGAACCGCCTGCTCTGTTCTTGGCCTTATGTACGCTGGCGTACGGACTGGCTTGAACGGAAGCGGAGAATCGAGAGAAGAATGGATTTCGCCCGACACACTAAGTGAGGATGCTTAACCCATTCGCTGCGGTGGACGGCCTTCGGTGTCCGCCGAACTCAAACGGCACCCGCATGTCAGTGTTCTGCCAATTAATTGCGTGAGGAACGCTGCTGGTTCTGGGACGACTCAGATTTCGATTGGTAATTCAAGAGCTGATATCAATTGGAACTAACAGATAACAAAAGGGTCAAGCTTCGTAGCACGCCTTTCTTTTTTTGGACGCGCCGTTATCCGCTACAGCCACAGACAGACAAGGAGAATCCAGAATGGAACACAAATTGCCACCGCTGCCTTATTCGATGGACGCATTGCAACCGCACATCTCGGAAGAAACGCTCGAATTCCACTACGGCAAACATCATCAAGCCTACGTCACCAATCTGAACAACCTCATCAAGGGCACGGAATTCGAAAGCGCGAGCCTCGAGGACATAATCCGGAAAGCGTCGAGCGGCATATTCAACAACGCCGCCCAAGTGTGGAACCACACGTTTTACTGGAACTGCCTGTCGCCCAAGGGAGGCGGCGCGCCGACTGGTGCACTCGGCGCTGCAATCGACAAGCAATGGGGCTCGTTCGCGGCATTCAAAGAAGCCTTCTCCAAATCGGCCGTCGGCAATTTCGGATCAGGCTGGACTTGGCTGGTGAAAAAAGCGAACGCCTCGGTCGATGTCGTAAATACCAGCAATGCCGCCACGCCGCTGACCGGGACTGACAAGCCGCTCATGACGTGTGACGTCTGGGAACACGCCTATTACATCGACTATCGCAATGCCCGCCCCAAGTACGTAGAATCATTCTGGAATCTGGTGAACTGGGATTTCGTGTCGAAGAACTTTGCCGGCTGATGCAGTATGGCGGGGTAGGATGCGCGCAGTGCGCCGAAGCGTCGCGTCTCGAGTTTCTCCTGCAACGCGACGGTCTGATACGAGCGCGTGAGGCCCATTGATATGATTGAAAGCGACAAAGTAATTGAAGTTGACGTTCTGCGCTATCGTCCAGAACAGGATAAGGAACCATTTATTCAGACCTTCCATGTGCCTTATGCGGACGACTGGTCGGTCCTGCAGGCGCTGCAGTACATAAAGGATGATCTCGACGGAACCCTCAGTTTCCGCTGGTCGTGCCGGATGGCAATTTGCGGCAGCTGCGGGATGATGATCAACGGAGTGCCTAAGCTTGCGTGCCGGACATTCCTGCGCAATTACCATCCGGGAAAGGTGCGGATCGGGCCGCTGGAACACTTCCCGATCGAGCGCGACCTTGTAGTGATGGCCAAGGATTACATCAAGAGGCTCGAAGGCATCAAGGCCTACCTCATCCCCAAAGAACCGCGCACGCTTGAGCAGGGCGAGTATCTGCAGACGCCGCAGCAGCTGGATCGCTACAATCAGTTCAGTGCGTGCATCAATTGCATACTCTGCTACGCGGCCTGCCCGCAGTATGGGCTGAATTCCAAATTCATCGGCTCTGGACACATGGCCCTCCTGCATCGTTATAACGCCGACTCGCGCGACGGCGGACGCGAAGAGCGCATGGGAAAGGTGAACGAGGCGGATGGGGTGTGGGGCTGTACCGCTATTGGCTATTGCTCTGAAGTCTGCCCCAAACAGGTCGATCCAGCCCACGCGATCAATATGTACAAGATCAAGAGTACGATGGACTATTTTCTCAGATTCATAGCACCACGCGGGACACGCAAGTGACTAAGTGGGGCGCGCATTGAGTGCGTTGCCGGTTGCCACGCCAGTGGTCGAGCTCTCCGCGAACGAGCTCCCCGCATTTTGTCCTAATCCGTCGATGCCGCTGTGGGCATCCCACCCGCGAATTTTCCTCGACGTCATCAATGAAAGCGAAGCGATGTGTCCTTACTGCGGGACGCGCTATCGCCTGAAGCTCGGCGCCCATGTCCGGAATCACGAGTTCGATACACGCAATTTGCATCAACACCGCCACCAGTACGCCGCACAACCGATCGAAGACCCTCAGGCGTCGGACCCGCTCACCCACGGTCGGGAATCACCAGAAGTGGCCGTCGACGCGCTCGGCAACACGACGCTCGAGCAGATAACGCGGTGGCTGCGAACGGGTCGATGAGTCCTGCGGGAGCCATGGAATCGCGCCAAGTGCCTGCCTTGACAACCGACGAATCAGCCAGCTTCGAGGGAGCTTGACAAGAACGACTCGAAAACGCCATCCTTTTTCCAAGGAGACAGACAATGAAACAACGCATCGATTACAAAAAGGTGGCGCCCGAGGCATACAAGGCGATGCTAGGCATCGAAACCTACGTGCGAGGCTCGGGGTTGGAGCACTCGCTGTTGGAACTCGTGAAGACGCGTGTCTCGCAAATCAACGGCTGCGCACATTGCCTCGACATGCACACCAAGGAAGCGCGCGCCGCTGGCGAAACCGAGCAGCGGCTGCACCTGCTGCCGGCATGGCGGGAGGCGCCGTGCTACTCGGACCGCGAGCGGGCCGCACTCGTCTGGACCGAGGCGCTCACGCAAATCTCCGCGAACGGCGTGCCGGATGAGCTATACGCCGGGGTTCGGCGTCATTTCGATGAGAAGGCGCTCGTCGACCTCACGCTCGCGATCATCGGGATCAATGGCTGGAACCGACTCGCGGTCCCGTTCCGCTCGGAGACGGGAAGCTATCAGCCGAAGGCGGCGCAGACGGTATGACATTCCGCGCTGCCGATGCGTCTTTTGGCGCTTCCCGCTGTATAGTGAGCGAATGAGTGCGCCGATGACCTCCATCACTGAAATTGCGAGCGGCATCTTCCGGATCTCGACCTGGGTTCGGGAAAGCAACATCCAGTTCAATCAGTTCCTGGTGCGCGACGAGCAGCCGCTGCTGTTCCACACTGGCCACAAACGGCTGTTTCCCCAAGTGCGCGAGGCGGTGGCGACGCTGATCAATCCAGCATCCCTGCGCTGGATCGGCTTCAGCCACATGGAAGCCGACGAATGCGGCGGGCTCGCCGAATGGCAGCAGCTCGCACCCGCATCT
>PLYS01000405.1 GCA_003153455.1 Betaproteobacteria bacterium | reverse complement strand
CGGCGCGCCGATTCGGCGGCAACGCTGTTCGCGCCGGGCCCGCTCACGCTGTCGTTGCCGGAGCAAATCGCGGCGCAGGTCGCGGCGCGCATCACCTCGGGCGCCTATGCGCCCGGGCAGCGCATTATGGAACAAGCGGTTGCTGCCGAATTCGCTGTCAGCCGCGGTCCGGTGCGCGAGGCGCTGTGGCTGCTCGAGAAAGACGGGCTGGTCACAATCCTGGCGCGGCGCGGCGCCCAGGTCACCAATCTCAGCAGCGCCGAGGTCAAGGAAATCTTCGACATCCGCGCCGCCTTGAACGGCCTGCGCGATCGTGGCATCGCCGAAGACCCCGATCGTCATCGCTTGCTGCCGCTGCTCGAAGCCGAGGTCGCGGAGCTCGCGCGGCTTGCGCGCGATCCGAAGCGCGGCGACGACTACGTGGAAACGGTGTTCAGGCTCAACCGCCTGCTGACCACGGCCTCGCGCAGCGCGCGGCTGCGCATCATACTCGGCGCGCTGGCACAGCAGACGCTGCGCTATTCGCGGGTGGGCTTATCGACCGAGCAGCGCCGGCGACAATCGGTGAGGCACTGGCAGGAACTGGTGAAGGCGGTCCGCGCCGGGAACGGCGAGCGCGCGCAGCACGTGGCCGAGCGGCGTGTGCTCGATTCGCGCGATGCGGCGATCAAAAAATTGCGGGAACTGGAAGGAAGCTGACCAAGGCGGGGGTTGCGTGCCAGCGCAGGGGGACTAACGACGGTTCTTGCGCTGATCAGCCGTCGATGATTGCCACCACCTGGCCCTCTGCAACCGGTTCTTTGGCCTTGACCAGGATTTCCTTGACCGTGCCGCCGTCCTCGGTGATCACCGGGATTTCCATTTTCATCGATTCGATCACAATCAGCGTGTCGCCCGCCTCGACTTCATCGCCGGGTTGTTTCGTGATCTGCCATACGGTGCCGGTGATTTCGGATTTGACTTCGATTCTCGCCATTATGCGTATCCCTGTTCGGACAANNATCGAGGAACCGCCATGCCCGCACTACCGCTACTGAAAGACTCCGCGCTGACGCTGGACGAACGCGTCGCCGTGCTCACATTCAAGCGCAATGACGTGCGCAACGCGCTGTCCAGCACCGAGCTCACTTCCGATATCGTCGGGACGCTGGCGTGGGCCAATGCCAGCCCGGATGTATCGGTGCTGATTCTGACCGGCGAAGGCAGCGCGTTTTCGGCGGGCGGCAACATCAAGACCATGGGCGAGCGCTCGAAGGCGCCGGCGTTCGAGCTGCAGCAGAACTACAAGCGCGGAATTCAGCGCATTCCGCTCGCGCTGCAGGAGGCAGAAATCCCGGTGATCGCCGCAGTCAACGGCCCGGCGATCGGCGCCGGCTTTGACCTGGCCAACATGTGCGACATCCGCATTGGCTCGACCCACGCTTCGTTCGGCGAGACTTTCGTCAATCTCGGCATCATCCCCGGCGACGGCGGGGCATGGTTCCTGCAGCGGCTGATCGGCTATCAGCGCGCCGCCGAACTCACGTTCACCGGCCGCATCGTCAAGGCCGAGGAAGCCATGCATCTCGGCATCGTGCTCGAAATCACCGAGCCCGACGCGCTGCTGCCGCGCGCGCGCGACCTCGCCGCCAAAATCGCCGCCAAACCACCGCTCGCCGTGCGCTATGCGAAACGGCTGCTCAAGCTCGCGCAACAGCAGCCGCTGTCCGAACATCTCGATGTGTGCTCGAGTTATCAGGCGCTATGTCACAAAACCGAAGATCACGCCGAGGCGCTGACCGCGTTCTTCGAAAAGCGGCAGGGACAATTCAAAGGGCGCTGATGACTCAGACCTCAACACTGCTGCGCGCGTTGACTGCGACCATTCTGCTTGTTGCCGCTCTCACTGCGGCCGCGCAGGAGGTCAAGCTGTTCCTCGTCGACGAGGGCACGAGCGATCCGAGCTGGGCGCGTTTCAAGGCGCACCTGCTCGATGCGCTCGAGAAGCGCGATCAGAAATTTGTTCTCGGCATCGTCGACGGCAGTATCCGGAATATTTCCGGCCGGGACGGCCTCGCCGAGTTCAAGAAATTATGGGAGCCGCAGTCCGCCGCCAGCGCATTGTGGACGGAACTGCCGAAACTGCTTTTTCTGGGTGGCGTTTTCGTCAAGCGCGAACGGGGCGCCTACGAGTTCTGCGCCCCGTATGTTCATTACAAATGGCCGGATAACGCCGCCGGAGACGTCACGGGCGCGATCATCGCCAGGGAAGCGTTGCTGAAAGCGAACCCCGCGGCGAACGCGCCAATGCTGCAAACACTCTCGTACGACCTAGTGAAAGTGCTCGACTGGGAAGTCGCCGACGAAGACAGGGACAGCAAACAAAAGTGGGTTAAGCTCCAGACCGGAGCCGGCGTAGGTTACGTGCCGGAAGAACAGGTCCGCAGCCCGCTCGAATACCGCGCCTGTTTCGTCAAACGCGGCGCGGGCTGGCGCATGACCGGGCTTGAGGTCGGTGAATAGCTGCACCAGTCACGAGTCACCGCTCTTAATAGCTCGTCGGCCAGTTGCGTAGCAAATGCTCGCCGGCGCCATTCTTGAGCCGCAGACGATGAACGTCCAGCGTGCGAATCAGGTAGTCGCGCGTATCCCGCGGATCGATCACGTTCTGCGCCTCGTACAGCTCGGCTAGCGCCCACGCCGAAGTGTCGCGCTGCACCTCCGCAACCAATTGCTTGAAGCGCTCGGGATCGTCCTCCTGCTTGACGCCATGCAGCACGTTCACGCTGAC
>PLYS01000567.1 GCA_003153455.1 Betaproteobacteria bacterium | reverse complement strand
ACGTGATGTATGAGGCCGCCTACTCGATAAGACCGAGTGCCAACGTTACCGTCGAAGCTGGCAAGAGAGTCCTCAATTGGGGCAAGGGCAACACGTGGAACCCGATTGCGTTCGTCTCGCGTCCCAAGAATCCCGACGACCCTCTGTTAGCCCGCGAAGGCTACGTGATGGTGAACGGTGATTTCATCGCCAGTCCGGGAGGGGACTTGCAGACGATTGCCTTTACGCCGGTGCTGGTGCCCGTGAGCGGCGATGTCAATAGCGATTTTGGCCTGACCGGTCACCTGAATCCCGCGGCGAAGCTCTACCTCTTGTACCGCGACACCGATATCGATTTTGCATGGCAGGGCAAGGGCAGCCGCCCCGCGCGCTTCGGAATGGACTTCGCGAAGAATCTCACTTCGAACTTCGAGATCCACGGCGAGTGGGCGCGCATTCAGCAGTTCACGCGCCCCGTCGCCGACAGCAGCGGCAGCGTGACCAACCAGGTTGGAAACGCGACGAGTTACCTGCTGGGTCTGCGCTACCTCACCGAGAGCGATACCACTTACATCGCGGAGTATTACCGCAACGGCACCGGCTATTCTGACGACCAGCTCCAGCAGTTCTACCAACTCGTCAACAACGCGTTCGCGCTGCCACAGCCAACCGCCGGCCCGCTGCTCCAGAAGGCTCTTGCTCTCGGCAAGGGCAACTACGTGAGCCCGAACCCCGGCCAGGACTACCTCTACTTCCGGGCGCAACAGAAGGATGCATTCGGCATCGTGTATTTTCAGCCGTCGATTTTCGCGACGATGAACCTCCAGGATCGGAGCTACCAGATTACCCCCGAGGTAATGTACACCGGTATAAACAACCTCGAGTTGCGCGCAAGGCTCTATCTCCTTCACGGAGGGGCAGGGACCGACTTCGGTGAGAAGGCGAATTCTCGCAAGGTCGAGGTTTATGCGCGGTATTATTTCTGAGAATTCTGGGGGGGACAAAAACCAACGCGCAATTCTGCGTCGTTCTAGGTTCTATTTGGTCAACGCTATTTGGAGAAATATCATGACTTTGAAACCACTTCGCCCCCCTTCGCCGGTTCCGGAATCAATCCGCGAGCAACTCAGCGCATGGCTAAGAGCGGGATTGCTGACGTTTGGAATACCGGCGGTAATAGCATTAGCGCTCGGGACAACTGGGTTTGCCAACGCAGAGGCACCCACAGTTACGGTGGGCTACCAGCCTATGGTGAGCACGGGGCTTGCGGCGAAACAGCCATTTGAAGCGTGGTTCGTCTTCGACAAGTCGTCCGATCCGACTGTGCCGGGTTATGCGGTCCCGGCGGGCACGACGATTCGGTTCACGTTCCCGAAGGCATTCACGCCAAGGACCGGCTATCCGCTGGAATCCGTGATGATCAAATGGGAGCAAGGGTCGGTCCCGGCCAAGTTTACGCTCGCGCCAGACAGCAGGGATCCGCGGACTATCATTATCCACTTCGACGACGCAATTTCGCCCGAGGCACTAGGTGGTCCCGGCTTGAAGGCAATCCATCTGCGCACAAACGAGATCAATCCCGCAAAGGCCGGCGACTATCCGATCGTGATGCAGTTCATGGACGCGGGAGCACTCTCCGGGACAACGAAGGCGATCGCCCATATCAGGGCCAAGCCGGCGCCGAATGTCGCTGCCTACAACCAACTGCACCAGAGCAAGGACGAGAATTGGCAGCACGTCAGAGTTGGCGAGGAGGCGCCGCTGCCGATTGACCTCCTCGTGACATTGCCAGATTCATCGCGTTCAGTGATCAGCCTGGGGGCTGGCGAACGCGGGCTCGACATTTTGCGCGACGGTACGCGGATCGGCTCGATCACAACGAAAGGCGTGCCCGTAGCGTTGACGCCGGTGACGTTCGGGCCGGGTTTCTCGCGGCTCGGCATCGTCGAGATCCACGCTAAGGCAGGAATGACGCCAGGGACCTCCGAGGTCGTTGCTGCGCTAGACGGCGGAACCCAGTATGTCATTCATCTCGTCGTCGAAGGGCCGTGAGGATAAGGAATGCTGACTTCATGAATACCCGGACATCGGATGCCGCGACCCGAATCATCGAAGCGCGCGGGCTCACCCGAAAATATGGCGATCTGGTTGCGGTCGACCGGATTGATTTTGCCGTTAGCCGCGGCGAGGTGTTTGGATTTCTCGGACCCAACGGCGCCGGGAAAAGCACAACCGTCAGAATGCTCACTGGTTACATTCCCCCGACTGCCGGAACAATAACGATCGCGGGCTACGACCTGCTTTCCCATCCCACCGCTGCGCGACGGCTTCTCGGTGTCGTTCCGGAAGAAGCCAACGTCTACGCCGATCTCACGGTCTGGCAAAACGTGATGCTGATGGCCGAGCTGCACGGCCTGCCCAAAGAACGGCGGACCCTTAATGGCAAGGAGCTGCTTGAGCTGTTCGGACTTGCCGAACGCACGAAACAAACCGGACGCGAGTTATCCAAGGGTCTGCGCCAGCGATTGATGCTGTGCATGGCGCTGGTGAGCGAGCCGGACATCCTGTTTCTCGACGAGCCGACTTCAGGTCTCGATGTCGCGAGCTCGCGCTTGATACGGGAAGTCATTACCCGCATGAACCGCAGCAAAGACATGACCGTCTTTCTCACCACGCACAACATCGAAGAGGCCGGTGAACTCTGCCACCGGGTGGCAATCATCAACAACGGCCGCATTGCCGCCATCGACACTCCTCAGTCCCTGCGTGCGACGTTGCGGTCGCGGCGCTCGGTGGAAGTCAGATTCGCGGAAGGCGCCGCGCCTTCGGCGGAAATGCTGGAATTTGGCGCGGGAGGAGAAACCATACGGCTCGCGTCCGGCTTTCGAATATTCGGCGCCGAACCAGGTCACATCGCCCAGGAACTCGCCAACCGGGCAACGACGCAAGGGTTACACATCGAATATCTTTCCACCCTTGAGCCGAGTCTGGAGGAGGTGTTCGTGCACATTACCAGCAAAGCGGCCACTGCACCGAGCGAAGAAAGCCATGTCTGATGGACAATTAGGCGCTGACGCGTTTCTCTGGCAGGGACGTGCCGCGCTCGTCGTCGCCAAGAAAAACGTGATGATCTATTACCTCAAACCGCCGGTGATTACGTTTGGGGTAATTTTCCCGGTGTTTTTCTATCTGGCTTTTGCAGCAGGGCACGCGGGTCCGGTGGATGCGATGGTGCCGGGAATGATGAGCATGGCGCTATTTTTCACTGCCTCGGCAGTTGGGCCGTTGGTAACGCCCTGGGAGCGCCAGGCAAAGACATTTGAGCGGCTCGTGACATCCCCCGCCTCGCTTTCTGCAATCCTTGCCGGAGACGTTCTCGCCGGCATGCTATTTGGCGCTTCGCTCTCGGTGCTGCCGCTCGCGATAGGGCTAGGCGCAACCGACGCACACGTGGTCTCTGCGCTTCAATTGCTGGTTGGAGTAATGCTCGGTGCCATTGCGTTCTCCGCTTTGGGCGTGCTCTTGTCGGCGCCCGCGAGCAATACTCCATCGCAAGTGATGATGCTGTTGAACCTGGTGCGCTTACCGATCATCTTCGTAAGCGGCGTGTTCCTTCCTTTTTCTCAAATGCCGGCGTGGGGACGTTGGCTCGCGCCGTTGTCGCCGTTATCGTACAGTGCGGATCTGGTTCGCGTCGGGTTCGGCGAGACGAGCTTCTTCTCATTTTGGGGCGATGTTGCGGCGCTCGTCGGGTTTACCGTTGCATTTCTGTGGTTGGCTCATTGGTTGCATCGAAGGACGCGCGACCGGGCCTTGTAGGTCGTCGTTTCGGTCAGCCGGGTATCGGCGTTATTGAACCCGGCGTTGCGCAAGGCGACCTGAATCTCTACTGACCCGATTGCCGAATCAGGGCGTGACGCCAGTATCGAAAAACGCTAATATTCGCGCTGCCAATTCTTGTCTGAATTCCGTCGCGCGCTTGCTGCAGGCGCGCTGGCCGCGCAACTTCCGCTTCCACCAGAAAAAGCCTCCGCACCGTGAACCGCAATCTCTGGCTGATGGTAGCAGCCCAAGGCCTGTTCCTCACCAATAACGTCGTGTTCATCGCCATCAACGGGCTAGTGGGCCTGTCGCTGGCGCCCTATAGCTGGATGGCGACGCTGCCGGTGATGGGCTACGTGGTCGGCGGTGCGCTCTCCACGGGGCCGGTGGCGTGGTTCCAGTCGCGCTGGGGCCGCAAGGTGTCTTTCCAAATCGGGCTCGCCGTTGCATTTTTTTCAGCGCTGCTGGGGACGTATGCGGTGATTAGCGGGAACTTCTGGCTGCTGGTGCTGGCAACGGTGGTGGCGGGCTACTACAGCGCCAACGGCCAGTTGTACCGCTTCGCCGCGGCCGAACTCGCCAAGCCTGAATACCGCGAACGCGCGGTGTCGATGGTGCTTGCCGGCG
>PLYS01000143.1 GCA_003153455.1 Betaproteobacteria bacterium | reverse complement strand
TCGTGGGCGACCACGGCATGAAAATCGGCGGCAGCGGCAAGACACCCCTGCGGCATTTCGGAGTCGTAATGACCCTTGAGGACTTCGAGAAAACCGCCGAGAAACTGGAAAAGCGCGGTGCGGTATTCATCAACAAGCCCGCCGTAACGCAAAAAGGCGCGGTACGCGAGCAAATGCTCATGACAGTGAGCGATACCTGTGGCAACGCGATTGAATTCAAGGGTCTTCGCAACATCTTCGATGTGTACTCGGTGGTGGATGGCGACCCGGGCAAGGGTTAATGACTTCGTCTTCCGCCAACGGCCGTCTCAGGTTACACACGCTATGGCTCTGGATCGGTTGGGCGCTGGTGTTATCCGTCGTCTATCTTTCGCTGACGCCCCAGCCGATTTTTATTCCGGTTGAGCAGGGCGACAAGGTCGGCCATCTGGCGGCCTATGCAGCCTTGATGCTGTGGTTCGCACAGCTATATTCCAGTGCAAACCGCCGGCTCACACTCGCGGGCGCGTTTCTGGCGCTTGGTATCGGTATGGAATTCGCTCAACTGCTCACTGATACCCGGACGTTCGAGATTGCCGACATGCTGGCAGACGGCGTCGGCGTTGCTATAGGATGGCTAGTCGCGCCACCGCGCACGATTAACTTCCTAAGCCGCGTGGAGGCTGCTCTTTCCCAGATGTGAGCGCGGAAATGATTTCTTGGAGAACTTCCCGCCGCGGGTTAAGGATGTTCCGGTTGTCACGCATCCGCGCCGACCGCGCCTGACCACGGCGACAGCACGTCGGTGATGCCCTGAAATTCGCCGCTTGCAGCATCACGCAGCACCGCGCTGGGACACGCGAAATTGGTCGGATAGACGACGAGTTCGGTTTCGTTGATGGGATACTTCGCCGCGAGCGCGTTGCGGATCGTCTCGGGCAGGCGCGGATCGACGCCGACCGTATCGCCGCCGCTCGCGTCGATGCGCGGCTGGTGAAACGCGTCTTCGAGCGCCATGCCGTGATCGATCAGAAACGACGCGATCTGCAACACCGCCGGCATGATCTTGCGCCCGCCTGAGGCGCCGATCGCGAACCACGGCTGATCGCCGCGGCGCACGATCACCGGGCACATGTTGGTGAGCGGCCGTTTGTTCGGGGCGAGATTGTTGGGTGAGTCCGGCCGCGGATCGAACCACATGATGCCGTTGTTCATCAGGATCCCGGTCTGCGGCAGCACGACTTTGCTGCCGAATACCGACAGCAGCGTTTGCGTAACGGCGACCATGTTGCCGTCATGGTCGACGACGTTGAAATGCGTGGTCGACGAAGGATCGCGCGCGTCGCTGGTATCGCCCAGGGTCTGCAGCCGTTCGGCGTAAGCGTCGCGCAACACTCGAGCATAAGCGACAAAGGCGTCGGCATGAGGCCCGCCGGCTTGAAACTTCACGCCACCGAGCGCTTTGAGCGTGCGCGCCAGGGTCGGGCCCGCGGTGAGCCCGCCGGCAAGCGCGACGCGTGCGCCGTGGTAATCGACTTCGAGCGGATCGACGAGCCGCGCTGCATAGTGCTTGAGATCGTCGGCGTTGATGATGCCGCCCACTGCCGCCATGTCCCGCAGCAGCGCGCGCGCGACTTCGCCCTCGTAGAAGTCGCGCCTGCCGCCACGCGCGAGCTGGCGCAGCGTGCCGGCAAGCCCTTTCAAAACGAGTCTTTCCAGTGGCGCGCCGGGCGCGGTGACCGGCGGCATGCCGTGCGGCATCCAGAGCTCGCGCGTGGTCGCATAGCGCGACAGCTCGCGCGCCATGGTTGCGGCCTTGAGGGTCAGGAACCAATCGACCGCGATGCCCTGCTCGGCGAACTCGATCGCGGGCTGCAGCAATTCAGCGAGCGGGCGCGTGCCGAAGCGCTCGAGCGCGAGCCCGATCCCGTCGACGTGGCCGGGCACCGCGAACGACAGCGGTCCGTGCACGTTGCGGTCGTCCTTAACTGTCGGCCAGGTGAAAAGGTCGGTGGTGAAACCGCCGGTGAGCGGGTAGTCGGCGGGATTGAGCTGGCGCGGCGAGATCGGGCCGAAGTCGACGACCTGCACGCGTTTTTCGCGCGCGAGGTATATCAGCATGAAGCCGACGCCGCCGAGGCCGCAGTTCCACGGTTCGACCGCCGCCAGCGCAAAGCTGGTTGCAACCGCCGCGTCGACGGCGTTGCCGCCGCCGGCGAGCACTTTGGCGCCTGCTGCCGCGGCGATGCGGTTCTGGCTGGCGACGATGCCGTTACGCGAACGCGCGAGCGGTTTGCGCACGGTCCAGTTCTGAACGAGGTGTTCGACTGTCATTTTGATGGGGATGAAAATAAGGTTGGCAACCGAATGATAGCGAATTGGCGCGCCGCGTGCTCGGCGGACCCGCTGCTATATGCGGTGAAAGCAGTGGTCGATGCGGGGCATGAGATCGCGCACCACGGCTGGAAGCACGTGTCGCCGTCGGCGTACTCGCGCGAAGAAGAGGAGGCCGAGCTGGTTCGGGCCAACGCAGCGATCAAGCGCATTTCCGGCCAATATGCGCGCGGGTACCGCTCGCCGTCGTGGGACCTGAGCGCGCATTCGGTCGAGCTGTTTCTCAAGCACGGCTTTACCTACGACAGCAGCATGATGGGCGACGACTACACGCCGTATTACGCGCGCAAGGGCGACGTGATCGAGATCGAGCAGCCCTCGAAATTTGGACCCACCACCCCGCTCGTCGAAATGCCGATCAGCTGGTCCACCGACGACTCGCCGCATTTCGAGTTCATGCGCATGGGCAGCACGATCCGCCCCGGCCTGATGAATGCGGACGGCGTGCTCGAGAACTGGCTGAACGACTTTCGGCGGCGATGTTGCCGTTCGCGCCGGACCACGGGTCGACTGCCGCCTGCTGGCCGAGGGCTTCACTCAGCCTGGGTGCGAGCGGGCGCAACAGCGCATCCGCCGCACCCCCGGCAGGAACGGAATGACGACGCGGACCGGCTTGGTGGGATAGCCCTGCGTGCCCGCAACCTGCGCCGCGCCGAGCGCCGTCAACCCAACCGCAGCAGCAGCGAACAAGTTCATTCTGTCTTCATGCCTCCTTCCGCTTTAGCGCTCAATAGAGTTTCGCCCCGCTTTCCTTCACGAGCTTCGCCCATTTGGCGACGTCGGCGAGCATGTACTTGCGAAACTCCTCGGGCGAATTGCCGACCGGTTCCGAGCCGTCTACCAGGATGCGCTCGGTCACGTCCGGCTGCTTGAGGATTTTGACGATCTCGTCGTGAAGCCGCGTGAGAATGGGCTTGGGCAATTTGGCCGGCCCGATCACACCGTACCAGCCGACGATCTCGAAACCCGGCAGCACCTCCGCCACCGCAGGCATGTCCGGCAGAGTTGCGATGCGCTTGGGAGTGGTGACCGCGAGCCCGCGCAGCTTTCCGGACCGCACCGCGACCATAGCGGGTTGAATGCCGGCAAAATTGTACTGGTACTGTCCTCCCATCAGGTCGATCAGTGCCGGCCCCGTTCCCTTATACGGAATGTGCTGCGCCTTCACGTGCGCCATCAGATTATAGAGCTCGCCTGCAAGGTGGCCGCCGCTGCCCAGGCCCGCCGAGCCGAAGTTGAGCGGGCCCTTGAAGTTCCTGGTCCACTCAACGAACTCATTGAGGTTCTTCGGCGGCGACGACGGATTCACCAGCAGCAACAGCCCCGCGGACGTGAGTTGTGTAATCGGCGTAAAGCTGTTCACGGGGTGATAGGGCAGCTTCGGATTGAGCGCCGCGTTGACCGTGTGCTGGTGGTAAGCGAGCATCAGCGTGTAGCCGTCAGCCGGAGCGTTGGCGGTCAGCTCCCCCGCGATCACGCCGGACGCGCTCGCGCGATTGTCGACGACGACCTGCTCCTTGAACACTTCGGCGAGCCGCGCACCGAACAGCCGCGCGAGAATGTCGGTCGTGCCGCCCGGCGCGGCCGGCGTGATCAGGCGGATCGGCCGGCTCGGGTAGTCGGCGTATTCCGCGGCACTCGCGCACGCGGAGACGAATAGTCCCAGCACCACAGCCAGTACGGAAACAACGTAGTCATCATAACGTTTGGTTTTCATGCAATGTCCTCCTCAACCGGGCGTATCCCGGACGCGACAACTATAACGCAATCGCAGGGCGCCACGCGTGCGACACGCGCTCGGCGCGGCCGGCTGGATAGCACTTCCAAGTCCCGCACCACGGCCTTGGCGCATTCACCAGTCGCTGGAAATGCAATTTGAACCGTATAATTCCGTGGCGACGCCGCAGTCGGATTTACGTCGCAAGCATAATGCGCAGTTCGCATGGAGGTTCGTTTTGGAAATGACATATCTGAACCGGGTTCAGCACCTTTTACGCCGGCCCCGCAACGCATGGGCAGCCGCGCTGGCCGTTTGCGTCGCGTGCGGGCCCGGCGCGGCCCCGGCCGCAGCGGCGGAATGGAAACCGGACAAGGGCATCGAGCTCATCGTGGGCACCGGGCCGGGCAGCGGCGTGGACAACACCGCACGCACGCTGCAGGCGATCATGCACGCAAACAAGCTGATAGAGACGCCGCTCACGATCACGAATAAACCAGGCGGCAGTTATGGCGTCGCGCTGAATTACCTGGGCCAGTTTCCCGGCGACGGCCACCGGCTGTTCATTCAAACCTCGACGCCCTTGAGCGCGCTGCTCACCGGCCAGATCAAGGTCAATTACTTCGAGTTCACGCCGATCGCCAACCTGATCACCGAGCCGATCGCGTTGATGGTCCGCGCCGAATCTCCGATCGCAACCGCCAAAGACCTCGCGCAGCGCATCAAGGCGGACCCGTCCTCCGTGAGCATCGCGCTTGCCGCGGCGCGAGGCAACGCTTACCACATCGCCGCCGCGCTGCTTGCCAGGAGCGTGGGCGCGGACATCAAGAAACTGAAGATCGTTGTCTTTGGTTCTTCGGGCGACGCGATGACGGCGCTGCTCGGCGGTCACGTCGATGTAGCATCGGCCACGCCGGGCAGTTTTCTGCCGATGCTCGAAGCGCACAAGATCAGAATCGTGGGTATTGCCGCCAGCAAGCGATTGAGCGGACCGCTTGCCGCCGTGCCCACGCTGAAGGAACAGGGCCTCGATGTTGTATTCGACGTGCCGCGCAGTATCATGGGACCGAAAGCTCTTTCCGCCGAGCAGATCCGCTATTGGGACGGGGTTTTCCAGCGGCTGATCAAGACCGAGGGGTGGCGGCAGGCGGTGGAGAAAAACCAGTGGGACGAGGATTATATGAACAGCGCCGAGCTGGGCAGGAACCTCAAGAAGCAGTACGAGATATTGAAGGATGTGCTGAATGAACTCGGCATGGTCAAACAGTAACCAGGAGTTTGTCGGACTTAGCCCCGACAAACTCCTAATGCAAAACCGGCGTCAGTAGAATTGCAGAAGGAGCAACGAAGATGACGAAGCAGACCAACGACGGATACTACGAAGCGTACTGGCCGCGTGGCCCGCGCCAGCAGCGCACGCGGGCGCTCGCGCCGCGCCTGAAATCGCTCGCAGGAAAAACTGTCGCCCAGATCTGGGATTATCTGTTCAAGGGCGACGAAGTATTCGCGTTGCTCGAAGCAGGACTCAAAGCGCGTTATCCGGGCGTCAAGTTCGTGAGCTGGCGCGAGTTCGGCAGCACCCACGGCGGCGAAGAGAAAGCGGCGCTCGCGGAACTGCCCCGGCGCTTGAAGGACCTCGGAGTCGACGCCGTCATTTCCGGAATGGCGTGTTGAGGCAGCTGCACGCCCGCCGTGTTGCGGGCGAGTGCAGTGTGCGAAGCCGCCGGCTATCCGACCTCATCGCTAACCTGTGAAGGCTTCCTGAAGCAGGCCGCCGCAACCTCGGTCGGGCTCGGTATGCGGAACATCCCGATCGCGATGGTGCCCGGCCACATCGGCACCAAATCCAAGGACGAGCTGCGGCGCGACGTGTTGGAAGTGACGTTGCAGGGCGTCATCGACAATCTGACCGTCACGCCCGCGGCCATCGGCGAGCAGTCCGAACCCGGCCCGCGCGATATCGTGGTGAAAGGCGGTTTCAAGGAAGTGAATCGCTATTTCTACCAGCACGAACTCTCCGACGGGCTGCCGATCGTGCCGCCAACGCGCGAGGAAATCGAATCTTTCCTGCGTTTTACCGAGCGCGACCCGGACGAAAGCCTCGGCGTCCTGCTCCCCGACCAACGCGCCGCCACTGTCTGGAACGTCGCGGTCAACGGCGTGATGGCCGGCTGCCGTCCCGAGTACATGCCGGTGCTCGTCGCGTCGATCGAAGCCATGTGCGACCCCGAGTACGGCGTCGAGCACAGCGGCAACACGCCGGGCGGCGACACGCTGATCATGCTCAACGGCCCGCTTATCAAGGAGCTTGGCTTCAACTATACGCAGGGCGCTTTGCGCGACGGCTTCATGCCGAACACATCCATCGGACGCTTCTGGCGCCTGTACCTGCGCAACGTCGCCGGCTTCCTGCCGCACNNGTCGAGATGGGATTTGCGGCGGGAGACAACACGGTGACGATCGCGCGCTACACCGGCGGCGGATCGCTCTCCTCGGTATCCGGCAGCACGCCCGAAGAGTTGCTGCCGTACCTCGCCGATACGGTGCAGAGGTTCAACAA
>PLYS01000504.1:7240-9479 GCA_003153455.1 Betaproteobacteria bacterium | reverse complement strand
GGAGTTTTGAGTAGGGACAGGTGGGCTTGGCCAAGGATGCACGGGTCTGCGATTCCTGGCCTGCAGATTGCGACCCGAGTCGTGAGCGGCTGGTCGCCTAGCTGCCACCGACCAAAACGGCCTCACCGCAACCTCCACCCGCACCGTCTTCATCCAGGCAGCGAACGACAACCAAGCCTCAAGCACACCCGCCAACGACAACGAGATAGCGACCACGATCGCCGCAACCTCCACCTCTCAATAACCCCACCAGTGGCATTCGCAGGAATGACACTATTTTTGAGGACCCGCCACAAGGCGAGCTGAGCGACCTTGACTCGCTGCGGCTATCGCCGGTAATCCGCAACAATGCTAGTTCTTTGCGGGTATTCTCGATACGCTAGATCCACGTCAACAGTGTTTCGCGCAGGACAGCTTCGGCTGGCCGTGGCGCAGCTCCGCTATATGAAGGACGCTGTCTCGTGACCGCCGAGACTGACTCGCACCACCGTGACGGTGGCGCGAAGCTGTGGTGGCGACGAGTATGTGGTCGAGGATGAGCGACGCCGACAGCCAACCACGCGACAGCAGTGACGAACCGGCGGTCGCGAGCGTGGCACGGAGACACGCGGCGATCTCGTGGGAGGCGTTCCTCTCGACGTATTTGCCGGCGCTCGTGTTGGCGCTGGGCACCGGCATCGCGCTGCCGGCGGTGCCGACTTTGGCGAAGTCTTTCGAGGTCAGCTTTGGTGTTGCCAGTGGCGTCGTGACGGCGTTTCTGCTCGGGAATCTGGCCGGCACGATCCCGTCTGGCTGGTTGATCGACCGCTTCGGTCGCCGTCCGGTGATAATCGCCGGACCGCTGCTCACCTCGGCGACGGCCTTCCTGGTCGTGTTCGCCCACTCGTTCCCGGAGCTGTTGGTCCTTCGCTTCTTCACCGGCTGTGCGGCGCAGATGTGGGTCATGGGGCGGTTGGCCGCGATTTCGCACGGCGCCGCAACCAGGGAGCGCGGGCGGCTGATCAGCTGGATGTTCGGAATGGACAACACGGGCAAGCTCGCGGGCCCGTTGTTGGGTGGGTTCATCGCCGCCGCGTGGGGCCCGCGTGCTCCGTTCGTGGCCTACGCCGTCCTCGCGCTGCTCGCGGTCGTTCCGACCTTGATATTCGCCGAGGACACCCCACGCCGTGACCGAGACGCCCGCGCAAAGGCGCCCGCAGCATCACCCTCGCTGTCACTGCGCCAGATCGTGATGCCGCGCCTCGTCTACTTCGGGGTGGCCCTGTTCGCGGGACTGACCCGCGGACCGGTCCAAGCGGACCTGCTGCACCTCTACGCTGCCTTCGCCTACGATCTCGGACCCAAACAGATCGGCTACCTGGCCACCGGAGCGGCCGTCATCTCATGGCCGATCGGCTTCATCGCCGGCTGGATGATGGACCGCTTCGGACGCAAACGCACGATGGTTCCCGGCTTTGCCGGCGTGACGATCGCGATGGCCGCACTCGCCGTATCGGCATTCGTGCACCTTTCCTTGGCCTGGTACGTGGTGCTGTTCCTTCTCGGCGTCGCCCTGCAAGCCTTGACCGGCGGCTCCATCCAGACGGTCGGCGCCGATGTCGCCCCACCCGAAGCCCGCGGCAGGTTCCTCGGCCTTTGGCGGTTCACCGGCCAAGGCGGCGGCGCCCTGAGTCCGATCGTGTTCGCGGTCCTAGCCGACCAACTGAACTACGGCTCNNCCAGGACAGCCGAGTGACGCCGCGCGGTCAGGATCGACGAGCCTCCCGAGGCGTACGCCCAGTGCTAGCTGCCGCGCCACACGATAGGCGTCCTCCCCGACCTCGCTCAATCCCGAGGGCACCTTGAGCCTCAACTACATTGATCTCGTGGCACCCATCGTCAAAGCGATCCAGTCGTTCTCCACGAAACTTGCTTCGACCGAAAGCACCGATCACGACGAATGACGGAACCAGCCGTATATCTTTCGTTGCGAGACCTCTTCGGCCAGCCGTTGTTTGAAGCATTTCAAGCACTGGCGACTGCAAAATGAGTATCGGAGATAATGATAGCGCACGAGACCAAACTTGCCTCCGCACTGATGGCATACTTTCACGACGCCCTCTCCATCGGAATAGTCACTTCCAAAGCGGCAGTCACCGGATCACCAGCGAGATCAGCCAAGCAATGAAAATGACGGATGAAAAGGCCGCCCAAGATCATTGCCTGCCGGAGGTCGGAGGTCTGCATCATCGCTACGAAC
>PLYS01000504.1:0-7227 GCA_003153455.1 Betaproteobacteria bacterium | reverse complement strand
GGAGAAACCGATTTGCAGGCCGTATAGAATTTTGAGCAGGGACAGGTAATAGCCGAGGAATGCTGCTTCGACCAAAACCTCCTGTCCCATAAAATCAATCTGTTCGATCTCCACCACAAATATGCCGATGTCATGACGATCGATCGCATCGTGATGCGTCTCCTTCAGCTCTCCGGTCGCGCGAAGACCAATTGATTCAAGGCGCACGCAAGTTTAAAATGCTCTCGCGCATCGGATCAAATGGGGGGCACAATGGGTCGTCGAATTCTTTTTGCTTTTTTCGTTTTTATTCTCGCGGGACCTGCCGCCAACGCCACCGAATCCATATTGATAGGGCTCGTGGGCAAGGGCTCGTCGCTGGAATGGCCGATCTACATAGCCCAGGAGAAAAAGTTCTTCGAATCGGAAGGCGTGACGGTAACCCTTGTCTCCTCCCAGTCGAGCGCGGGCATGCAGCAACAACTCGCAGCCGGCTCGGTCAATATGGGCGGCGGCGGCTTGGTCGACCTGATCCGCGCCATCGACAAAGGCGCCCCCATTGCCATCTTCGCGATCGAGGCGACCACCGCCGATTACACTTTGTTGGCGAAGCCGCAGATCAAGACTTATGCCGATCTCAAAGGCAAGACCGTCATCGTCGGCGGTGCAAAAGACATTACCCGCATGTATCTCGACTGGATGGCATCGGCGAACGGTCTGAAACCAGGCGATTACGATATGGTCTACGCAGGTGCGAGTTCCGCCCGCTTTTCGGCCCTCTTGTCCGGAGCCGTTGACTCCGCCCTGGTCACCTCCCTGTTCGGATTCCGCGGCGAGGCCATGGGCTATAGCAATCTCGGGCTGGCATACGATTACGTGAAAGATTTTCCATTCACCGGCTACGATCTCAATACCAATTGGGCGAAGGAGCACAAATCCGCGATCATCGCCTATCTCAAGGGTTTCGCCAAAGCCGTGGATTGGTTCTATGACCCGGCCAACAAGAAGGCTGCGGTCGAGATTCTAAGCCGCGCGAACGGCTCTCAGCCCGAGGATGGCGCGAAGACCTACGATATCTACCGGAAGGTTCGCATGTTCGACGCGGGCAGTTCGAAGGCCAAAAGCATCGGAAATCTGCTGAAGATCATGGTCGAACTCGGCGATCTCTCCGCCCCGGTGCCGCCGGTCGAGAAATTCTACGATCTTTCTTACCAATCGGTCGTCGCGGACATGAAATGACGTAGCGGCCCTATGTTCAATCATCCGGATTGAGCACCGACGCGCGCACGTCGTCTTCGATCAATTTCCAAATGCGGTCCACGTAGCGAACAAATTCGGCTGTGCGCTTGATCGATAACGGCCGGGGCCGCGGCAAATCGATCTCGACTGCTTCCCGAATTCGGCCCGGCCGTCGCGCGAATACCAATACCCGGTCGGACAAGTAAACCGCCTCGTCGATCTGGTGTGTGACGAACAAGGCGGTCTTGCGTCCCTTTTCCCAGATGCGCAGCAATTCCATCTGCATGATTTCGCGGGTCTGGGCATCGAGGGCAGAGAACGGCTCGTCCATGAGCAAAATCTTGGGATCGATGGCGAGCGCGCGGGCGAGATTGACGCGCTGGCGCATGCCGCCGGAAAGCTGACGCGGATAATAGTTTTCGAACCCGGCCAGGCCGACCAGCCGCAACAAATCGAGCGTGCTCTTGCGCTCTTCCGCTCCCGCGCGGCCGCCGATTTCCGGTCCGACGATGGCGTTGGCGAAAACCGTCCGCCACGGCAGGAGATTATCGGCCTGGAAAACGAACCCACGATCCGCCCCCGGCTTGCGCACCACTTCGCCGTCAAGACGCACCTCGCCCGCCGTGGCCTTCTCTAGCCCGGCGACGATGCGCAGGAAGGTGGTCTTACCGCAACCACTCGGTCCGACGACAGAGATGAATTCGCCTTCCTCGACCTCGACGTCAATCTCGTGCAAAACGTCCAGATCGAGGAAACGCTTGGTGAGCCGTGATATCGCGAGCTTAGGACCCGGCATGTAGTCAATCCCGTGTCCATGGAACGAGCCTGCGCTCAATCCAATCGAATCCGGCGGTCATGACAATACCGGCAACCGCCAGGATCACCACGGCTGCAAACAAATTGGGCATGTTGAAGGTTTCCGCCGACTGGCTGATGAGCTGACCGAGACCGGCACGGGAGCCGAATAACTCTCCCACCACGACGCCGATTAATCCGCGGCCGATCCCGAGCTTGAGGCCGGCAAGGATGAATGGCATGGCGGAAGGCAGCGAAACCTTCATGAAAATCTGCCGCGGCGTGGCGTCAAAGCTGCGCAGCATCTCGATCAACCGCTCGCTGGTCGTGCGCAATCCCGCTTCGGTGTTGATGGCGACCGGGAACAGAACAAGTGAAACAACCACGAGAATTTTCGACCAGATGCCGATTCCAGTCCATAGGATAAACAGGGGCGCTAGTGCGATGATCGGTGTGGCATAAAGTCCCGACACCCACGGCTGCAGCGCTTGTTTTCGCACCTCGCCACTCGCCATCAGCAGGCCCAGCCCAATACCGAGCACACAAGCAATTACGTAGCCGACGATGAATTCGACGGCGCTCACCTCGATGTGATGTGCGAGCTCTCCACTCGCGGACAATTTGCCAAACGCAACAATGATTTGCGACGGTGCGGCGAGGAACAAAGCATTGGCAACGAATAATCTGCTCATGAGTTCCCAAATGAGCAGGCCTCCGATGAGGGACAATGTGCCGACGCGGTAACTGCAAATCGTGTCGTAAAGGATCTGCCCCGCTTTGCCCTTCTCGACCGCGTGGCTGGGCGCCTTTTCCTCGGTCTTCTGTCCCCCGTTCATGGCGTCTTATCGCTTCGCGTTGGCGAGTTCCGTGACGCCCGGCATGACCAGACGGTTGACGTCGAACGAGCGGTCCAGATCTCCGATATCCTCCAACGCCTTGACTATGTTTTCGAGTTGCGCTTTCGAAACCTTGCCGGTCGGCTCGAAAAAATTGATCTTGCGGAAGAAATCGTAGCTGGTCGCGATATCCTTGCTGTTCCCGTGGCTAGCATCGACCAGAATCTTGATCGCTTCATCGCGGTTCTTGCTGTCGTTGAACCAAAGGATGCACTTCGTGTAGGCAGCGAGGAATTTTTGCGCGACTGCCTTATGACCGGCTGCCCAAGAACGATTGATAACCGTTCCCGAGAAGGGCAGGTCCTTCGCATAATCGACCACCAGTCCGAGGTTGGTGTAGCCTGCGTCCTCTGCACGGAAACTAAAGGGCGGTGTCAGGATGGCGGCGTCCACCGCCCCGGACTGCAGCGCGGCGAAGCGGGCGGAGGTTGCGCCTGCATAGACCATGTCGTAATCGCCCGCACGAAATCCGTTGGGAGACATCATACGATCGAGATAGGTGCGGGTTATGTCCTTCGCGCCGCCGACGATGATCGTCTTGCCATTGAGCTCCTTGATACTCTTGATGGCGGGCTTCGCGAGCAGCGCATAGGGCGGCACCTGCCCTTCGATACGCACGATCGCGACAGGCGCTCCCTGATTAATCGCGCGGATCGGATCGACCAAGCCGCTGGTGATCGACATATTGAGCGATCCCGCGGCTAGCTGCTGCAACACCCCGGCATTCGAGGGTGCAAACACCAAATCGACCGCGACTCCCTCCGCGGTGAAGAACCCTTTGGCCAAACCGATGTCGACCGGCCAAAGAGCCGCAGAAGCCGAGCCCACGGCGCCGACGGTAATGGAATCCGCCGCGCGGGCGCCTGGCGCGACACCGAAGACTGCGCATGAAAGCAAGCCTGCAACCACCAACGCTCGACGATGACGTCTAAGCATGATCTCACCCTCTCTAGCAGCCATCCCGCGGCAGAAGATCACTCGCTGATCTCCGTCACACCCGACATAAACAGACGGTCGACATCGAACTTTTGATCGATATCGCCGCCGTCCTTCAGGACCTTGACGATTTCGCCAATCTTCGCCTTGGACACCTTGCCGGTGGTTTCGAAGAAATTGATCTTGCGGTAGAAGTCGTAGGACTTCTCGATATCGTCGCGCGCGCCATGGGTGACGTCCACCAATATCTTGATCGCCTCCTCCCGGTTGCTTTGGTCGTTGAACCAGAGAGCGGCCTTGGTAAAGGCTGCAAGGTATTTTTGCAGGCGCTGCTTATTATCGGTCGCCCACTGCCTGTTGACCGTCGTCCCCATGAAGGGCAGATTTTTCGCGTAATCTACCACCAGCCCGAGGCTGTTGAACCCTCCGGCTTCGGCATGGAAATTGAACGGCGGGAACAGGATCGCCGCGTCCGCCGCTCCCGATTGAAGGGCAGCAAATCGCGCGGACGTCGCACCGGCATACACCAGGTCGTATTCTCCCGGCTTGATGCCGGAGGGAGACATCATACGATCGAGATAGGTGCGGGTTATGTCCTTCGCGCCGCCGACGGAAATCGTCTTGCCCTTCAGGTCCTTGATGCTCTTGATCGTCGGCTTCGAAAGCAGCGCATAGGGTGGCACCTGCCCTTCGATACGCACGATCGCGACAGGCGCTCCCTGATTAATCGCGCGGATCGGATCGACCAGTCCGCAATTAACTCCGACCTTGAGGGATCCGGCGGCCAACTGCTGCTGAAGCGCAGCGCTTGACGGGACAAAAACCACGTCGACTTTGATTTCCTCTGCCGCAAACATGCCTTTCGCCGTCGCGATATAAATCGGCCACATCAGCGGGGAAGCTCCGCCGACCGAGCCCAACTCGAATGTCTCCGCCGCACGCACAACCGGCGCAGTTGCAACTGCTGCGAGGAACAGAACACCCGTCAGCGCACGCGTCAAAAAACGACTTTCCCGCATGATCCTTCCTCCCTTTTACGTCCGTCGTTGCGACACCCTTAGAACTACCGCCACGACCGTTTTTAGTTTTGTTTCTCCGCCTGAGCGGCGTAGTGGCGCGCGATCTCGCTTCCGGTGGCGCGCCAAACACCTTCGTGGCGGCAGATATACTCGAGCGCCGCATCGAACGCGCCGATACGGTAGGGCAGGCCCGTCAAATAAGGATGGATGGCGATGGCCATGACGCGTCCGGATTCCTCGCCCTCCCGATAGAGCACATCGAACTGGCGACAAATCATCTCCTGGAACTCGGCGGCCGTCCGGTTTCGATGCTCGAAAGCGGGCTTATCGTTGATGTCGTGACTGTAGGGCAGCGAGACGAGCTTGCGCCCGCCTTCCAAGTTCATCAGATAGGGCTGGTCGTCGTTGCACCAATCGCACACGTACTCGACACCTTCCGCGGCGAGCAGATCGAGGGTGTCCCAGGTCTCTTGCAGGCCGGAGCCCAGCCAGCCGGCCGGCCGCGCGCCGGTAGCGCGCGCGATTTCCGCGAGGCTGTCGTGGATGACTTTCGACTCCTCGCCGGGCGGCACTTCGTTCAGGCGCTGGGTATTGGTCTGGTTGTGGCCCATCCACTCCCAGCGGCGCGCTTGACCCTCCTCGATGATCACCGGATGCCGCGCGCAAAGATTGCTGTTGAGCGCAACCGTCGCGCGGATGCCATGGCGGTCGAGAACCTGCATCAACCTAAACACCCCGACCCGATTGCCGTAGTCTCGTTCCGACCATAACGGCACGTCGGGGATTTTACCGCCGCCGTGGCCTCCCGGACGTTCCTCCAAGGAGAAAAACTCGATGTTTGGGATGACCCACAGCGCCACTCTGGCACCGTTCGGCCACGTCAACCGTGGACGCCGAACGATCGGCGAATACGTAAAAGGTCCGTAGGCACTGGGTTTCATTAGAATCAGCTCGCCTTTCTGACGTTCCGGCCGTTGAGGTGCGCGTCGACTTGATCGATATGGAGCACGTCGACGTATTTGTGATGGAGGTCGAACAAGTTGACCTTGTGCGACAGCATGCTCCGATCGAAGCAGCACTCTTCCACGAGGACGACGTGGAAGCCGTAGGAATACGCGTCGACCGCCGAGGCGCGTACGCAGCCAGACGTGCTTTCGCCGCAGACGATTACCGTTTCGATGCCCAGCTGGGTGAGATGTGCCTGGAGCGGCGTTCCGAAGAACGCGCTGGCGCGCTGCTTTGTGATGACCACATCGCCGGGCTCGGGCTTGAACTCGGCTCTTATCGCGTAAGCTTCTGCGTCATTACGCGGCGCCCGTCGTTTGGTTGCATTGAGCCCCTTGGGCCGACTGTTCGGCCGCACGTCCATGGTCGAGTAGAACACCGGAATACCGGCCGAGCGCGCCGCCGCGAAAAGCCGCTTGGTCGGCTCGATTGCAGCCCATGCGTGCGTGCCGCAAGAGCTCGGATACGTCTTGGTTATCTCGGAGACGGGCCGGGCGCCCCCTTCGTACGCGAGTTCATAAAGATCGATGGCCAGCAGCGCTGGAGTCGGGCCCACGAAAAGCTCGCGCTTGTAATGAGAGTAAAGCTCGAGCACATCGGCCGACATGATGTCCTGCCAACAATGATCTTCGAAAGCGTCGATCATCTTGACCCCCCAATGATGTATTGCGCCATCTATCCGAGATTCTCCAGATGACTCCCAAACTGGCGTGAACGATAGCAATTTCCTGGATTGCTTGGAAGCCAGACGCAAGGTGCGGACGGCTACCGACGCCCCAGGCAGCATTTTTCACTTCGTTGTTACCGCGCATCCAACCCAGGACTGGCTCGCGCGCCAAATGACCGAGGCGTTTCCTTGGGATACTGCACCGCGGTATCTGCTCCGGGACCGGGACGCATCATATGGTGCAGCCTTTCGCGATCGTATTCAGGCGATGGGAATCAATGAAGTCGTTACCGCGCCGCGGTCACCCTGGCAGAACGCCTATGTCGAGCGCATCATTGGCTCGATCCGCCGCGAATGTTTGGATCACATCATCATCTTTAACGAACGTCACTTGCACGACGTCCTATCAAGTTATTGTCAGTATCATCACAAGAGCAGAACTCATCTCTCGCTCGGCAAGGATTGTCCGCAACCTCGCCCCATACAGCCACCGTCTGCAGGCACCATTATCGCCTTCCCACAAGTGGGTGGTCTGCACCATCGCTACGAGCGACGCGCCGCATGATCTGTTTTGGCGACGGAACATGGCCGCCCGTTTCGGACTGCGGTTCCGTTGAACAACTGCCACGCTCAAAAAGATGGCACCTGTGTGTACCGAGAACTTCATCCGTATTGATTAGCCGAAGGAATC
>PLYS01000574.1 GCA_003153455.1 Betaproteobacteria bacterium | reverse complement strand
GCTGCCGTGGCGCGACGCGGCGGACAAAGTGTTTTCCTCGAGCAATGCCGATGCCATATGCGAGCTGCCGCACAGACGGGCAGCGGTGGCTGAGGCACAATAATAAATTGAATTCGGTACTGGTTTTTTTGTCATATTGTGGTAATGTTTTAATCGTTCGACCGGGATAGCAAACCATGCAAGCAACCGCCATTGCTTTTGACCGCTTCAAGCCGCTCCAGGACGACGCCTGCGAGAGCCGCATCGTCGCCGGCAAGGCCGCGCTCGGCAAGCGCGCGGTGATCCTCGGGCACCATTATCAGCGCGCCGACGTCTACAAGCATGCCGACCTCACCGGCGATTCGCTCAAGCTGTCCAAGCTCGCCTCTCAAACCGACGCCGATTACATCGTGTTTTGCGGCGTGCACTTCATGGCCGAAGTCGCTGATATTCTGTCCAAGCCCGAACAGGCCGTGATCCTGCCTGACATGAACGCCGGCTGCTCGATGGCGGACATGGCCAATCTCGCCAAGGTCGAGCGCGCGTGGCGCGAACTCGGCGCAGTGCTCGATCCCGATCAGGCGATCACGCCCGTCACTTACATCAACTCGGCAGCCGATCTCAAAGCGTTTTGCGGCGAGCACGGCGGCATCGTCTGCACATCGAGCAATGCCAAGCAGATCCTCGAGTGGTCGTTCGCGCGGCGCGAGAAGGTATTGTTCTTCCCGGATCAGCATCTCGGCCGCTGGAGCGGCTATATGATCGGCATTCCGCCCGACGAGATGGTGGTGTGGGATTTCGACGAGCCGTTGGGCGGACTCACGCCCGAGCAGATCAGGAAGGCCAGGATCCTGCTGTGGAAAGGGCACTGCTCGGTGCACCAGATGTTCCAGGTGCAGCACGTGCTGAATTTCCGCAACCAGTATCCGGAAGGCATGGTGATTTCGCACCCCGAATGCAATTTCGAGGTGTGCAAGCTCTCGGACTACGTCGGCTCGACCGATTTCATCATCAACACCGTTGCCGAATCGAAGCCGGATACGCGCTGGCTGGTCGGCACCGAACTCAATCTCGTCAACCGCATCGCCGAGCAGTTCAAGCCGCAGGGCAAAATTGTGCGGTTCATGGCGCCCACCGTATGCATGTGCTCGACCATGGCGCGCATCGATCCGCAGCATCTGGCGTGGACGCTGGAAAACCTGGTCGAGGGCAAGGTCGTCAACCAGATCAAGGTGCCCGCGCGCGAGGCTGAACTCGCGCGCACCGCTCTCAAACGCATGCTCGAAGTCGTTTAGCAGCCTGCTGCGGACTTGACAGTCCGCAGCAGGCTGCTAAAAGCAAAACCGGCTGACTATTCATAATAAACTCACTCGAACCGGTCGAATCTTGGGAAAAACGCGGGTAAATTTGCATATCTGTTATCCTCTTCCGCAATTCCACCGGCGCCGGTTTTGCATTAGGAGTTTGTCGGGGCTAAGTCCGACAAACTCCTGACGCTTCCGTTACGCTGGCGCGATGAGCAAGACGCGCCATCTTCCGAATCATGCCGTCGCGTTCCTGATCGCCGCAGCTCGCGCACGCGGTGCCCGAAACCATACCGAAAAATGACCAACACACTGCACGTCGCTACCTACAACATCCACAAGGGACTGTCGCTGTTCAACCGGCGGCTCATTATCCATGATCTGCGCGACCGGCTGCGCGGGCTCGGCGCCGACCTCGTATTCCTGCAGGAGGTGCAGGTGCTGCACCAGCGTCGCCGGAAGCACTTCGACAACTGGCCGGCCGAGCCGCAATACGAGTTCCTCGCCGATTCGGTGTGGCACAATTTCGCGTACGGCAAGAACGCGGTCTACGACCGTGGCCACCACGGCAACGCAATCCTGTCGCGGTTCCCGATCTTACGCTGGGACAATGAAGACATCTCGGCGCATCGCTTCGAGAGCCGGGGGCTGTTGCATTGCGAAATACAGGTGCCGGGATGGAGTGAGGTGCTGCACTGTGTATGCGTCCATCTCACGCTCACCGCCGGCCGCCGCCGCCAGTTATGGGCATTGCGTGAGCGCATCGACCGGCTGGTGCCGGAGCACGCGCCGCTGGTAGTCGCGGGCGACTTCAATGATTGGCGCGGCGACGCGGCGGTGAATTTGGCGCGCCCGCTCGGCCTGCACGAAGTGTTCGAGCAGGTGAACGGCGAGTCCGCGCGCAGCTACCCGGCAGCGCTGCCGCTGCTGCGTCTCGACCGCATTTACGTGCGCGGTTTCAGCGTGCGCACTGCGCGCGTGCATCGCGAGCGTCGCATGTCGGATCACGCGGCGTTGACCTCTACCATTGTGAGAATATGACCGGCTTCGTCTCCGGCAATCGCATCAAGCTGCTGCGCACCGGCACGGAATATTTCCCGGCGCTGGAGGCGGCGTTCGATGCGGCCAGGCGCGAAATCTGTATCGAGACCTATATATTCGAGGACGACATCACCGGCCGCCGCATTGCGCAGGCGCTGATGCGTGCAGCGCGGCGCGGCGTCGCCATCCATGTGCTGCTCGACGGGTTCGGCTCCAAGGATTTCGGCGAGGAACTGCTGCAGGAAATGGGGAACTGCGGTGTACGCGTGCTCAAGTATCGCCCCGATATTTCTCCATGGACGCTGCGCCGGGAGCGGCTGCGCCGGATGCACCGCAAGATCGTGGTGATTGACGCCCGGGTCGCGTTTGTCGGCGGCATCAACGTGATCGACGACATGCACACGCCGAAGCAGACTCCCCCGCGCTTCGATTATGCGGTGCGCATCGAGGGTCCGCTGCTCAAGGACATCTATCCGGTGGTGACGCGGCTGTGGACGCTGGTGATGTGGACGCAGCTCCACCAGCGCTGGCACAATCCAGCCACATCGATCCACGCTGCGCGCTGTGGCAAGCAGCGTGCGGCATTCGTGGTTCGCGATAATTTCCGCCATCGCAAGGACATCGAGAATGCTTATCTCGATGCGATCGCGCGCGCCAGAACCGAGATCGTGATCGCCAGCGCCTATTTTTTTCCGGGTCGGAGCTTCCGCCATGCGCTGGTCGATGCGGCGGCACGCGGCGTGCGCGTGATTCTATTGCTGCAGGGGCGCGTCGAGTACGTGCTGCTGCATTACGCGGCGCGCGCTCTCTACGGCACTTTTCTCGCCGCCGGCATCGAGATCCATGAGTACCGCCGCAGTTTCATGCACGCCAAAGTCGCAGTGGTCGACGACCGCTGGTCGACCGTCGGCTCCTCGAACATAGACCCGATGAGCCTGCTGCTCGCGCGCGAGGCGAATGTCGTGATCGACGACGCCGGTTTTGCGCGCGAGCTCAGGCGGAGCCTGAACGATGCGATGGAAAAGGGCGCGCACCAGGTGCATCGTGCCAGCTGGAAAAAACAGCCGTTGCAGGCGCGCGTGATGAGCTGGATCTGCTACGAGCTGGTGCGGTTTCTGACCGGCTGGTCGTCGTACGGCCGCGCGCGCGAGTTCAGGTAATGACGACCCCCCAGTATCAGTCCGCGCCTGTCGGCGTGTCGGGGGACAGCACCGCGCGGCGCAACGAATGGCACACGGTTGCAAGAGTGCTGCCGTACCTGTGGGAGTATCGCGGACGGGTGCTGCTCGCGCTCGTGTTCCTGGTCACCGCCAAGCTCGCCAACGTCGGCGTGCCGCTGGTGCTGAAGGAAATCGTCGATGCCCTCGACACCAGGCAGGCGGCGGCGGTGCTGCCGCTCGCGCTGCTCGCCGCCTACGGCGCGCTGCGGCTGTCGAACACGTTGTTCGCCGAGCTGCGCGACGTGGTGTTCGTGCGCGTCACGCAACGCGCGATCCGCCGCATTGCGCTCTCCGTATTCCGTCATCTGCACAGCCTTTCCCTGCGCTTCCATCTCGACCGCCAGACCGGCGGCATGACGCGCGACATCGAGCGCGGCACGCGCGGCATCGGCACGCTGCTGAGTTTCATGCTGTTCTCGATCATTCCGGTGATCCTCGAATTTGGCCTGGTTGCTGCCGTGCTGCTGACCAAATTCGACTGGCGTTTCGCCGCGATTACCTTCGCCGCGGTGGGGTTCTACATCGGCTTCACGTTCGGGGTCACCGAGTGGCGCATCGAGATCCGGCGCCTCGCCAACGACCTGGATTCCAAAGCCAATACCCGCGCGATCGACAGCCTGCTCAATTACGAGACGGTCAAGTACTTCAACAACGAGGAGTTCGAGGCGCGGCGCTACGATGAGAATCTGCAGAACTACGAGTCTGCGGCGGTCAAGAACGAAGCGTCGCTCGGCATTCTCAACATCGGCCAGAGCTGCATCATCGCGATCGCGGTGACGCTGCTGATGATACTCGCGGCGCAGGGCGTGGTCGACAAGACGCTGACGCTCGGCGATCTGGTGCTGATCAATGGGCTGCTGATCCAGCTTTATATCCCGCTCAATTTTCTCGGCATGGTGTACCGCGAGATCAAGCAGTCGCTGATCGACATGGACCGCATGTTCCGGCTGCTTAAGCAGCACCGCGAGGTCGAGGACAAGCCGGGCGCGGTGCCGCTTGCTGCGCAGCGCGCGACGATCCGCTTCGAGCATGTTGATTTCAGCTACGATCCGAACCGCCAGATCCTGTTCGGCGTCAGCTTCGATATCCCCGCCGGCAGCAAGGTCGCGGTGGTCGGCCACAGCGGATCGGGCAAATCGACGCTGGCGCGGCTCTTATACCGCTTCTACGACGTCGGCGGCGGCCGTATCGCGATCAACGGCATCGACATCCGCGACCTGAAGCAGACGAGCCTGCGTGGTGCGATCGGCATCGTGCCGCAGGACACCG
>PLYS01000069.1:669-5191 GCA_003153455.1 Betaproteobacteria bacterium | reverse complement strand
GTGGACTGACATGAAACTCAACGGCGAAGAGCAGGACATGCTCGTGGGCAAGCTGGGCCCCGTGCCCCGGCAAGCGCTGCAGCACCAAATTATGGTGGGCGATTTTTTCGGCGCCCGGGACTTCGTGCCGGTTTCGCAGGCACATATCATGGCCGATACCGAAAGCCTGGGCGAAGCAGGCGTGCGCTGGCTCGAAGGATTGGCAGCCACGGAGGAAGGTCAGCGTGGGGTGCGCATACCGACCATCACTGATCCGCGCGGGACGGATTTTTCGAAGGCGGCGTTCCTGGGACATACGCCAGCCATTCTGGACCTCGAACGGCGCGCGATTGCGGCCTTCGTGAAGCTCGGCGTGGTGATGACCGACACCTGCATCAACTATCAGACGATACAGGCGCCGACGCCCAATGAGCACGTGGCTTTCGGCGACACGGGCGTAGTGATCTATTCCAATTCCGTCTGCGGCGCGCGGTCCAACTACGAAGGCGGGCCGTCTGCACTTGCCGCCGGAATCACCGGGCGCACGCCGCGCTACGGCTTTCACCTGCCTGAACAGCGGCGCGCGACACTTCATGTGCGGGTCGACTTTACGCCCGTAGCGCTCAATGACTGGGGTGCGTTGGGAGCGTGCATCGGCCGTATCGCGGGTAACTACTGGGCAGTGCCGGTGATTGAAGGCCTCGACGGGGCGCCACGATCGGATCAGCTCAAGCACTTCGGCGCTGCCATGGCGAGCTTCGGCTCGGTCGCTCTTTTTCATCTTGTCGGTATTACGCCGGAAGCCGGCCGGCTCTCGGATGTGGCGCCCGCAAATCTGACCAGTCATGGGGTGACTCGCGCCGACGTCGATGCGCTGCAGCGCTCCTACCGTAAGGACGGCGAGGTCGACGTCGTCGTCTTTTCAGCGCCGCAGCTCAGCCTCTACGAACTGCGAGAGCTCGCGGCCCTGTGCGATGGGCGGCGCTTCACCATACCGCTGCTCGCCGTGACGAGCCCGCAGGTGAAGCCCGACGCCGACCGCATGGGCTATACCGCGTGCATAGAAGNNCGTCTTGCGACCAATAGTGCGAAGATCGTGAATATATTGGGCGGTTATGGCTATCAGCCGATGCTGGCGTCGATGGAGGCGTGCGTGGCAGCGGCTGTCAATGGGAAACTGCAATGAGCGCGGACAAAGTTTTTCACGCGCGGCACGCCATGGGGCGTACCGTACGCGGCACTGCACTGGTGGCGCACGACGGCTTTTCAGCGCGCTATGACCTCGACCGCATCGCGGGTGTGTTTTCGCGCCCGAGCCACAAGCTCGCCGGCCGGTCGTACATCGGCCGCATACTGGTGCTGGATACTGCCAAAGGGGGGGTAGCGAGCGCCTGGATGTTGCACGAAATGAAATCGCGCGGCGTCATTCCGCTCGCATTCGTCTTCAATTCTGTGAACCCTATCCTCGTTCAGGGTGCGGCCTTGGGCGATGTGCCCATGATCGCCGGCTTCGATCAAGATATTACCGCCGCTATTGCGGACGGCGCGCAAATCGAAGTAAACCCTCAGTCGCGCGTAGTCACGGTATTGGACTGAGTTCTCGTCGGCATAGCAAACCTCAGGGACAGACCACTACCCCGATTGCGAAGCGCGCTGCCGGAGCCGTTGTCTCAGCCGCTCAACACGCCTGCCTAGCATCGCGGGGATGCGGGACCATGCCTGCATGCCCAGGGTGTTACTCCGGCTTGATCCCGGCCTGTTTCACCACTCGCCCCCATCGTACGAGCTCGGCCTCGACCATCGCCTTGAACTCGGCGGGTGTGCTTGCTACGGTTTCCAGCGCCATCGCGGAGAATTTTTCGCGGATGTCGGGCGCCTGCACGGCCTTGACGACTTCCGCGTGCAGCCTCGACACGATCGTCGCGGGTAGCCGCGCCGGCCCCATCAAGCCGAACCAGTTCGACACCACCACACCCGATACGCCGGATTCCTCGAACGTGGGAACTTCGGGTAGCACCGAAGCCCGCTTCTCCGCCGCCACCGCGAGCACTCGCAGCCGGCCCGCCCGCGCATGGGCGACGGTGGGCGGAAGGCTGGGAAACGCCGCCTGCACCTGTGCCCCCAGCAGGTCGTTGACCGCGAGGCCGATGCTCTTGTACGGAATGGCAACGAGATTCACCTGCGCCGAGAGCTTGAACAACTCTCCGGTCAGATGCGTGATCGAACCGGCGCCCCCCATGCCGTAGTTCAAGCGGCCCGGTTGCGATTTCGCCAGCGCGATGAAGTCCTTCAGGCTGTGCGGACCGCTCGGATGGACGGCCAGCACCATAGGCGACAGGCCAATCAGCGTGATGAAGGTGAAATCGTTGACCGGGTGATAAGGCACATTCCGCAGCACGTGAACGTTGATGGTGTGGACCGCATCGCCGATCAGCAGCGTGTAGCCGTCGGGGGCTGCCTTCGCGGCCAGGTCCCGGCCGATCATTCCCGCTGCGCCCGCACGGTTGTCGATGACGAGGCTCTGCCCGAGCGCATCGCCCAGCTTCTGGCCGATGATCCTGCCGATCGCGTCGGACGATCCGCCGGGAGCATACGGAACCAGGAAGCGTATCGGGCGGTCCGGATATTGCGCGTTCGTCGCGCCGGCTGCTACGAACAGCAGGACACAGACCGCCGCGCTGAAACACGCGGCGTGAAATCTTCCGGTGACAGGGATTCCCATGCCTCATTCTCCTGCGGCGATGGCGCTGATGCGCCATCCCGCCGACCCCAAGTTAGAATAGACCGCTGAAAGACGATTATATACGCGCGTTCTGCGCTACCCTTGATCGACCTTCAACCGAATCAATCGCACGTATTCGCGCATGTTTAGCTATCTTCAATCACGCATTCGCGGAACGGCCAGCGCGGGACCGGGCGCGCCACCGGGCGGGCTGCTTGCTTTCTACTGGCACTTCGTGCGCCAGACCAAGGGCTGGTATGCGCTCATGTTCGCAACCAGCCTTGCGGTGGCGCTGATCGACACTGTGATCCCGGTGTTCATCGGCAAGCTGGTTTCGCTGATGGAAGCCGCCGACCGCCACGCGGCCCTTGCCGAACAGTCGCCGATGCTGCTCGGCATGGTGGTGCTGATGCTCATCGTCCGCCCGTTGGTGCTGCTCACCGACATTGCGATCCGCCAGAACGCGCTGATCCCGGGCGCCACCAGCATGATCCGCTGGCAGAGCCATTGGCATGTGGTACGTCAGGACTGGTCGTTCTTCCAGAATGACTTTGCCGGACGCATCGCCAACCGCGTGATGCAGACGGCCAACGCATTGCGCGAAAGCGTGATGTCAGCCATTCGCGCGGTCTGGTACATCGCGGTCTATGGCGTCAGCGCGTTTGCGCTGATGGCTGCCGCGGACTGGCGGCTGGGCCTGCCCACGCTTGCGTGGTTCCTCGGCTATTTGGTCTTTCTGCGCCACTTCGTGCCGCGCATGCGCGATCTGGCGAAGGCCAGCTCGGAAGTGCGCTCGCTCGTGATGGCGCGGATTGTCGACAGCTATACCAACATCCTTACCGTCAAACTGTTTGCGCGGCTGGCCGATGAAGACGCCTATGTGCGCGAGGCGATCGACGAGCATCAGGCCGCGATCGGCGCGCACATGCGGCTGATCACGCAATTCATGTTCTGGTTGTCGGCGATGAACGCGGCGCTGCTGACCGGCACCGCGGCCATCGGCATCTGGCTCTGGGCGCAGGGCACGGTGAGCGCGGGCGTGGTGGCCACTGCGCTGCCGCTGGCCTGGCAGATTGCCAACGTGGCCGGCTGGGTGAGCTGGGAGGTTACCGGCATCTTCGAGAACATCGGCGTGGTGCAGGAAGGCATGCAGACGATCGCCGTGCCGCACAGCGGAGTCGACCGGCCCGGTGCGCGCAAGCTGGAAGTGTCGCGCGGCGAGATTCGCTTCGAAGACGTTTTCTTTACCTACGGCAGACGCGACGCGAGTCCCGTGCTGGACCACCTGAATTTCACCATCCGCCCCGGCGAGCGGGTAGGACTGGTGGGCCGCTCGGGCGCCGGCAAATCCACCCTGGTGAATCTGTTGCTGCGATTTTACGAGGTGGAGCAAGGCAGCATCCGCATTGACGGACAAGACATCGGCAACGTGACGCAGGAGAGCCTGCGCGCGGCGATCGGCATGGTGACTCAGGACACTTCACTGCTGCACCGCTCGATCGCCGCCAACATCCGCTACGGCCGCCCCGGCGCGAGCGACGACGAGGTGCGCTCGGCCGCAAGCAAGGCGCAGGCGCACGACTTCATCCTCGGTCTGCAAGACTGGAAGGGCCGCACCGGCTACGACGCGCACGTGGGCGAGCGCGGCGTCAAGCTCTCGGGCGGGCAGCGCCAGCGCGTGGCGATTGCAAGGGTGGTGCTGAAAGACGCGCCCATCCTCGTGCTCGACGAAGCCACCTCGGCCCTGGACAGCGAAGTGGAGCTTGCCATCCAGGAGCAACTCATCGGCCTGATGGAAGGCAAGACCGTGATCGCGATCGC
>PLYS01000069.1:0-662 GCA_003153455.1 Betaproteobacteria bacterium | reverse complement strand
CCGAATCCGGCACCGACGACGCGCCAGTAGTGACGCGGGCGTGACGTGGTTTGGAGCCCGCTGCAAAATCAAATGTCATTCCTGAGACCCGAAGGAACGCAAGGCGTATGCGCGCCTGCGCGCGCCTGGTCTCAGGCCGTCCCGCGGCACGGTCCGGCCGGACCCTGATGCATCGAGCGGCCGTCACGCCAAACGATTGACTCCCGCCCCCGCAGGCTTACAATCCCCATATCCATCAACGCCAAGAAAGGAGACAAGCAATNNGGCAAAAAAGGGAACAGAAGAAGCCGAAGCAGCCGAAGAAACCTGCTCCTCCAATTCGTGCTGGCCACGCCTGACCGAAATAACACAGAGTGCGACATCGAACAACGGCGGGGATTTGGGTCGCGCAGACCAGGCACGGCACCAGATAGCGAATAGAGCTGGCCTTACACGCCCAGGTATCTCTGGTGTAGCTCCGGCTGCGCGCGCAGCTCGGCGCTCGCGCCCTCGTACACCGTTGCGCCTTTCACCAGGATCACGACGCGATCGGCGACGGCGGACACGGCGGCGAAGTTCTTGTCCACGATCACTGCCGCGATCCCGGCCTGCTTGATCTGGCCGATGATGCCCCAGATCTCGCGCGAGATCTTCGGCGCCAGGCCTTCGGTCGCCTCGTCGAG
>PLYS01000397.1:12064-12875 GCA_003153455.1 Betaproteobacteria bacterium | reverse complement strand
GAGTATCGCGACGTGCCGGCGCATGTGGTCTTCGATCTGCGACAGGCGCACTGGCGGGTAGATCGGCACCGGCACTCCGCCGGCGAGCAGGATGCCGAAGAAGCTGAAGAAATAATCGCGGCCGGTCGGCAGCATGATCGCCACCGTGCCGGCGGCATCGAGGCCGCGCTCGATCAGGCCCGCTGCGACCGCGTGCGCGCCGTCGGCAAGCTCGGCGTAGCTGATCTGGTGTTCCCGCTCATCGTCGCCGTAGAGGTAAATCTGCAGTTGCGCGGGATGCTGCGCAACATGCCAGTCGAGTACCTCAGGCAGCGTTAGCGCAGCCTCCGGAATGCTCTGTGTGCCGCCAGCGGCAAGCGTCTTGACGGTTTTGTCCGACAGTGCGTGGGGTCCGCCATGCGCGGACAGCACGCAGCGAACCAGATCGCGCGGCGTCTCCGCCGTGTTCAATACCTGATCCGGCAGACTCACGCCGAATGTACGTTCGGCGCGCTGCATGAGTTCCACGCGTCCCAGGCTGTCGAGTCCCAGGTCCCGCTCCAACGAACTGTCGAGCGTAATCGCGATCTGCCGCTGCGGATGCGATTCGGCTACCAGCTGCTCGACCAGCCGCAACAAGCGCAACGCAGTCTCGTCGGCGGCCGCGTGGCTGATGGGATTCGCATTCGGCATCTGTATTTCCGGGCGGGATGCTGCTGCTCACAATCCGGCAAAAACAAGCACCGTGTCAAGATAATGCGCGAAATCACTGAATCCATGGTCACCGCCCTCGATCACGAGCTGCTGCGCGCCGCGGTATTTTTCGACCGCG
>PLYS01000397.1:0-12004 GCA_003153455.1 Betaproteobacteria bacterium | reverse complement strand
CGCGGCGCGCGCGCACCAATTGCCCCAAAAGCGCCGCGGCCGCGGCGGGCGAATGCGGCAGCGCCGGCGCGAGAAAATCTTCACCGCGCCCGCGGCGCTCGAGTTCGTGCTGGATCACACCGGCCTTGAACGATGCCGGCGAGCTGTTGAAGCCGTGGATGTAAATCAGCATATCGGCCCCGAAGATCACTCAAAAAAGTGAAGGAGTGAATGTGTGAACGAGTGAACACCCCCTCCCTAATCCTTCACTCCTTCACTCCTTCACTGTCCCCGCGTCGATGCGGCGCGCCAGCTCAAGCAGCATGGTGTCGCCGTTGCGCGCCGCAAGCAGCGACAGCCCGAGCGGGCAGCCGTGGAGCTTCGCCAGCGGCAAATTGATCTGCGGGAGGCGCGCAAGCCCGGCGATGCACAGCAGACTCATCGCGCGCGCACGAAACTCGTCGCTCTCCGCAGCCGGGGTATTCCTAAGCGGTGCGATGCCCGGCAGCGTCGGCAGTATCAGCACCGCGCCACTGTCGAGCAGCGCGTGCATGCGGCGCGCGATCTCCTCGCGCTGCTGTCTTGCCGGCGCGACGTCGCTCGCGGTCACTGTCGCCGCCCATTGCATGCGGTCGCGCACGCCGGGGCCGAGAGCGGGTTTGACGCGTGTCACCCATGCGCCATGCTGGGCCCATATTTCAGCGCCCTGTAGCACCCGGAACACCTGGAACCACTGCGGCAGCCCTTCGCTCGCCAATGTTACCGGCCGCGGCTTGCCAGCTACCGCAGCCAGGCGCTCGAGCGCCGGCTGCAACGCTTTTGTGACGGCCTCCCCGGCGAGCGCGAACGCATCCTGCGCCAGCAGCAGTCGCGCCGGCTTCGGTGCCGCCACATCGTCGGCGAGCAGCACGCGGCCAACGCGCTCCATCATTACTGCATCGCGCGCAAACCATCCTGCCGTATCGAAGCTCGCCGCCAATGGGCATGCGCCTTCGAGCGGGATGCGGCCATGCGTCGGGCGCATGCCGTAGATGCCGCAGAAGCTTGCGGGAGCGCGCACCGACCCGCCGGTGTCGGAACCGAGCGCGAAATCGACGAGCGCCGCGGCGACGGCCGCTGCCGAGCCGCTCGACGATCCGCCCGGTATACGGCCCGGCGCGTTGACGTTGACCGGCGTGCCGTAATGCGCGTTTTCACCATTGAGGCTGTAGGTCAGTTCGTCGGTATGGGTCTTGCCGACCATGTGCGCACCGGCGTCGAGCAGATGTTGCACCGTCGGCGCGGTGGTGCGCGCCACGCCGTGCGTCGCCAGCCAGTCGGGGCTCCCGAAGCCGGTCTGGTGGCCGGCGACATCGTAAATGTCCTTGGCGCCAAAGGTGAGTCCCGCGAGCGGGCCGTTCGCGGCTCCGGCAAGCTCAACGTGGGTGTGGCGGCAGAAAGCGCCGATGGTATCGCGATCGAGAATTTCGCTCATGCCGAATTCTACCGCGCGCGCGGCGACCGCGCGGCCGCCGGGTTCTGACACGACGCTATTTCAAATCGGTGTGCATCTGCGGCGACCTGCTCTTGCTTCGATTTTATTTCTTTCTGCCAACCACCAGCAGCACCACGCCGATCGCAATCGCACCCGCTCCCGCCCACGCCGGCACGTCAACGGTCTCCTTCTCTTTAATCGAGAATTCCAGCGGGCCGATCTTTGCCTCATGCGTATCTTTGGTGTAGCTGAACTGCTTGTACGCGAGCCCGAGGACACCCGCCACGATCAGGATTATCGCCACGACTTTTGTTGCGTTCACGTTACCTCCCTCCTGTTAATCGTCGTCCGCTTCTGAATATAGCAAAAGTGTTACCCCGTCAACACCCTGCTAATCCGCGCGTAACCCGCCAGAAATCTAGCGGCGGGTCAGGATCAAGAGCAGATAGCACGCGCTTTAGATGCGCGCTGCGAACCAGGCTTCCAAGGATGTTCACCACTTCAATCAACTGGTCTTGGCTTGCCACGAGGTCGTTTCTATTCGTTGCGCCGGTCGTAGAGTTTCGTAGTCCGAAGGCGGGGCCTCTAGCTCATGAGGTCGAAGAAATCAAAGTCCCCCTGATTATCCCGGAGCAAGTCTTCTAGCGCGGCCTTCCAACTGGCCTGATAGGCGTTCGTGTTGTCGGCCAGGAACACATTGCTCTGCTGAATGGCCGCGTGAAGAGAGGTGGCCTTATCCAGAATGGCGATGGCCGTTTTGGCGTTCTTCCGCGGGTCCTTTTCCACTGCCATCGTTGAGACTTGCTTGGCAAGCATGTAAATGAGGTGCTTTCCGGAGTCCCAGCGAGCCCAGGGTAGGTTCGATGCAGCGGGTCCGGAAAAGGGGGATGGAGTTAAGACCTGATTTCGAATGGCTGCGGGAAGCTGACTCGTTTCATCTGGGTAGATGATAGTTCCCCACAAAGCATTCGAAAAGAAGCGGGCCGGGGCATCGCCGCCTCCGCCCTGGGATGCTGTCGCGATCCAACGGTCGCGCGTAAACTTCCAAAGGTTCTGGCTATGGCCGATGGCGACGCCCGTGGCGCCAAATCCAAACGACAACAGGCCCATCGGGCCGGCGTATGCGTGGAGAACAGGTTTGCCCGTGCATGCGAGTGTCAATCCGGCGACGCAGCATCTTCTTACCGTTTCGCGAACGCTGGGAAGGCGCTCATCTTCGAATTCAAACCCGAAATACCAACCGTCACAACTCAAAGCGGTTGCCTGGGAAAGCATCGTCTGTAACGTCTGGTCCGATGCGGTGACGGAACGGCCGAGAACGACGGTCGCGTATATGGGAAGTTTCAGGTCATTAGCGACGTGTTTAGCTGCGGCGAAAAGGCGGGCATTCAGTCGGACAATATCCGCTCGGCCGGCCTCATAAACAACTGCCGGGGCGATGACGGCGTCGGCCTTCAGCTCCTCGTGGTCAATTCGCAGCTCGTTTCTAAAGTCCGTCAAATCCTGGTCAGAAATCTTATTGAGAGATGACACGCCTTTTCGAAAGCGCGAGATCGGATACGAGTCGAACCGGTCGTTTGTGAAGTCCGGCACGTAGTATTGATGGTCGAGCAGGAGCTCTGCCCCGAGCGCTCGATAGCGCTCTGCATATGCGATGGCATTTTTGCGACTAAGGTCTCGGGGGCTGATGATGACGCCCACGCCAGCTTTTTGCTCAAGCTGTTCTTCCACGAGTTTCTGGCTCCGATCTCCGCACTGATGCCACGCCCCGCGCCGCATTAGAGACCTCCCAGCTTTCTGAGCATCGAGCCGACCTGTCCAGCGTCGGATGGCCGTTTGGCCCGCTCTTTCTCCAACAGCCGTGTGAGAAGGATTCTCCATTTCGGATCAAGCGCCTGAAAAGACGCTTTGGTCAGGTGGACGGTGGACTCGCAGACTGCCTGTCGGAGCTGGCCTCGGGTCGTCATCTTTGGGTTAAAAAAAGGCGACTCGCCGGTCAATGCTTCGTATAGCAGGATGCCGAGCGCAAAAAGGTCAGTGCGGTGGTCGATGTCATGCTTCGTGCCGTCAAACTGTTCGGGAGCGAAGTATTTGGGCGTGCCTATGGCCGCACCATCGACCGTCTGGGTCAAGTCAGGCAGCGTAAGATGGCGCGCGAGGCCGAAATCGATGATTACTGGAGATCCGTTTGGCCTGACGCGGATGTTCGCGGGCTTGATATCGCGATGGACGATTTCTTTCTCCTTCATAGCGAAGAGTCCGTCACAGAGGGTGACAAAGAACTGTGCTACATCCTTAATGGGCCACGGCTTCCCTGGGATCAGCGTGTTCTGCAAATCCTGGCCTTCAATGAACTCCTCAACGATGTAGTGGCGCTGCTGGCCCGGCTTCGACGAAAACGTGTATTCGATGAGCTTGACGACGTTGGGATGATTGATTGTTTGAAGAGCCTGAATTTCGCGGTCGAGCCGGTCGCGTTCATAGTTGGGAGCGATCAGCTTGAGACAGAGATCAGTGCCGGCCTTATCTTTCACGTGAAAGGCGGCTTTCTGCTCGCTCGGGGTCAATGGCCGGACAAAACTATAGTCCGGGAACATCGTCTCCGCGTCCTCAATATCAACGATATAGGGCATTAGTTTTGGCGACTCCTGGCGAGAAGAGATGCAAGCTGGTAGTAGTACGTCCAGACAGTCGGACGCGTGCGCCGGGGTTTCCTGATGACGGAGGCTCCGCCGTCTTCGGACACGGAAATCAATCCGATGCCGAGGTCGCCGAGCGATGCTTGCGTCCGGACGCGCTGCGCAATTTTCTCTGGAAGCGCAACGAAGGACAGATGGGCGAAGATTCTATTCCGCGCCGCCTGCTCGATCGCCCGTTGCCACTTTGAAACCTTTACTTCAATGGTGATTATCTCGGGGAGAATCTGTCTCCAGGGCGGCGAGAGGGAAAACGTGTTGGATGATGTCTCAATCGCCGATGCTTCTACAAGGCAGGTGAGGCGGTCGCTGAGCTTTTTGGGCGATGTCCCCATTCTCTGGGCGATCGTCTCTAGCCGGGCCTTTCCGACGGCGCGAAGGTAGGCAAGTATTTGAGCGTCGGAGAGTTCGATATTCGCGAGAGCGAAAACCTGCGGGTTGTACGAGACGACAACCAAATCGGGGATGCCCGCGCCAAGAGGGACCGATGCGGCAATCCAGGAGTATTGGCTGGGGCAGAAAAGTTCTGGAATGTGGCCGGCGACGATGTCTTGGATGAGGGCCTCTGGTCCGTGACGACGTGGACGGAACTGGGTCACTGGAATCGGGTCGGCAAGCGACGACATTGGAGACAGCATAGCGAAGATCCTCCTTTTCTAAATAGCAATCCGCTTGACTTCGTCAAGGGATACACCATCACCCCGCCGGTCGTAAAGGCTGGTGGTCCGGGTAACTAGGGGTTCTGGATCTTCATACACATTCGAGTAGTTCAAATCAATATCCTTTCAACCTCATCGAGAGTGAGCTGATCGTTGCGCCGGTCATGATAGACGTACAGGGTCAGGCTTGGCTAATTGCATAACGATCTCCATTGGACTTTGCTGCCCTCACACAAGCTCCTGGGGTCGCGTCCAGCAAAGTAGCATCCGTCATCCGACCAGCAAAAATAACCGTCGGCAAACCTCTATTTCATAGCACGATCGCCTCAAATGACCACTACGGGCCACTAGACCCAATCGCCATGCGGGTTTCGAGGCTATCTGCATATCCAAAAAGCTATTCAGCCAATGATCGCGGCGAGTGGATTGTTACTCCACCGAACACCTTGCCGTAACCCGGACCAAAGTGCGTGCGGTCGCCCGTGACCAGCGCTGCGCTTCAGCGGGCGGATTTACGCTTGGGCCGCGCAGCACGCTTGACCGCCGGGGCCTTGGCGCCAAGCCAGGCGGCGAGTTCCTGCTCGGCTGCGTCGAACTCGCGCACGCGCTCGGGCGTGTACATCTCCACCGGCCGTGTGACGGAAGGACGCAGCAGCAACCCCTCCGGCGTAGTTTCAGCGATAAGATGGTCTTCGGCCTTCAGTCCAAGTGCCTGACGCAGTTTGGCCGGCAAGGTGATCACGCCACGGCTGGTGACGGTGACATTGGCTTTCATGGATTGCAGTATGGCAGAATTTCTGCAACGGAGGGCAAGCCACGACTGCATGGCACAATCGGCCTCGCAAGCCGATTCCCATGCGGGTTTCAAGGCATTCACACCCCTCGACGGAAAGGTATGTCGACCTCGTTTAAACTAGCGCCGCACGGCAGCGAATAATACTTCAAAGGAGGAGTTCATGACACGCAACAACACGAAAGCAGCAAGTCGCAAGCGGCCCGCAACGCCTCGTGCAAAATCTCCGCGCCCGGTGGTGGTGCTGGTCGCCACGCGCAAAGGCGCATGGCTCATTCACGGCGATGCGGCGCGCAAAAACTGGCGCGCCGATGGACCTCACTTTCTCGGCAACGTCGTCAGTCATCTCGCGCTCGATCCGCGCGACGGGCGAACACTGCTGGCCGCAACCAGGACCGGTCACCTCGGCCCGACGGTGTTTCGTTCCACCGATCGCGGCCGCACCTGGAAGGAAGCCACGCGCCCGCCAGCTTTCGCCAAGGCACCCGCGGGCGAAAAAGGCCGCACGGTCGATCACACGTTCTGGCTCACGCCGGGTCATCGCGACGAGCCGAACGTCTGGTACGCGGGGACTTCGCCACAGGGACTCTTCCGCTCGGGCGACGGTGGCGTCACCTGGGAACCCTTCTCGCCGGTCAATGACGATATGCTGTACCGCAAATGGATGGGCACTGTGCAGGACGGCACGCCCGATGGCCCGAAGCTGCACTCGATCATCGTCGATCCGCGCGATCCCGCGCATTTGTATTTCGCGATGTCGGGCGGCGGCGTGCACGAGTCGGTGGACGGCGGGAGCACGTGGAAACTGATTGTGCAGGGGCTCGAAGTGGTCGGGGGTTTCGATCCCGCCGACCCGACTTTCCACGACCCGCATTGCATCCGGATTTGTCCGAGCAACCCGGACCGCCTGTATCAACAGAACCACTGCGGCATCTACCGGCGCGACGGGCCGAACAGCGCGTGGGTGCGCATCGGCAGGAGTATGCCGAAGAAGGTCGGCGACATCGGCTTTCCGCTGGTGGTGCATCCGCGCAACGACAAGACCGTGTGGGTGTTTCCGATGGACGGCACCACGGTGTGGCCGCGCACGAGCCCGGACGGCAAGCCCGCGGTTTATACGACGCGCGACGCCGGCAAGACGTGGCAGCGTCTCGACTCCGGCCTGCCCAAAAGCCAGGCGTGGTGGACCGTGAAGCGCCAGGCGATGACAGGAGACGCTCAGGATCCGGTGGGCCTGTACTTCGGCACGACCAGCGGAGAACTGTGGATGAGCCGCGATGAAGGTCGCAAGTGGAGCTGCATCGCGCGGCATCTTCCCGAGATCTACGCCGTCGAAGCGGCGCAATTTGCTTAGGCGCGCGCGTTCCCGATGAAGGTGCTGATACCCGGCGCGCTGCGTTCGTACACCGAAAAAGGGGAAGTCGAGGCGAACGGCGCGACGCTCGGCGCCGTCCTCGCCGAATTGGACCGCCTGTATCCCGGGATTCGCTTCCGCATGATCGACGAGCAGGACCAGATACGGCGCCACATCCGCATCTTCGTCAATGGCGAGCAGGTGCGCGACCTGTCGCAGCCGCTCAACGCGACCGATGAAGTAGTGATCGTGCAGGCGTTGAGCGGCGGTTAGACCTAAACAATGCGGCTGGCTTCAGGACAAATCATGTCTGCGCGGCCGCCGGTTCGTCCGGCAGCAGCAGCACGATCGCGGCCTTGATCGCAGCGATGCCGGCCATGATCCACAGTGCCGAGGAAAATCCGATCTCTTTCACCATCGGCCCGAGCAGCCATACGGCGAGCGAGCTGATGCCGAATGACACCGTGAGCCGCATGCCGGCCACGCGCGAGCGCAGCCGGTCATCGACGTAGCGCACGATCATGGCGTCGGTAAACGGGATCGAGCCGAAGATGAATACCATGACCACGAGCAGGGCCACGAACAGCCACCAGTCCTGCGTGTGCGCGGCGAAGATCAGCAGCGGTATCTGAGCCACGGACATCCATAGCTGCAGCGGCTTGAAAGGCATGCTGTCGATCAGCCGTCCGACGACGATTTGCGCGAACGACGCAACGGTGTAGATCAACGCCAGCAGCGCGCCCAGGACAGCCGGGTCTTCGATTACGCCCAGAAAACCCTGGTTCAGGAGCTGCGCGTTGCCATTCGTCGTGAAGTTGAAGAGCAGGCTGCTCGCGACCGCCGCAGCCGTCATGACCAGAAACACCCGCGCCAACAGCGCGGGCGACAGCGCCACCTTGGCCTTGCCCCCCTTGCGCGTGGACGGCGCATCGACCTCCCGGGGGGGGGCACAGGTTCGCGAAAACGATTGCGCACACGACTGTGATAGCTCCGGGTATCGCAAACGCGGCGCGCCAGCCGATCCACTTGATCAGCAAGCCGGTCACAAGCGCGGCAACCGCGATCCCGAGATTTCCCGCGAGTCCATTGATGCCGATCACGGCCCCCGGATTGGAAACGTTCTGCACCAGCATCGGGATGCCCACCGGATGGTAGATCGCGGCGAAGGCACCGAGCAGCGTCAGCGCAGCCGCCAGTTGCCAGGCGTTCTGCGTCAGCGAAACCAGCAGCGCGGCGGCCCCGATGCCAGTGAAAAAAATGATCATCATGACGCGGCGGCCCCACAAATCGCCGAGGCGGCCGGCGGGCAGCGCGCCGAGGCCGAACAGGGCAAACGCGCCCACGCTGTACGGCATGAGGTCCGTCCAGTTCGAATACCCGAATTCGACGGCGATCGCAGCGACGGCCGTGGCGAAAATCAGCAGGAACATGTGGTCGATACCATGGCCGATGTTCAACAAGAGGCTCACGGCGCGGGAAAACCCATCGGGGCGGGAAACGGCTTGCGCGAGAGTATTCATGGCGGCGAAGTTTGCTTGATTTACAATAGTCTGTCATTCGAAGTTTTTCGGTCAACCATCGCGAAATGGACAAACCAACCACCACCGCGCTCCCGCGCGACCACGGAATATGGGGAATATGGTACGAACTTGCCGACGAGCATAAATCCGAGTATCTGGATTGGTTCCACCACGTGCATATTCCCGACAAGCTGTCGCGCCCGGGTTACCTGTGGGCAGCGCACTACGAACTCGGGCATGGTGGCGGAAGCAAGTCCTACCTGGGGCTGTTCGGCGGCATCACGGCACACACGTTTTTGAATCCGAGTCCCGGCCAGCTGATTCAGCGCCAGAGCGCCGAGACCAAGCGCATGATGGGTATGCGCCGACAGTCGTCTGCCTGCATTCTTGCCGAAGAGACTCGCGTGGATGGACCCGATGTGGCGCAACGCGGCCCCGGCATGACGCCCGGGCCGGTAATCCAGATGGGCAATTACAACGCCGCCAGCCCTGCGGTCGAAGACGATCTGGGTGGGTGGTACGCGCAGCAGCGGCTGCCGTTGCTTGCCGGATTACCCGGCTGCATAGGCGCGCGCAAAATGCTCGCCACGGTCGGAGCATACAAGCACGCAATACTCCACGAATTCGTGTCGCTGGATTTGCGCGAGAGATACTTTGGACCGCACGAAGCACAAGCGCATGACCCTGACACCTGGATGGGGCGGGTGCGCCCGCAACTGACTCATGCGCCGCGCTCTCCAGCGGTGGGAACACGCATCTGGCCGGTAGTCGATGTTTAAGAATTAGCCTGCGCTTGCGTCACGCGACTTGATGATCAGCGCCAGGTCGTGCACGTTGTCAGCCATGCACTCCTCCCAGTCGCGCCAGCAGTTTATCGTGAATGCCGCCGAAGCCGCCGTTGCTCATGATCAGCACATGGTCGCCGGATTTTGCAGCGGCGGCAATCGCCGCGACGAGCTGCAGGATATCGCGATGGATTTCGGCCTTGGCGCCGAGCGGCGCGAGCGCGGCGGCAGGGTCCCACCCCAACTCCGCGCCAAAGCAGAACACGCGGTCGGCGCCAGCGAGGCTGGATGCGAGTTCATCTTTCATCACGCCGAGCTTCATCGTATTCGAGCGCGGCTCGAGCACGGCGATTATTCGTGCAGCATTGACCTTGTTGCGCAGTCCGGCAAGCGTGGCGCGGATCGCGGTCGGATGGTGCGCGAAGTCGTCATAGACCGTGATGCCGTTCACCGTGCCGCGCGCTTCCATTCTTCGCTTCACGTTTTTGAATTCGGCAAGCGCAGCGATCGCATCGGTCACGGGAACGCCAGCATGACGCGCCGCGGCGATCGCAGCCAGCGCATTCAATTGATTGTGTTCGCCGAGCAAGTCCCACTGCACCACGCCCTGCGGCTTGCCGTTGAAGGTCACCGCGAAGCGTCCGGAGGCATCCTGCGCGCCGGCCTGCCAGCCGTCGGGGGCGCCGAATTTTTCGACCGGCGTCCAGCAGCCTCGCTCCAGAACTCGTTTGATTGCGGCATCACCGCGGTTGGCGACGATCAGCCCGTTGCCGGGCAAGGTACGCACCAGATGATGGAACTGGGTCTCGATCGCGGCGAGGTCGGGAAAAATGTCGGCGTGGTCGAATTCGAGGTTGTTGAGAACCGCGGTGCGCGGCGAGTAGTGCACGAACTTCGAGCGCTTGTCGAAGAACGCGGTGTCGTATTCATCGGCCTCGATGACGAAGAACGGCGCGGCGCCAAGCCGCGCCGAAAGGCCGAAGTTCCGCGGCACGCCGCCGATCAGGAATCCGGGCTTGAGCCCGGCGTACTCGAGTATCCACGCCAGCATCGCGGCGGTCGTGGTCTTGCCGTGCGTGCCGGCAACCGCCAGCACCCACCTGCCCCGCAGCACGTTCCCGGCAAGCCACTGCGGCCCCGAAACATAAGACAGGCCGCGGTTGAGGATTTCCTCCATCAGCGCATTGCCCCGGCTCACCACGTTGCCGATCACGAACACGTCGGGCTTGAGGCTCAGCTGATCAGCATCATAGCCTTCGATCAGTGCAACGCCCTGCGCCTCGAGCTGCGTGCTCATCGGTGGATATACATTCACGTCGCAGCCGGTCACGCGGTGGCCGGCGGCCTTGGCGATCGCCGCGATGCCGCCCATAAAAGTGCCGCAGATGCCGAGAATGTGGATGTGCATTTAAAGCGGTTCGGCCGCAGAAAAACAGTGATTGGTGATTNNCTGTGTTCACGGCCGGCGCCGGCGCATTGTCGTAAGCGAGATAGGGCGCGAGCCAGCGCTCGACTTCGACGCGCGGCATGTTTTTGCGCCGCGCGTAATCTTCGACCTGGTCGCGCTCGATCCTGCCGACTGCGAAATAGGTCGATTCCGGATGCGAAAAGTAGAAGCCGCTCACGGACGACGCCGGGTACATCGCATAGCTTTCGGTCAGCGTGATGCCGACCTCGGGCGCGCGCAACAATTCGAACAACGCGCCCTTCTCGATATGGTCGGGGCACGAAGGGTAGCCTGGTGCGGGGCGGATACCCCGATATTTCTCGGCGACCAGAGCTGCGTTGTCGAGGTTCTCATCTTTCGCATAACCCCAGAATTCCTTGCGTACACGCTGGTGCAAGAGTTCGGTGAACGCTTCGGCCAGGCGGTCGGCGAGCGCTTTCAGCATGATCGCGTTGTAGTCGTCGTGCCGGTCCTCGAACGCCTTCACGCGCTTCTCGATGCCGATGCCGGCGGTGACCGCGAACGCGCCGATATAGTCCTTGATGCCCGCGCCTTTCGGCGCGATGAAGTCGCCGAGGCACAGATTGGGCCGTCCGGCGGGCTTGACGTTCTGCTGGCGCAGGTTGTGCCACGTCATCAGCGTGCGATCGCGCTTTTCGTCGGCGTAAATCTCGATGTCGTCGCCTTCGTTCACGCTGTTGGCGGGGAAGATGCCGAACACCGCATTTGCGGTCAGCCACTTGCTGTCGATAACTTTCTTGAGCATGGCTTTGCCATCGGCGAGCACCTTGCGCGCTTCGACGCCGACGATTTCGTCGTCGAGAATCTTCGGATACGAACCCGCGAGCTCCCAGGTCTGGAAGAACGGCCCCCAGTCGATGTACTCGGCGATCCCGGCAAGATCGTAGTTCTTCAACTGCTTGACGCCGACAAACGACGGCGCCGGCGGCACGTAGGCGCTCCAGTCGGTTTTCAAGCCGTGCTTGCGCGCATCGGCGAGCTTGTGCATCGGGCCCGGGCCTTTTTTTCCTTCATGTTGCGTCTTGATGCGCGCATATTCGGCGCGCACCCCGGCCAGATAGCTGTCCTTGAGTTCGTCCGACAGCAGATTGCTGCATACGCTCACGCAGCGCGACGCATCCGGTACCCAGATCACCGGGCCGTGATAGCCGGGCACGATCTTGACCACGGTATGGACGCGCGACGTCGTGGCGCCCCCGATCAAGAGCGGAATGTCGAAGCCCTCGCGCTGCATTTCGCGCGCATTGTGCGCCATTTCCTCGAGCGACGGCGTGAT
>PLYS01000376.1 GCA_003153455.1 Betaproteobacteria bacterium | reverse complement strand
TTACATGCCGATGGTGCCCGAGATCGCGGCGGCCTACTTCGCGATCGCCAAGATCGGCGCGATTGTAATGCCGCTTTTCTCCGGCTTTGGTCCCCAGCCGATTTCCGACCGGCTTCTAGACAGCGACGCCAAAGCGGTCATCACGGTCGACAGCGGATGGCGGCGCGGCAAGCGTGTCGCGATGAAAGCGGTGCTCGATGAGGCGGCATTGCGCGTGCCCTCGCTGCGACATATCGTGGTGTTGAAACACGGTGGGAGCGAAGCTCCGATGCAGCACGGCCGCGATGTGTGGTGGGCGGAGCTGGTGCGCGCCCAGCCGGCTGAAGCGCCGACCGAGATCATGCCCGCGGACGCGCCGGTAATGCTGATGTACACCTCGGGCACGACCGGCAGGGCGAAAGGCACCGTCCATACGCATTGCGGCGTAATCGGCAAGAACCTGCTTGACGTGGGCCTGTGCCTCGACCTCAAGGCCGGCGACCGCCTGATGTGGTTGAGCGATATCGGCTGGGTCGCCGGAACAAAAATCGTGGCGAGCGCGCCACTGCTAGGCGCGACTCTCGTCCTTGCAGAAGGCACTCCCGATTATCCCGACCTCGGGCGGCAGTGGCGGTTGATCGAAACTCACGGCGTCACGCTGTACGGCACGGTGCCGACCGCAGTGCGGCAGATGATGCGGCAGCCTGTGGATCTCGTGCAGCGCCACGACCTGTCGTCGCTGCGCGCGACCGTGAGCGCAGGCGAGCCGTGGAACGAAGCTGCGTGGTTGTGGTTTTTCGAGCATGTGTGCGGCCGCCGCATTCCGATCCTCAACTATGGCGGCGGGACCGAATGCGGAGGCGCCATCCTGATCGGGTCCTTCCACCGGCCGCTCAAACCCTGCGCGTTCGGCGGCCCCGTGCCGGGTTCAGGCGCCGATATCGTCGACCCCGAAGGCCGGCCGTGTCCGCCGGGCCAGATGGGTGAACTGGTGCTGCGCGTGCCTTCCATCGGGCTGACACGCGGGCTGTGGCGAAACCCACAGCTCTACCTCGAAACCTATTGGCAGAAGATTCCCGGCGTGTGGGTGCAGGGCGACCTCGCGCGACGCGACGCCGACGGCCTGTGGTACATGCTCGGACGCTCCGACGATACGATCAAGATCGCGGGCAAGCGCACCGGGCCGGCGGAAATCGAATCGGTGCTGCTCGAATCGGGACTGGTGGCGGCGGCCGCGGTGGTCGGCGTGCCGGACAGTATCACCGGAGCGGCGCTCGCGTGCGTCTGCGTGCCTTCGGCGCCCACCGAAGACAGTCAACGCTTGCGCCGCGAAATCGCCGCGGCAGTCGCGACGCGTTTCGGCGCGCCGTACCGTCCCAAGCGTGTGTTGCTGGTAGCTGCTTTGCCCAAGACGCGCAACGAGAAAATCATGCGCCGGCTGGTGCGAGCGGTGTTGTCGGACACGGAATTAGGCGACCTCAGTTCCCTGGTCAATCCCGACGCCGTCGATGAACTGCGCGCGGTGGCAACGGCCGATGAGCCTACTCCGCCTTGATTCCAGCCTCCTTCACGACCCCTCCCCACTTCTCGCGCTCGCGCATGATTTGCGCGGTGAATTCCTGCGGGGTGTTGCCTATCACCTCGCCGCCCAGATCGGCGATCCGCTGCTGAATCGCGGCGAGCTTCAACGCCGCGACGATTTCGCCGTGCAGTTTCGCGACGATGTCCCGCGGCGTGCCTGCTGGTGCGAGCACACCGTACCAACCGCTGATCTCGAAACCAGCGAGGCCAAGTTCACCGAGCGTCGGCACGTCGGCGATCATCGCAAGCCGTTTAGGCGCCGCAACCCCCAGCGCTCGAATCCGCCTCGATTGGATATGGGGCATGGAGGCCGCCGCGGTGTCGAATGCCATGGTGATATGTCCGGCCACAAGGTCAGCCATGCCCGGGGCGCTGCCCTTGTACGGCACATGGACGAGCCTGGTCTTCGTCATCTGCTGGAACATTTCTCCGGCGAGGTGCGAGGAACTGCCGATGCCAAAGGACGCGTAGGAGAGCTGGCCGGGGCGCGCTTTCGCCAGTTCCACCAACTCAACGAGATTATGCGCCGGCACCGATGGGTGCACCGACAAGATGAGAGGGGCGTGACTGATGATGCTGATCGCCTCGAAGTCCTTTTGACTATACGGCAGCTTGGCGTAAATCAGCGGATTGGTCACGAAAGTACTGCTGGTCCCGATGAGCAGGGTATAGCCATCCGGCGGCGCCTTGGCGACGATCTCGGTCGCAATGATGTTCGCGGCCCCGGGCCGATTGTCGATGATGAAATTCTGGCCGAGGCTTTTCGTGAGCTGCTGCGCGACGAGGCGGCCCATGATGTCTCCCCCGCCACCCGGGGAGGACGGATTGACGACCCGTACCGGGCGATTCGGGTAGGTCTTGGCAGCATCGCCGCTCTGCGCGATAGCCGGGCCACAGCCAAACAGTATCGCGATCATAGCCACGGCTGCAACGCAACCTGCGGGCGCAGCTTGCAGGCCATCCCTCTCGGTCGCCATGTTAGCCCGCATTTTCACGAAGGAGTTCTCATACACGACATGAATGCGGCGAAACATCGAGTGATTGCAGCCAGCAGCTTGGCAACGTACTCGGTCGTCGCGGGGCACTTCGACAACAGCTAGTAACTGGGCGGCGCTCATTGCGATTGCGGCCAACGTACAAATCACCGCGCGCTGAAGGCGTCCGGTGCATTTGATTGTTGGCCACGTTGTTTCTGCTGCATCCAGTCCGTTGGATTGGAGACATTCACGCCGCATTCTGCGCCGGCAGCAATCATCTGCTTGTCCCAGGTGACCAGTGGCAAATTGTTCTTCTTGGCAACGACAAGAAAAAGGTGATCCATTGCCTTGATTACCGGAACATCCACAGAGCCATATTCTTCAAGAAATTGTGCGTCAATATGTATGAACTCAACCACCATCGACTGTGATCCGGAAATGATCGGCCCCGGCGGCCACCCAAATTCC
>PLYS01000646.1 GCA_003153455.1 Betaproteobacteria bacterium | reverse complement strand
GCGGCATGAGCTCGCGTCTCGCCGGATATCCTTGATGCAGGAGCAGAAACCCGCGGGCCGCCCGGTGGCTTTCGTCACCGGGGCGTCATACGGGATCGGCGCCGCAACCGCGCTGGCGCTGGCCCGCGATGGCTTCGACGTGGCGGTTGCCGCGACGCGCATCGAAAACCTCTCGAACGTCGTGACGCAGCTCGAAGCCATGGGCGCTCGCGTAGCGCCGGTCGCACTCGATCTGCGTTCGCAATCCAGCATCGAGCAAGCCATGGCGGGGGTCATCAATGCTCTCCACCGTGTAGACGTGCTGGTCAATAATGCCGGGATTACGCTGCGCAGGCTGGCGTTGGAGGTCACCCCCGCGGAGTGGGACGCGGTAATCCGGACCAACGTGACCGGAACTTTCTTCATGAGCCAGCAGATGGGCCGGCATCTCATCGGCTGCGGGCGGCCGGGTTGCATCATAAACATGGCCTCGACCCACGGGGTCATCGGCGTTGCCGAGCGCTCGGTCTACGGCATATCCAAGGCCGCTATGATCCATATGGCCAAGATGCTGGCGATCGAGTGGGCGGCGCATGGCGTTCGCGTCAACGCGATTGCGCCGGGTCGAGTCGCAAGCGGGTCGCCGTTGCGCGCGACAACGTCCACCGATCAGAAGTACCTCGAATCAGTCCACAGCCGTATTCCGCTACACCGCTCCGCAACCAGCGAGGAAGTTGCGGCAGCGGTATGCTACCTGGCGAGCCCCCAGGCCGCGTACATCACCGGGCACACGCTGCTTCTGGATGGCGGGCTTACCGCGTATTGACGTTCGCCGTGCTACTCCCGTTTGATTGAATAGAAAGGATCGTCGAAATGTCCGCTTCCGATCTTCGTGCCAAATACGGCGCCAACGCCTTCAACGCCGGTCTCAAGATTCAGCCGCAAACCTTCGAGCGGCGCGTCGCACAGCGTGACAGCCTCGATCAGAACTTCACGCAGCTCTGGCTCGACTTCGCTGTCACGGGGATGAGCCGGAGGCCGGCGCTGGACACACGCACCCGGCTGCTCGTGCTGGTCGGTCAGTACACGATGGCGAAGAGCCACGCTACGCTCGAGGACACCGTGCGCGCCGCCCTGGCTGCCGGCGTCGCGTCTCGCGAGATTCTGGAGATCATCCTGCAGTGCGTGGTCTACGGCGGACATACGACGGTCGAGCCGGCGATCCAGGTATTTCATCGGATTGCCGGGGAACTGGGTCTGCTCGAGGAGTTGCGGGCCTCCCAACTCCCGCCGGACGGGAATGACCGCACGCGTTCCTATGACGAAGAGCGGCGAACCTGGCACCCGGACGACGTGGCTGATCCCCGCTGCGCCGACCTCATGCAGCGTCACGGCTGGCTCGCGGCCGGGCGTGGGCTCACCATGCGGCCGCGCCACCACCTGAACGTCCTGGCATGGCTGGACACGATGGACCCCGAGTTCGCCGGCCTGTGGGTGAAGTTCTGCTACCAGGGCATGTACAGCCGCGGCATCGTGGACGACAAGACACGCCTGCTGTGCATGGTTGGCGACTGTTTGGCGGTGGGCGAAGCAACGCAGGCGCGGGGACACATACGCGGCGCCATGCGGAACGGGGCCTCGCCACGCGAGGTCATGGAAGTTATTTTCCAGACGTGCGTCAACTTCGGAATGCCCCCCATGCTTCACGCGCTGGAGAATTTCGTGCAGATCATGGCCGAGGATGGGCGATTGGCCGAGATCGGCAATCCGCCGATGCGCGTCGAGACCTATGCGAAGTGACGGTGGGCGCGGTCGTGTTTCACGACGATGTGGAAAACGGGGAACCCGTGCGTAGACTTTTCCTGGCAGCGGTTTTGGCGCTGACCAGTGCGCAAACCTGGGGCCAGAAAGAGCTGATTGGCGGTTTCTGGAAATGCACGGGTCAAAATGGCAATATCAGGTACACCAACATTCAAAGCGAATCCGTGGGCTGCCAATTAGTGGCCGATCGTTGGTTTCCGTTTTCGAATCATGAAAAGAAAATATGGTATCTCAGTGACGATAGTCTTGTCCGCGCAGGGTCAAATTGGGAAATATGGGGAATGTGGAATTACCTGGAAAAACAAAAAATGGAGCTTTACCCTTACAGGGAGTACCGCTCGATCATAAGTCTGACTCGTCACAATTGTGCAGAGCGCACCGCGGCACTGGTGCAAACAATTTTTTACAGTGAAGAACTGGGTAAGGGGGAACCGGTATACAGCTGGGGCGTCAGCCCGGGGAAGGCGATCTTCGAAACCGCGATCCCGGATACCAGCGATGAAAAGTTGATGGACTACGTATGCAGGACCGCGGCATTACGCGCTCAAACTCAGAATAACGGGACATCGACGGTCTTTTTTCGCCGCTAAATGTCCCACCGGACAACTAAAATGAAATCAGGACATCAAATGGCGTTTGCCCCTTGTGCCTAGCGATCATGTAAGGCTAACGGCGCATCGCATTGATCGCGGCGGATTACAAAAAAACGGAGCAGCCTTTTTGACTTGGGTCAATCGAACATCAAAAACGGCAGACAACGGAAAAAACAAAAGGGGCTGCATTTCCGCAACCCCTTGATGTTGATGGTAGGCGGTGCGAGATTCGAACTCGCGACCANNATCGAGCGCTATCAGGGCAACTGGCACGTGCGCCGGTTTCCGGTGTGGAGCCAACTGCTGTGCATGACCTACGCGCAACTGACTCACCGCGATTCCTTGCGCGATGTGGAGGCTTGCCTCAGCTCCCAAGGCAAGCGGCTTTACCACATGGGCATCCAGCATCGCGTCGCGCGTTTGACGTTGGCCGATGCGAACGAGGTGCGCGATTTCCACATCTTCCAGGAATTGGGCCAGCTGTTGATTACGCAAGCGCTGGAACTGTACCACGACGAACCCCTCGGATTCCCTCAGTCCAACAGAAGAAATAAAATCGGCGTTAAATCGAATGGCGTTACTGCGTTAGACGGTGCAGATGCCGGCCCCGGACTCACCGAGTTGCTCGCCGTCACCGTACAAGTATAGCTCTTGCCATTGGTCAGCCCACCTACCCGAATCGATGTCGCACTGGCGCCACCGATGTTCGAGCCGGGGACACCCCCGTTGGAGGATGTGCAGGTGGCCGAATATCCGGTGATCGCCGCACCGCCGTCACTCGCCGGCACACCGAAATTCACAATGATCGAAGCATCACCGG
>PLYS01000196.1:17473-17743 GCA_003153455.1 Betaproteobacteria bacterium | reverse complement strand
CCTACCGCAACGGCACCTGCCCGGTCTGCGTTTGCTACCACAATGACGCGGCCAGTTGCGAAATGCGCCTGGGCGAGGACTGGCGCGTCAGGCTGGACGACGCTCTGATGCAGTCGCTGCGGGAATGGTTGCGGCCCGAAAACGTGCAGGTGATCTATCCTTGAAGCGGATCGCGCATCGATGTCGCGCTGCTCGAGGCGGCGAGCCGGTTGTGGTTATTGCTATTGTTGGGTGGTGTCCCGGGCGGCTATTGCGTCGGCCGCAGTTCGA
>PLYS01000196.1:0-17437 GCA_003153455.1 Betaproteobacteria bacterium | reverse complement strand
CGAAAATAGTGAGATGCCTGACCATGTGTACCGAGACCCGCTGACGTGCGTGACAATATATCGGAAAAGTGCGCTCACAGCTCGCCTTGGAGCGGGCCGGTCATGTACTCCATGACCATTCGGATGCCATCAACATAATGAACGAGGTAGAATAATGATTCTTACGTGCCCCCCGGCCGCGTTCATTGTTCTAATTTTGTGGGAGTTCACATGAAAAGTGCGCTAGTGCTGTTTGGCCTTATCGTGTCCGCGGTAAGCGCTCAGGCGCAGCAAGTTCCAGCTAAACCGGATATCGCTAAGGGCCAGACGATTGCCAAACAGGTTTGTTTTGCCTGCCACGGCGAAGACGGCAACAGCACATCCCCGGCCAATCCGAAGATCGCCGGCCAGATTGTGGAATACCACCAAAAGCAGTTGGTAAATTTCAAGGCCAACTCCGAGCGCAAGAGCGCCGTGATGTTCGCTATGGCGGCTAACCTGTCGGAAGCCGACATGCAAAATGTGGCCGCGTATTACTCTGGCCAGAAATCCAAAGGCGGCGTTGGCAAAAGCAAGGAAACGCTTGCGTTGGGACGAGATATGTATCGCGGCGGCAACGCTGCCAAAGGTTTGGCCGCTTGCGCGGCCTGCCACGGCTCCAATGGCGGTGGCATACCGGCGCAGTACCCGCGCCTCGCGGGTCAGTTTGCCGAGTACACCGAGATACAGTTGAAAGCGTTCCGCACCGGCGAGCGCGCCAACGACGCGAATAAGATGATGCGCGTCATTGCCGCAAAGATGAGCGACGACGAAATCCACGCGGTCGCAGACTATATCGCGGGATTNNAGAACCGGCCTTCGGCGGCATCGCCCCTTTGCCCTTGACCACCGAGGCCATCAACGCATCCGCTCCCAGCTTGATACGGGGTGCCCATGCGGCTTTGTCACCCAACTTCGGGGCCATGTTGTTATGGCAGGCCGCGCAAGTTTTGTCGTACACGGCCTTTCCTTCCGCGGCTGCGACCGGACCTGCGGACACCAGCAGCGCCATAACCGCGAGTGCAACAACTACTTCCTTCATTTCATTCTCCTTTCACGTTAATCAAGCACTTTCGATTGGATAAATTCAGCCTTGGCGCGAAAGACCCGTGGCGAGCACAAACCCACGCAGGCCCTTGCCTTGCCATTAACCGCTTAACGCGCCCGCCCTGCCCCGGTTGACCTACTGCCGGGGCTGCCACAGGCGATTCTGGTGCCGACACGGATAACTGCAACAAACCCGCTCTTCTTATCAGAAATTCGGAATGGCTACAATAAGTTGTCCGCAAAAATTTGGATCAGGAGACGCAATTCGGTATAATTCGGCGTTTTTGACAATTCTGCACCTGAACCATTCTACACCTAACAGGAAAGGGCCCTTCATGAGCGATAATCAGGGCGTGAGTCGCCGCCGACGCAATCTCGTCATAGGCGCCACTTGCGCGGGCGGCGTGGCGGCCGCGGGTATGGCGACTCCGTTTGCCGCCTTCATGCTTCCTTCGCAGCGCGCCAAGGCCATGGGAGCTTCGGTCGAGATCGACATCAGCAATCTTGCCCCAGGCGAAAAGAAGATCATCGAATGGCGCGGGAAGCCGGTGTGGATCCTGCATCGAACCAAGGAGATGCTTGCAGCGATCAAGGCCGATGACAACAAGGTTGCCGATCCTAATAGCGAGCGCAAACCCGGTGACGTGAACCTCGCCTACGCGAAAAACGAATTCCGGTCCATCAAGCCGGAATATCTCGTCGTCGTGGGAAGCTGCACGCATCTCGGCTGCTCGCCGCAGGACAAGTTCACTCCGGGCAGGGAATCTTTCGATCCGGACTGGAAAGGCGGCTTTTATTGTCCCTGCCACGGCGCGCTTTTTGACCTGGCCGGTCGCGTCTACAAAAACAAACCGGCGCCTGACAACCTCAAGGTGCCGCCGCATATGTACCTGTCTGACTCCAGGATCCTGATCGGCGACGACAAGAAGGGGGCGTGAGCATGGCCGCTGCCGAAAAGCAACCCGTTGCCGCGACCGGTCCGTTCGCCGGCATTCTTAGCTGGGTCGAGCGGCGCGTTCCGCTGCTGGCGACCTATAAAGCACATCTGTCAGAATACTATGCGCCGAAGAACTTCAATTTCTGGTACTACTTCGGCTCGCTTGCGCTGCTGGTGCTGGTGATGCAGATTGTCACCGGCATTTTCCTCACCATGTTCTACAAGCCCGACGCGGCGCAGGCGTTCGCGTCGGTCGAGTACATCATGCGCGACGTGTGGGGCGGCTGGGTCATCCGTTACATGCACTCGACCGGCGCATCGATGTTCTTCCTCGTCGTCTACCTGCACATGTTCCGCGGTCTGCTGTATGGCTCGTATCGCAAGCCGCGCGAGCTGATCTGGATAGTCGGCATGGTGATTTTCCTGTGCCTGATGGCCGAAGCGTTCTTCGGCTACCTGCTGCCGTGGGGCCAGATGTCGTACTGGGGCGCGCAGGTGATCGTCAACCTGTTCGACGCGATACCGCTCGTCGGGCCGACGCTCGCGGTCTGGATCCGCGGCGATTACGTGGTGTCGGATGCGACCTTGAATCGCTTCTTCGCATTCCACGTGATCGCGATCCCGCTGGTGCTGGCGGGGCTGGTGGCGGCGCACATACTCGCGCTGCACGAGGTCGGTTCGAACAACCCCGACGGCATCGAGATCAAGGAGAAGAAGGACGCCAGCGGCATCCCGCTCGACGGCATCCCGTTTCATCCGTACTACACGGTCAAGGATACGCTCGGCGCGGCGGTGTTCCTGATCGTGTTCGCGATCTGCGTGTTCTTCGTTCCGGAGATGGGCGGCTACTTCCTCGAATACAACAATTTCATCCCGGCCGACCCGCTGCGCACGCCGACGCATATCGCGCCGCTGTGGTACTTCACGCCGTATTACTCGATCCTGCGCGCGACTACTGAAACCTTCATGTGGGTGCTGGGCGCCGGCGTGATCGGCATGGTGGCGCTGATCGTGCTGAGTGTCCGCAACAACTTGGTCAGGCTGGCGTCGGTCGCGGCCGGCGCCGCGTTGCTGGTCGCCTTCTACGTGTTCGAACCCAAGGTCTGGGGCGTGGTGCTGATGGGCGTGGCGGTGATGATCTTCATTCCGCTGCCGTGGCTCGACCTGAGCCCGGTCAAGTCGATCCGCTACAAGGGGCCGATTTTCAAGAGCGCACTGGCGGTGTTCGTGATCGCGTTTGTGGTGCTCGGCTATTTCGGCACGCAGCCGGTGACTGACATCGGCACCATCATTTCGCAGGTATGCACGGCGCTTTACTTCCTGTTCTTCCTGCTGATGCCGTGGTATTCGACGATGGATAAATGCAAGCCGGTGCCGGAGAGGGTGACATGGTAATGAAATTCGCGAAAAATCTGGCCCGCGCCACCGTTCTGGTTGCGCTGCTCACGCCGCTCGCGGCGCTGGCGTCGGCGGAAGGCGCGAAGCTGCAGAAAGCGCCGGTTGATCTCAACGACCTGGTGTCGCTGCAGCGCGGCGCGCGGGTATTCGTCAACTACTGCCTCAATTGTCATAGCGCGAGCTACATGCGCTACAACCGGCTGCGCGACCTTGGCCTTTCCGATGACCAGATCAGGGACAACCTGATCTTTACCGGCGTCAAGGTCGGCGAGCCGATGAAAGTGGCGCTGAGTACGCGCGAGGCCGGCCAATTATTTAATATCCCGACGCCGGACATCAGCGTGATTACGCGTTCGCGCAGCTCGGAGGCGGGCAGCGGCTCCGACTGGCTCTACAGCTATTTTCGCGCGTTTTACCGCGATTCCGTGCGGCCGACCGGCTGGAACAACCTCGTGTACGAGAATTCCAGCATGCCGCACGTGCTGTGGGAACTGAACGGCCAGCATCAGGTCGAGGTGCAGGAGTTCAACTCGCAGCATGATGCGGCCGCGGCGCTGCTGCAGGCCAAGTCGGTGGCGCGGGTCGACGAGATCAGCGTCAAGGACAAGGACGGCAAGGAAGTGAAGCGCTGGGTGATGAAAACCATCCAGCCCGGCAGCGCGGGAACCCTGACGCCGCTCGAATACGACAAGCTGGTTGCCGACCTCGTCAACTACATGACGTACATGGCCGAGCCGGCGCGCCTGGAACGCACGCAGATCGGTATCTACGTGCTGCTGCTGCTTGGCATCCTTTTTATATTCGCGTATCTGTTGAAGAAAGAATACTGGAAAGACGTACATTAAATTCCGATAACGGTAAATGGTAAATGGTAAACGGTGAGCGGGAAAAAGCCGCTTGCCGCCTGCGGTTCGCCGTTCACCGTTCACGCTTACCCATGGCGAATCCATTATGATGACCCTCTATTCAGGCACTACCTGTCCTTTCAGCCAGCGCTGCCGCAACGTGCTGTACGAAAAAGGCATGGATTTCCAGATTGTCGATGTCGACTTGCACAACAAGCCGGAAGATCTGGCGGTGATGAACCCATATAACCAGGTGCCGGTGCTGGTCGAGCGCGACCTGATCCTTTACGAATCGAACATCATCAACGAGTATATCGACGATCGCTTCCCGCATCCGCAGCTGATGCCGGCCGATCCGGTGATGCGCGCCAGGGCGCGGCTGTTCCTGTTCCGCTTCGAGCACGAGATGTTCAGCCATGTCGAGACGCTCGAGAAAGGCAACCAGCGCAACGCCGACAGGTCGCGCGCCACGATCCGCGATAACCTGGTGCAGTTCGCGACGGTGTTCGCCAAGCAGAAATACATGCTCGGCGACGAGTTCTCGATGCTCGACGTCGCGATCGTGCCGCTGTTGTGGCGGCTTGACTACTACAACATCCATCTGCCGAAGCAGGCAGCGCCGCTGATGAAATACGCCGAGCGCCTGTTCAGCCGGCCGGCGTTCATCGATTCGCTGACCGCGTCGGAAAAGGTGATGCGAAAATAGCCCATGCCGAAAGACCGCTCAACCAAGCCGTACCTGATCCGCGCCATCTACGAGTGGTGCAGCGACAGCGGGCTGACGCCGTACCTGTCGGTCAAGGTCGATGCCCAGACGCGCGTGCCGCTGGAGTTCGTGAAGAATGGCGAGATCGTGCTCAACGTCGGCCAGGATGCGGCGCATCGGCTCACCATCGGCGATGACACGATCCAGTTCGCGGCGCGTTTCAGCGGCGTGTCGCGCGAGTGCTCAATCCCGGTCGCGGCCGTGACCGGCATCTTCGCGCGCGAAAACAACCAGGGCCTGTTTTTCCCGCCCGAGCCGGCGGCGCCGGCCGACGGCGCTGCAACCCCCGCTGCCGAATCCCCCCCGGCGCCGCCCACCAACGGCGGCAAGCCCAAGCTGCAGATTGTCAAGTAATAAAAAACCGCGCCCGCGGTTTTTTATTCTATCTGGAAGAAAAACGATACGCGATTCCGATCCAGGCCGCGCGCGGCGCCGCCGCCGCGCGGAATTGTTCCGGACGAAAACTCGCGCCGGTGTAATCGAACGCGTGGCCGGGCGCCGTAAAGACGTTTTGCCCGAGCAGGCCAAACGTCTGGTATTGGCGATTGAAGACATTGTTTATTGTTCCCAGCAGGTCCAAATTGCGCGCAAGGTTATAGCGCGCGTCGAGGCTCACGACCGCGTATCCCGGCACCGGGCCGTTAACGTCGAGGTTGTTTTCGTCGCCGCGCGCGTACTGGCTGGCCGCAGCGAACAGACCCATGCCTGCCGACAGGTTATCGGCGAACCGATAGTCAGCCCGCAATTTCAACAGGTGGCGGGGGATGCCTGGAATGCGATTACCCGGCGTTACTTGAATGTCGGTACAGGCGGGACATTGAAGCGGCCGGGCAGCTGAATTGTTGGGGCTGTTGAGTATCAGCGGCGTCCGGAACGTCGCGCTGATATGGCTGTAACGGGCGCTGAGATCCAGCTTGCCGATTTTATTATCCAGACTTAGCTCCAGTCCTGCGCGCCGCGTTGTCCCGACGTTCTGGAAATACCCCGAGCTGGCGGCGCCGCCGCCGCTGCTGATGAACTGGATGTCATCGGTGAGGTCGGTGCGGAACAGCGCCGCGCTCCACGCAATTCCCTCACTCCACCGCCCGCGCGCGCCGACCTCCCGGGTTTTCGAAACCACCGCATTGAGTGGAGGGTCGGCGGAAAAGGCATTGGGCAGACTGCAGGGCGCATTGCGATCGGAACAAGTGAGCTCAACGGGGGTCGGGACGCGCATCCCCTCGTTATAGGAAACATAGGTGGTAAGCACGTTCACCGGGTTATAAGTGAGCCCGATCGCGGGATTGAAGCGCTGAAAACGATGATTGCCGTTGAGCGCCGTGCCGAGCTGGTCCTGCAGTTCGAGCGTCGCCCGGTTGTAGCGTCCCGACACGGTCAAATGGGTTTTCTCGTTCAGCGCAAAAGTGTCGGTTATGTACAGTCCGTAATGCCCGGTGGTTGCGCGCAGGCTCGTCCGCAGGACCGGGTTCGCGGCGGACGCCGTATCGCGGTCGGGCGCAAGCGGCGCCTCCTGGTTGAATTGCGTGAAGTCGATGTTGCCGCGATCGTAGCTGAGCCCGACGGTGAGACTGTTCTTGCGATTGGCCAGATCCCCAAGTGCCGTCAACTGAAACGAGCCGCCGCGCCGGTTCTCGCCGATATTATTGATCGCATTGAAGGCGGGTTGATTGCCGGACCCGGGCGGCAGCCCGGTATTGAAGTTGTCGTTGATGTTGCTGTTGAAGATGTTGGTGGTTACCGAACGGTAATAGGCGTTCGCCGCGATTTGAGTATTGGCGGAAAGGGTATGGGCGCCCTTCAGGTTGAGAAACGCCAATCGGTTCGCGGTGATGTCCGGGAAGGTATAAGCCTGCGAGGGGTCATTGAAGAACGACAAAGGGAGCGTCTGGTTGCCCGCAAGCCGGGTGTCCGCGTAGGTAAAGCTGGCCTGGAGTTGCGTCGAATTTCCCTGAACGCCTGTTTGCGCAAACCACTGGTTGACGCGACTCGGGTTGTGTTGTCCCCAGCCCCTGTCGTCGAACACGTTGCCTGTGATGAAATAGTCCGCGTGTCCGCCGTGCCCGCCGGTTTCCAGTTCATAAGTCTGGCGCCCGAACGATCCGCCATTCGCGCGCAACTCGGTGCCCGGGAACTGAAAACCGTTTTTGGTGTTGATCGCGAGCGCGCCGCCCAGCGTGTTGAGTCCGAATACGGGATTGGACCCGGGCAGCAGTGTGATGCTGGCAATGGCGGATTTTGGAATCAGGTCCCAATTCACGGTATCGCCGAACGCCTCGTTGACGCGCACGCCGTCCACGAATACCGACATGCCGGCAGGGGTCCCGAGGATGGGTGACGCGCTGAATCCCCTGAAATTGACGTCCGGCTGAAACGGGTTGCCCTGTGTGTCGTTGATGTTCACGCTGCCGACATTGAGATTCAGGATCTCGCTCAAATTCGAGCCGGGTTGGCGCAACAGCTGATCGCGGGTTACGGTCTGCACGTTCGCGGGTACCTGATTCAGCGGGACGCCGATGCCAGACAGCGGAACCGTATCGACGACCTGCACTTCGGGTAGCATCGGCGGCGAACCTGCAGTGTCGGCACCGCAGGCGATGCCGGGAAGTCCCGCCAACACCAGGCGCAGGCCGGCCACGAGCGCGAAGCCGGAAAAATTGCCGCGAAAACGGATGCCGGATGCCGTAGGCGGGTTCTTACTGGTAGTGGTGGTTATACCAAACTTTTCGTTGTTCCTGGCGGCCGTAACTGTTAAGATTTTCCAAACTCGAACAAAACCAATCTGCGGGCATCGACGCTTCGCCGTTCGCTGCCGCGATCACTAGGAGGGGGTCCCATGAAAAGAGTTGCATTAGCCACGGTTCTGTTTTTCTTCGCCATCGCCCCGGCGTTGTCCCAGACGCTGGATGATCTCAAGAACGACGGCAAAAACACCGACAACGTTCTTACCTACGGGATGGGCTACCATCAGAACCGCTACAGCCCGCTCGCGCAGATCAACAAGAGCAACGTCAAGCGCTTGGTGCCAGTGTGGAGCCTGTCGCTCGAAAACGATTTGGGCGAGCAGGCGCAGCCGCTCGTCTACGACGGCGTGATGTACGTAAGCAATGCAAGATGGACGGTCGCAATCGATGCGCTTACAGGCAAGCAGTTGTGGCGTACCGCGGTCGATTACGAACCGGAAACGCCGCGCGTCGTGTGCTGCGGCGTCTCGAACAAGGGCGTGGCGCTCTATAACGGTAAGGTGTTTCGCACGACGCTGAACGCGTTCGTCGTCGCCCTCGACCAGAAGACCGGCAAGGAAGTGTGGCGGCAGAAAGCGGCCGAGTGGAAGGAAGGCTATTCGCAGACGGTCGCGCCGCTGATCGCCAACGGCGTGCTCGTGACCGGCATCTCGGGCGCCGAGTTCGGCATCCGCGGTTTCCTCGACGGCTGGGACCCGGACACCGGCAAGCACCTGTGGCGGCGGTACACGACGGCAGGACCCGAAGACAAAGGCTACGACACGTGGGAGCCGCGTGAGGCTTACCTCCACGGCGGAGGCAGCACGTGGATCACCGGCTCGTATGACCCCGAGCTCGATCTCATGTACTGGGGCACCGGCAACGGCGGCCCGTGGAACCCGGTCGCGCGCAAGGGCGACAACCTGTATGTCGCGTCGATCATCGCGGTGCGGCCCAAGACCGGCGAGATCGTCTGGCATTACCAAGCGACGCCGAACGACGTCTATGACTGGGATGCGGTATGGGAAATCATCCTCGCCGACATCAAGGTTGACGGGCAGTTGCGCAAAGTGGCGATGCAGATGAACCGCAACGGATTTCTCTACGTGCTCGACCGCACCGACGGCAAGCTCCTCTCGGCCAACGCGTACGGCAAGATCAACTGGGCCACGCACGTCGACATGGCCACTGGGCGGCCGGTCGAATCGGAGCAGGCCAGGAAGCTGCGCACGGGCGAGCAGATCGAAATTTGGCCGAGCACGCGGGGCGCCAAGAACTGGCCGCACGCCGCATTCAATCCCAACACCGGTTTGCTCTACGCCAACACCAATCACGGCTATTCCAACTATCGCTTCACGGACCTCGCGCCGTTCAAGCCGGGATTTCGCTACCAGGGCATCGAAAACAGCTACGCGCCGGTCAAGCCGGGCGATCTGGTCGGCCACATCGAGGCGATCGACCCGCTCACTGCGCAGGCGAAATGGCGCGTGCCGGTCCACGATTACCAGATCGCGTCCGCGATGCTCGCCACCGGCGGCGCGCTCCTGTTCAGCGGACGGCATACCGGAGAATTCTTCGCGCTCGACGCGGATACGGGGCAGACGCTGTGGGAGTACCGCGTGAGTTCCGGCATTAACAGCATGCCGATCACTTGGACACACAAGGGCAAGCAGTATGTGTCCGTGCTCGTTGGGCTCGGCGGTTTGTATGGGACGCGCAACCGCGAAGCGCTCAAGGCGGTGCCGGTTGGCGGCTCGGTGTGGACGTTCGCGCTCTTTGATAACTGAGCGACAACTGATAGAGTGATCGCGGCATCATCGGAAAGGAATGTCATGAGAAAAGCGATACTGATACTGGCAGCGGTGCTGCTGACGTCGTTTAACGCAACCGTGCTCGCCCAAACGCAGCAGGAGTTGTCGCGTGATGGCAATGGCGGCAACACCGACGACGTTCTTACTTACGGGATGGGCTACCATCAGAACCGCTACAGCACGTTGAAGCAGATCAACAAGCAGACGGTGAAGCGCCTGGTGCCGGTGTGGAGCGTCTCGCTTGCCAGCAATTACGGCGAGCAGGCGCAGCCGCTCGTCTACAACGGCGTCATGTACGTGACCAATGCCGAGTATACGGTGGCAATCGACATCGATAGCGGCAAGCAGCTTTGGCGCACCCCGGTCGACTGGGACCCGGCTACTCCGCGCGTGGTGTGCTGCGGCATTTCCAACAAGGGGCCGGCGGTTTACAACGGGAAGGTCTACCGCGGCACGCTCGACGCTCACGTGGTGGCGCTCGACCAGAAAACCGGCAAGCAGGTGTGGAAGACGAAAATTGCCGAGTGGAAAGAAGGCTTCTCGATCACCTCCGCGCCGATGGTGGCCAACGGCGTGTTGATCACCGGCATCTCAGGCGCCGAGTTCGGCATCCGCGGTTTCCTCGACGGCCTCCATCCGGAAACCGGGAAACAGTTGTGGCGCCGATACACCATACCCGCACCGGGCGAGAAGGGCAGCGAAACCTGGCCCGCGGGCGACGCGTACCTGCGCGGCGGCGGCTCGACCTGGATTACCGGGTCATACGATCCCGAGCTCGATCTCGTTTACTGGGGCATCGGCAATGCGGGACCGTGGGCGCCGGGCGGCCGGCCGGGCGACAATCTTTATACGGCGTCGGTGCTGGCGATCAAGCCCAAGACCGGCGAAATCGCATGGCACCGCCAGCTTGTGCCGAATGAAATGTTCGATCTGGATGCGGTGTGGGAATGGATACTCGGGGACATCAATGTCAAGGGAACCCAGCGCAAGGTCGCGATGCATTTCTCGCGCGGCGGTTTTCTCTATGTGATCGACCGCACGAATGGCGAATTGCTGTCGGCGGAGCCGTTCGAAAAAGTTAACTGGGCCTCGCATGTCGACATGAAGACGGGCCGGCCCGTCGAGACAGAAGTTTCGAAGAAAGTGCGCGCCGGCGAGCAGATCGAATTGTGGCCCGGCCAGTGGGGCGCCAAGAACTGGGCGCACGCGGCGTTCAATCCCGAGACCGGCCTGCTCTACGCGAATACGATGCATAACTCGCGGCTCGTCCAGTTCGAGCCGGTCGAATACAAAGTGGGCCAGCGCTACGTCGGCCTGAAGAACCTGCCGGCGCCGCGCGAGGCCGGCTCGCCAATCGCTCACGTCGACGCCATCGAACCGCTGACCGGCAAGCACAAGTGGCGCGTACCTATCATGGATATTCCGTATTATTCCGCTGTGCTCGCGACTGCCGGCGGTTTGCTCTTCACAGGCAAGGAAACCGGCGAATTCATCGCGCTCGACATCGACACCGGGAAAACAGTGTGGCAATTCCAGACCAGCTCCGGCATCAACGCGCAGCCGATCACGTTCACGCACAAGGGCCGGCAGTATGTCGCGATTCAATCCGGGTTGGGCGGCGTCAACGTCCTGCGCATGGGCGAGCAGCTGAAGAACGTGCCGCGCGGCGGATCGGTCTCGGCCTTTGCCTTGATGGACTGAGCGATCCCGGCGGCGCGGTATACTTTGTTAGGGAGGGTAAAACCATGAAGATGATGAACTTTGCATGCGTCCTGGCGCCGCTTCTGATCGCGGGTTGTTCCACGGTCGGGCCGACGCAATCCGATCTGGTTAGGGATGGCGCCAACACCGACAACGTGCTGACTTACGGCATGGGCTATTCCCAGAACCGCTACAGCCCGCTCGCCCAGATCAACAAGTCGAATGTCAAGCGCATGGTGCCGGTCTGGAGCCTGGGACTGGAGAATAATTTCGGCGAGCAGGCGCAGCCGCTCATTCTTGACGGCGTCATGTACGTGAGCAACGCCAAGTGGACCGTCGCGATCGATGCGTCGACGGGCAAACAGCTCTGGCGCACGGCGGTCGACTTTCCGCCGGACACGCCGCGCGTGGTGTGCTGCGGGGTGTCGAACAAGGGTGTCGCGCTCTACAACGGCAAAGTGTTCCGCACGACGCTCGACGCGTACGTGGTCGCGCTCGACCAGAAAACCGGCAAGGAAATTTGGAAGCAGAAGGCGGCCGAGTGGAAAGAAGGTTTTTCGCTGACCGTCGCGCCGTTGATCGCCAACGGCGTGCTGGTGACTGGCTGCTCCGGCGCGGAATTCGGCGTGCGCTGCTTTTTGGACGGCTGGGATCCGGAAACGGGCAATCATCTGTGGCGCCGCTACACCGTTGCCGGTCCCGGTGAAACGGGTCACGAAACGTGGGAACCACGCGAAGCCTATCTCCACGGCGGCGGCAGCACCTGGATCACCGGCTCGTATGACCCCGAGCTCGATCTCATGTACTGGGGCACCGGCAACGGCGGGCCATGGAATCCGGAAACACGCAAGGGCGACAACCTGTACGTCGCGTCGATTCTCGCGCTGCGGCCGAAGACCGGAGAAATCGTCTGGCATTACCAGGCCACGCCGAACGATGTGTTTGACTGGGACACGGTGTGGGAGATCATTCTCGCCGACATCAGGGTCGACGGTCAGCTGCGCAAGGTGGCGATGCAGCTCAATCGCAACGGCTTCCTGTATGTGCTCGACCGCGTCAACGGCAAGCTTCTTTCCGCCAAGCCGTACGCCAAGGTGAACTGGGCGACGCACGTCGACATGGCGACCGGCCGGCCGGTCGAATCCGAAGTGTCGAAGAAGCTGCGCGCCGGCGAAATGGTCGAGATGTGGCCCAGCATCCGGGGCGCCAAAAACTGGCCGCACGCCGCGTTCAATCCGAACACAGGGCTTTTGTACGCCAACACCAATGAGGGCTATTCGAAATACAAATTCGTTCCGATCGCCGAATTCAAGCCCGGGGTCCGCTATCAGGGCATTGAAAACACGATGTCGGTGGTGACACCGGACACAGTGGCCGGTCACATTGAAGCGATCGATCCGTTGACCGCGCAGCCGAAGTGGCGCGTGCCATTGAAGGGCCAGATGATCGCATCGGCGATGCTCGCGACCGGTGGCGGACTGCTTTTTACCGGCAAGCACACAGGCGAATTCATCGCGCTGGATGCGGACACCGGTCAGACGCTGTGGGAGTTCAAGACGCCTTCGGGCGTCAATGCCCAGCCGATTACCTGGACGCACAATGGCAGGCAGTACGTGAGCGTGCTGTCGGGGCTGGGCGGCTCGACCTCAGGCCGCCGCGGCCTGCCGGATATTCCGCTCGGCGGTTCGGTATGGACTTTCGCGCTGATGCCGGATTAGCGGGGTGCGCGACGACACAATGAAACGCATCGCAGTGGCCGGCTGCGCGCTCGCGATGTTCGGTGCGAACGCTGCGGCGCAGGAGCCCTTCTCGCCGGAGCAGATCAAGCAGGGCGCCGGCACGTTCGCGCAAAACTGCGCGCCGTGTCATGGCCCGCGCATGCGCGATCCGGAAGGCGCATTCGACCTGCGCACGTTTCCGCGCGACCAAAAGAGCCGTTTCCTCGCTTCGGTCACGAAGGGCAAGAACAGCATGCCGCCGTTCGGCGGCCTGTTCCAGCCCGACGAGATCGAGGCGTTATGGGCGTACGTGATCGCCGGGGAAAAACAATAACGTCCCGGCGTTCGCCTTCCATTTTTCCTTGCAACCGCAAACCTATACCCGCACTGCGATCGTTTTGCACTGGCTCATAGCCGCGTGCGTGTTCTGCCAGATTACACTGGGTCTGTGGATGATCGGCGTCCCGAAGAGCCCGCCCGGGGCCCGCGCCTGGTGGTTCAATGTGCACAAATCGATCGGGATTACGCTCGGCGCGCTCATTCTGGTGCGCGTGTTATGGCGGCTGGCTCACCGCGCGCCGCCGCTGCCGTTGACGATGGCGAAGTGGGAGCGCGTTGCCGCAAATTCAAATCACGCGCTGCTCTATGTCTGCATGGCAGTCATGCCGCTCACCGGCTACCTCGGCTCGTCTTTCACCCAATACCCGATCCTGTACTTCGGCATGCGGCTTCCGCACTGGGGCTGGGATGCGCCCGCGTTAAAGGAATTGTGCAGCCAGGTGCATCTCACGACGGTCGTGATTTTCATCGCGCTGATCGCGCTCCACATCGCCGCCGCGCTCAAGCACTGGTTGATCGATCGCGATGGAAGCCTTGAGCGGATGTGGTCCTAGGAGTTTGTCGGACTTAGCTCCGACAAACTCCTAATGCAAAACCGGCGGCAGTGGAATTGTCGAAAATGATAAGCGATATGCGAATTTACCCGCGTTTTTCCCAAAATCCGGCCGCTTCGAGTGAATTGATTATGAATGGTTAGCCGGTTTTGCTTTTAGCAGCCTGTCGGACTGTTAAGTCCGACAGGCTGCTAGCGGCGTGTAACGCATTCTGACGTGACACGGGGCATTCAACCGCGCGTTGCGGCAAGGTAGCGCCACAACGCGGCCGTCATCGCGCCTCCCGCCTCACCGGATCACAACCCCCCATGGCAGTTCGCCGACCGTGATGTCGCTCAGCTTCTGATTGGTCTCGGTGTCGATCACCGATACCGAATTCGATCTGCCGTTAGCGACGTAAAGTTTTTTGCCATCCGGCGTGATCGCCATGTTCCAGGGGCGCCGGCCGACGGGGACCGTGGCGATCACCGTGTCATTGGCAGTATCGATTACCGATACGGTGCCGTCTCCGCCGTTTGAAATAAAGACGCGCTTGCCGTCAGGGCGCACTGCAACGCCGTTCGAGCGCACCCCGGCTTTGATCGCCGTGAGGACCGTTTGCTTCGCGGTGTCGATCGAATAAACGGTATTGGCTTCCTCGGCGGCGACATAAGCGCGGCTGCTGTCCGGAAGAAACCCGATGCCGCGCGGGCGCGCGCCAAGCGTGATCGACGTGAGCGGCTTCTGCGCGCGCGCATCGATGATATCGATCACGTCGCTTTCCTCGGCGCTCACGTATAGCCATTTGCCGTCGGGGCTGAATACCGCATGCTCCGGATTCTTGCCCTTCACCTTGAGGTTGACGACGAGTTTGTTGGTTGCGGTATCAACGAAAGCGACGCTGTTGCTTTCCTCAACCGCGACCACGACCCACTTCCCGTCCGGGGAGATGCCGACGCCTTCCGGAGATTCGCCGAGTTCTACTTTGCCGACGATCGCTTTTTTGGCGAGGTCGATGATGTTGAGCGCGCTGTGGGGTTGGTCGCTGACGTAAATGAATTTTCCATCGCGGCTCAGGGCAAGCCCGCGCGGCTTGTCGCCGGCTTTGATCTCGCCGGTGACCCGATCGGTGGCGGTGTCGATGACCGAGATCGTGCCGGATTTTTCATTCGGCACGTAAGCAAAGGGCGCGGCCAGCGGCGCGGCTGCAATCAACAGCATTGTCAGGCTGGCGGCCAGGTTGAACGCAAAGCTGCGTCGCTTGTTCATATCATCCTCTTCTACATGTAAAAATTCGAAGGCAATGCTGCAGGCAACGATCCGTCAGGGCGCTGACCGGTGAATCTTTCGAATTATAGCGAGGATCGTAGCGGCCGTCCCGCCCCCCAGATCATGGCGGTAAACCATGCGGTTCATGCGCCTCCCGCGGTTCGACGTGAATCGTGACCGATGCCCTTGCCAGTTGACCGGCAATCGACCCCTCAATCCGGTCACACAACGCGTGAGATTCTCTCACGCTGATCTCGCCCGGCACCAGCAGGTGAAATTCGATGAATCGTCTGGCGCCTGCCTTGCGTGTGCGCAGCGCATGGAAGCTTGCTCCCGACGGTAGTTCTGCCTGAATGATCTGCCCGGCCCGGTGGATCTCCCGCGGTGATAACGCCGTGTCCATCAGGCCGTCAATCGAGCGGCGCAACAACTCGACGCCGGTGTAAATGATGTGCAGCCCAACGGCAAACGCAATCAGCGGATCAAGTAACTGCCATCGCGGCAGGAAAAAGATAATCATGAGGCCGCCCAACACGCCTCCCGAAGTCCATACATCGGTCATCAAGTGCCTGGCGTCGGCTTCGATCGTGATACTGTCGTGCTTGTTGGCGACCTTGAGCATGAGGCGGGCGGTTGCATAGTTCATCGCCGCCGCAACCCATCCGACGATTATTCCCGGCACGAGGTTTGTAAGCGGGGCGGGGTGCTGAAAGCGGTCCCACGCAGCGTACATGATGGACACGGCAGCGATCAGTATCAGCGCGCCTTCGACCCCGCTGGAGAAGTACTCGGCCTTGTCGTGGCCGTAAGTGTGGCGATCGTCCGCGGGCGTTGCGGCGACGGTGAGCGCTGCCAAGGCGACCAGACCGGCCGCGAGATTGACCAACGCCTCCAGTGCGTCCGACAACAAGCCCACCGAGCCCGTCAGGAAATACGCGCCAAACTTCAGGGCCAGCGTCGCAATCGACGTAGCGATCGAAAGTATGGCCATTTGCTGTGTGGCTTTCATGACCGTTCGAGCCGTTTGGAAATGGCATCCCTGTGTTTAGTGTAACGCAACATAACGCAGATCGATCGTCAATTCCGCCGCGCCAATTCCGGTCCAACCAATAATTTTTTCCGATGGCTGTAAGATATGAGAAAATCACCAGCAGGCCGGGTTAGCTCAGTTGGTAGAGCAACGGTTTTGTAAACCGAAGGTCGCGGGTTCGACTCCTGCACCCGGCACCGGCAAAGGCAGTTTCGGATTCAGCGTTTGCGGCGCTTCTCGCCGGTGAGCGCAGCGCGTGCCGCGGCGAGTTCTTCGCGGCGCCTGGCGTCGATCTTCGGGAACGCAAGATCAAGCCGCTGCAGTGCGTCGATTATGGCAGCCGACACTACCAATCGCGTGAACCATTTGTTGTCGGCAGGCACCACGAACCACGGCGCTTGCCGGGAGCTGGTGCGCCGGATCATGTCCTCGTAGGCTTCCATGTAGTCGTTCCAATACTGGCGCTCGCGCGCGTCGGCGAGCGAAAACTTCCAGTTTTTCTCCGGCTCGTCGAGCCGGCTCAGGAAGCGGCGTTTCTGTTCTTCTTTAGAGACGTGCAGAAAGAACTTGCGAACCACGACGCCGTTGCGCGCCAAATAGCGCTCGAAATTGTTGATGTCTTCAAAGCGCTCGTGCCAGATGTCCTTCGTGATGAGCCGGCGCGGGATACGTTGCCGCAGCAGCAAATCGGGGTGCGCGCGCACCACCAGCACTTCTTCGTAATACGAGCGGTTGAAGATGCCGATGCGGCCACGTTCGGGCACGCGGCGCGAGGTGCGCCACAGGAAATCATGGTCAAGATCTTCGTCCGACGGCGACTTGAACGAGTAGACCTCGCAGCCCTGCGGGTTCACGCCTGACAGCACATGCTTGATGGTGCTGTCCTTGCCGGCAGCGTCCATTGCCTGAAACACCAGCAGCACCGCCCAGTGGTCCTGCGCATAAAGTTTCTCTTGCAATTCGGAGAGTTGCCCGATGGCTTGTTGCAGCAGGTCTTTTGCCTCCTGCTTCAACTCCGATTCGATCCCGCCGGTATCGTGCGGATGGATATCTTTGAGCCGGAATTTCCCGCCTTTTGTAACGCGATAGGGCTTGATGAATTCGGCAATCTCTATTGCCATAAGGCCTCCAGTGCGATTTCCCGTAGTATCCGACATCTGCCGTGCCATGCGCCAGTGTCGGCAGGCGCGGCCGCAACGCGCATTAACCGCCAAAACCTGCGATAATCAGCGCCCGCAGCGGAAAAGCTTGCAAAGCGAATAAAAGTCGGGCGCAGCCGGCCCAACGGCCGGTTGACGCGACGGA
>PLYS01000021.1 GCA_003153455.1 Betaproteobacteria bacterium | reverse complement strand
GGCACATCGATGCCGTTGCAGGAAGGGGGCGTCCATCCCATAACGAACCACGAACCACGTACCACGAATTATGAACCTCAATCAATCAGCAACAGCGCTCCTTGCCGAACTGAAAGCGAATCCACGCTTGCGCTGGGGCTTATGGGCGATTGTCGGCGTATTATGGTTTTATGGCGTATTGGCATTGCGTGACGAGGTCCAACGCCAAAGCGATACCTATCTTGCCTTGAGCAAGAGAGTGATGCGAATCCAGGGAACGGCCACGCAAAGCGAATGGTCCAATCGCGTTGGGGATGCACGATCACTGCAGTTCAATTTGGAGAGCCGGCTGTGGCGGGAAAACACCATCGGCCTGGCGCAAGCGACGTTCCACGACTGGCTGAATCAGCTCGCCCAGCAGGCGAACCTTACCAAGGTACAGTTGGTGGTTGCCGCGCAGGACGATGAGAGCGCCGGCGGGAAAGAGCCGGCAGGCAGCGACGGCAGCGGAACGCGTATCGCGTCTGACCTATGGAAAGTCAGCGCAAAGCTCATTTTCGATTTCAACCCGCAAGATTTCTACCCATTGCTGAGGCGGATTTCGACGCATGAAAAAAAAGTGGCTGTTGAGTCGCTGGTGATACGGAGTACGCCCACGCCAAAAGCAGAACTCATGCTGGTGGCCTATTTCCGCAAGCCGGCGCCGGGTGCATCCGCGGAAAACGCCCAGAAAAATGGCCCACGGTAAGGGTAGCGCATGTTGACATCCACCCGCGGCCGGCTGGCTTTTCTCGGGCTGTTGATCGTCATCGGCTATGCCGAATGGTGGCTTGCGCCCGCCCCGCTCACGTCAAAACCGGTGCGCATGGGCGCCGAACCTTGGGCTTTGCCCGAGGCGCCCAAGGCGCAATCGGAAAAGGCCATGACAATACTCAACACAACCAACCTCTGGGGGAAACTGCCCGAAGCCGAAGCGGCAAAGTCCCCGAATGATCCCGAATGGCGTTTTGTCGGCATCGCAACGAATGGCCTTGATCGTTTCGTGATAATCAAGGTAGAAGGGCAGCCGGAACAAAGGCTGACCATCAACGACAAGCTGCCTGGCGGAAGCAAGATTTTGAAAATCGAAAGCGACAGGATTTGCCTCCTGATCAATGGCAAAACACGCAGCCTTGACATCTATAAAATGGATCGACAGGTCTTATGAAAAATATTATTTTTTGGGTAGGCGCGCTCCTGATGGCCGGGTGTGCCATAGAAAAGCCGATGATCCCGCCGCCCCTGGATTTGCCGAAAAAGGTCCTGGAATACTCCACGCTTCAGTCGGGAGCATCAAGGGACGCGGCGCTTTCCACGCAGATCACGGAAACACCCAAGCCGCCTCCTGCGACCAAGAGCGATACCATCAAAACGCCGCCGCCCAAGGCCCCCGCGGCAGCCGAAGAAGCCAACATCACCCTGGCCTTCGAGCAAATCCCCTTACCCAGTTTTATTCAGATGGTCTATGGCACTATCCTGAAAAGGAACATCAGCGTCGATCCGGCCGTAGTCGCGCGCCAGGATCTGATCACGCTGCGCACCGGCAAGTCACAAACGCCGACCCAGACTGCGGAAGCGGCCCGCATGCTGCTGAAGAGTTATGGTATTGCGGTTGAGGACCTGGACAACATCGTGCGCATCGTCCCGGACAATACCAATCTGGGCTATTTGCCCGAGATTCGGCGCGGCCGGGCGCTGCCAGAAACCCCCTTGCCCTTGCGGCCCATTTTCCAGTTAGTCGAATTCCAGGCGGTGAGGAATACCGATATCGCCAGTTGGATCAGAACCATGTTTGACAAAAAGGTAAACCTGCAGGAAGACGCAAACCGTAATGCGGTCTTGCTGAGCGGGCAATCCGCGGATGTAACGGCTGCGTTGGAGGCCATCCACGTGCTAGACCAGCCGCTGATGCGGGGCCGGCACAGTGCGCGCATCACTCCGGTCTTCATGTCGGCGGACGAGCTGACGAAAAAGCTGACTGAGATCTTGCAGGCAGAGGGGTACAGTGCGGGGCCACCGGGTCTCCCCAGTATGCCAGTCACCCTGGTACCCATTCCGGCGGTCAATGCCGTCGTTGTGTTTGCCGGCGACCCGGCAATCGTGGAGCATGTCGTAACCTGGGCGAAAGAACTCGACAAACCCGGCCCTAAAGGCGCAGGCCGCTCGTTTTTCAGCTACCAGGTACAAAACACCGATGCGCAAGCGCTGGCGGCAACGCTGGAGAGGATCATCGGTAGCGCCGCGCCCCAGGCCCAGGCTCAAGCGCAGACACCCAGACCGGCGGGAGCTCCCCTGCCGGCCGCGCCTACCCGCGTAGTAGTGGATCAGGCCAGCAACACCATTATTTTCCAGGGCGCCAGCGAGGATTACGGCCAGATTCGCAGTATGCTGGAACTGCTTGACCGGCCCGCCAAGAGCGCGCTGATTGAAGTAACCGTCGCCGAGGTCTCGCTAAACAATAGTTCACAGTTGGGAATCGAATGGCTCATCAACCAGGCGCGCATCGGCGGGTCGAACAGCACCGCGGGAACGTTGGGGGGATTAAGCATTGGCACCGCGGGATTCAATTTTCGTGTCTTTAATGACGCAGGCGACACCCGCTTGCTGCTGAACGCGCTCGCCAGCAATAACCGAGCCACAATACTGTCCAGTCCGCGAATCATGGCGCGCAATGGCGAGACCGCCGCGATTCAGGTCGGGCAGCAAGTGCCCATCATCACCAGCCAGCAGACCACTCCCACCACCGGCGGCACCGGCAGCATCCTTCAATCCGTGCAGTACAAAGATACCGGCGTCATTCTGAAAGTCCGCCCGGTAATACATTCCGGCAACCAGATCGATCTGGAAGTAACCCAGGAAGTGAGTGCGGCGCAGACCACTACCACCGGAGTCAGCACATCCCCCACATTCCAGACGCGCAAGCTCGAGACCAAGCTTTCGCTCAAAGATGGGGCGAGCGTACTGCTCGGCGGGTTGATATCCGGGAATACCAGCCAGACCAACGCCGGCATTCCGGGATTAAAGGATATTCCCGTTCTTGGTCAGTTGTTCCGCAACGATACGAATTCCAACGATCGCACTGAATTGATAGTCCTCATCACGCCCTACATCATTGTCAGCGACGACGATGCCCAGGCGGTGACGGAGGCATTTAAGAAGCAACTGGGCGAGTGGACAAAAACCGCGCAACCCTCCGCAAAACCGGTGCCGTAGTAACCGTGGTACGTGGCTGGTGGTACGTGGTTCGTAGGAAATACGGAACAGCGTACCACGAACCACGTATCACGAACCCCGTCCTATGAAATCTCACAAAGATCTCGATGTCTGGCGCGCGGCCATCGATATGGCACGCGACATCTACGAACTGACGAAGTCTTACCCGAAAGAAGAGCAATTCGGCATAATCAGCCAAATGCGGCGTAGCGCAGTCTCGATCGCCAGCAATATTGCCGAAGGCGCCGCGCGGCATGGAACCAAGGAATTTGTGCAATTTCTTTATATTGCGGTAGGTTCGGCAACTGAACTCGATACACAGCTTGAAATATCAAAGGCCGTGAAAATGGCAGAACCCGAGCGCCTCGACGCAGTCCAAGCACAAGTGACTAGGATAACAATGATGCTCCGGGGCCTGATCCGGTCCCTCAATACGAAACACGAGCCACGAGCCACGAGCCACGAGCCACGAGATAAGAATGGCCAATAAAAGAATTCTCGTCACCGGCGCCGACGGGTTCATTGGCTCGCATTTGACGGAGTACCTGGTTCAGCAAGGACATGATGTCCGCGCTTTTGTAATGTACAACTCTTTCAATTCCTGGGGGTGGCTCGATCACACGCCCAAGCCGATCAGGGACAGCCTGGAAATTTTCGCCGGCGATATCCGCGATCCTCATGGCGTAAAAAAAGCCATGGCGGGCTGCGATATCGTCATGCATTTGGCGGCGCTGATCGCAATACCTTACTCGTATCACTCGCCAGACACCTATGTGGACACCAATATCAAGGGAACCCTGAACATCGTCCAGGCTGCGCGCGAACTCGGCGTGGCAAAGGTGGTGCATACCTCCACCAGCGAAGTCTACGGCACAGCCAAATTCGTTCCGATTACCGAAGACCATCCCCTGCAGGGCCAATCACCCTACTCGGCAACAAAAATCGGCGCAGACCAGCTTGCCATGTCGTTCTACAATGCCTTCGACACCCCGGTTACCATCATCCGTCCATTCAATACCTATGGTCCTCGGCAATCAGCCCGGGCGATCATTCCCACCGTAATTACCCAGATCGCGAACAGCAAGCGCAAAATTAAGTTGGGCGCAACAAGTCCCACCCGCGATTTCAGCTTCGTCATGGATACGGTGCGCGGTTTCGTCGCGATAGCCGAATCCGATAAATCCGTGGGCGAAGTGATCAACATCGGCAGCAATTTCGAGATATCCATTGGCAACACCGTTCAACTGATCGCCGAAGTAATGGGCGTCGATATCGAGATCGAAACCGAGCAGGCCCGCCTGCGCCCCGAAAAAAGCGAAGTGGAGCGCCTCTGGGCGGATTACAGCAAAGCCAAAAAGCTGACCGGCTGGGAGCCGGCCTATGGCGGGCGCGAAGGCTTTAAACGCGGCCTCGCGGAAACCGCCGCCTGGTTTGCCGACCCGGAAAACCTCAAGCACTACAAAGCAGATATTTATAATATCTAAGGATACCCTTTTAAACATAATGTCCGACTTCGACCAAACTGCAGTCCTCGACGCGCTTAAGGCGGTACTGCCCCGAGGGGATAAGCCAATCGTCTTGCACGAGCCCAGCTTTTCAGGCAACGAATGGACTTACGTAAAGGAATGTCTGGACACGGGCTGGGTATCTTCTGCCGGCAGGTTCGTCGATCGTTTCGAACGGCAGTTGGCCGATTACACCGGGGCGAAGCGTGCGGTTGCCGTGGTCAATGGCACGGCCGCGCTACACGTTTGCCTTAAACTGGTCGGCGTGGAGCAGGGCGACGAAGTGCTGGTACCGTCCCTGACCTTCATCGCCACCACCAATGCGGTCACCTATTGCAACGCCATACCCCATTTCGTCGATACCGAGGAGAAGACGCTCGGGCTTGATCCCGCCAAACTCGCCGACTATCTGGCGGAAATCGGCGACGTCCGCGCCGAAGGCTGTTTCAACAAACTCACCGGGCGCCGCATCAAGGCCGCTGTGCCGATGCATACCTTCGGCCACCCGGTTGACCTTGACCGGCTTGTCGATGTTTGCCAACAATACCGCATCGAACTGGTAGAAGACGCCGCTGAGTCGCTCGGCTCGTTCTATAAAGGCCAGCATACCGGAAACCGGGGGCGGGTTTCGGCGTTGAGCTTTAACGGCAACAAGGTCGTCACGACCGGCGGCGGCGGCGCCATCATCACCAACGACGAGGAATTGGGAAAGTTGGCCAAGCATTTGACGACCACGGCTCGGGTATCCCACAAATGGTCGTTCATCCATGACCAGGTCGGTTTTAATTACCGCCTGCCAAACATCAATGCCGCTCTCGGCTGCGCCCAACTGGAGCAGTTGCCGGCTTTTATCGGGAACAAGCGAGCCCTGGCGCGCCGCTATGCTGAGGCATTCGCGGAGGTGGCGGGCATCCGTTTCTTCACCGAGCCGGACTTTGCCAAAAGCAATTATTGGCTGAACGTGCTGCTGCTCGACGAGGCGGATAGCGCACAGCGCGACGCCTTGCTGGACGCCACCAATCAGCTCGGCATCATGACGCGGCCGGCATGGACATTGATGCACAAATTGCCGATGTTCGCGGATTGCCCGCGCATGGATCTTGCCGTGGCGGAAAACCTCGAATGCAGGTTGATCAACATACCCAGCAGCGCGGTATTGGGGGCGAGAAGTGCCTAAACGCAAAATCTGCGTCGTCACCGGTAGCCGGGCGGAAAATCTAGCCGTTCCGCAAAGGTGCCGCCTCGAACTTACCAGTTCGGGGAGGTGGCGGTTCATGCCTAACAGCCTCGGCGTCCGATTACCCGCATCAGTCGCTCGCGCGGCCCATCTGCATGTCGATCAGCGGGTTCGCGTTTCTGTCAAAAGTGGACAGGTGGTGATTACGCCGA
>PLYS01000358.1 GCA_003153455.1 Betaproteobacteria bacterium | reverse complement strand
GGGAAGGCGTGAAAACCTGCAATCTCGCGGCGTGGCGCGACGACCTGTTGCGCGTGAACGGCCTTGATGAGTCATATTCGGGCTGGGGGCTGGAGGATTCCGATCTCGTCATCCGCCTGTTGCATGCCGGCGTCAAACACAAAAGCGCGCGCTTCGCCGCGCCGGTGTTTCATCTCTGGCATGCCGAAAACGACCGCAGCCGGCTGGCCGAAAACCGGCGCCGGCTCGACGCATTGATCAACTCGCGGCGCACCACCGCTGAGTTGGGCGTCAACCGTTATCTATGAAACCGCCGCGGAGCGTGCTGGTGGTCGTCACGCGCCGCGTCGGCGACGTGTTGCTCGCGACACCGTTGATCCGCTCGCTCAAGCGGGCGTGGCCCGAGGCGGCGATCGATGTGCTGGTATTCGAAGGCACCGAAGGCGTGCTTGCCGCCAATCCTGACATCCGGCGCGTGATCGCGGTTGCCGAGCGGCCGGGCTGGCGGCAGCACCTCACGCTGCTTGCAAAAATTGCACGCCGTTATGACGTCGCGCTGTCGGTGGTGCCCAGCGACCGCCCGACGCTTTACGCGTGGCTCGCCGGCCGCTGGCGCGCCGGCCTGGTGCCGGACGAGCGCAAGCACCGCTGGAAAACCTGGCTGCTGCAACGCTGGGTGCCGTTCGATAACCTCAACACGCATACCGTGCTGATGCACCTGGCGCTCGCTCGCGCGCTCGACGTCGCACCCTGCTACGACGTCATCGTGGCCTGGCGCGGGCAGGACTTCAGCAAGCTCGAGCGGCAGTTGCCGTTCGCGTCGAGCGAGCCGTACGCGGTGCTGCACACATTCCCCAAGTTCAACTACAAAATGTGGCGGCGCGAAGGTTGGGTCGAAGTTGCACAATGGTTGCGCGCACGAGGCCTGCGCGTCGTGCTGTCGGGAAGCGGCGACGCCGCCGAACTCGAGTATGTTGGCGCGCTTGCACGCGAAATGCCGGGCGCAATCAACCTCGCAGGTGAGCTCACATTGAGCCAAGCCGCATGTTTGCTCGCCCACGCCCGCGTCTATGTCGGACCGGATACCGCGCTCACGCATATGGCGGCCGCACTCGGCGTGCCGGTGGTGACCTGCTACGGACCGAGCGATCCGATGAAGTGGGGCCCGTGGCCGGCACACTATGCACTGGACGCCAATCCATGGCGGCGTCATGGCACCCAACGCGTCAACAATGTCACCCTGATCCAGGGCAGCGCCGCGTGCGTGCCGTGTCTCAAGGAAGGCTGCGACCGGCAGATTGACAGCTTCAGCGATTGCCTGCTTGAGCTGCCGGCAAGCCGCGTGATCGCTGCGGCCGAAGAACGGTTGCGCGCATCGAAACTGCACGCGTGAAATTTTTCAAGCAATGCGATATCGGGCGCTGGCGCTATGTCGCAGGCAAGCTGGCCGCGGAGTTGCTGAATCTGCCGGCGCGGCTCGCCGGCCGGGGTCACGCTATGCTGGTATTCCTGCGAGCGTAAAACTGGCTGACTGCATCGATCACGGCGTCGACCTCGGCATCGCTGATGCCAAAGTAAATCGGCAGCCGCAATAGACGGTCGCTGATATCGTCGGTCACCTTCATCCCGCTGCCGACACGCCCCCATTTGCTGCCGGCCGGCGACGAATGCAGCGGCACGTAATGCGATACCGAGTGTATTCCCCGTGCCTTGAGGTGAGCCGCCAGCGCCAGACGCGTCGCCAGCGTAGCGGCCAGCACATGGAACAAATGGCCGTTGGCCTGACGGTCATCGTAACTGGCGGGCGGCAATTCGATCAGGCCGGCTGCTGCGAGCGCGCCGAGGCCGCCGTGATAGCGCCGCCACACCGCGCGGCGGCGCGCGATCACTTCATCGGCGTGCGCGAACTGCGCGTCGAGGAATGCCGCCACCAGTTCGCTCGGCAGGTACGACGAGCCAATGTCGACCCAGGTATATTTGTCGACCTCCCCGCGCAGGAAACGGCTGCGGTTCGTGCCTTTCTCGCGAACGACTTCAGCGCGCTCCGCAAAGCGCTCATCGTTGATCAGCAAAGCTCCGCCTTCGCCGCTGATCAGGTTCTTGGTTTCGTGGAAGCTGATGCATCCCATATGGCCGATCGTGCCCAGGTTGCGGCCTCTGTAGGTCGCGAGCAACGCCTGCGCCGCGTCTTCGACCACGAGCAGATTGTGCCGGCTTGCGAGCGCCATGACGGCGTCCATGTCACACGCCACGCCGGCGTAATGCACCGCCGCGATCGCCCTGGTGCGTGGCGTGATCGCAGCGGCAATCAGCCGCTCATCGATATTGAGATTGTCAGCCCGGATGTCGACAAATACCGGCACCGCGCCGCGAAGCACGAACGCGTTTGCCGTCGAGACAAAGGTGTACGACGGCATGATGACTTCGTCGCCAGGCACAAGGTCGCACAGAATGGCCGCCATATCGAGCGCGCCGGTGCACGAATGGGTGAGCAGCGCATGCCGGCAGCCAAGCCGCTGCTCGAGCCAATGGTGACAACGCTTGGTGTAGTAACCGTCGCCTGACAAATGGCCGCGCGCGAGCGCGTCGGCCATGTTGTCGAACTCGGCGCCGAGCACAGCGGGCTTATTGAATGGAATTTTCATGTCTGTGGCAATGATAGCAATGAATACCTGGTTGCGTCGGTCTTGACCGAAAAATTGATAGAGGCCGATCTTGATCGATCACTTCGCCGCTGAATTGGCCGTCCCGCACGCCGTGCCGCGGCACAACAAATAGAGCATGTTGCCGCCGAGCCTAAAGCTGGCTTTGACCTGTCCCAACTCTGCATTGGGCGTATAGCTCAGAACAAAACCGCTGTCCCACTGCGGCGGCGGCCACCGCAAATAAGGCTCAGGATATCGCATTGCGTCCAGATGAGCGGTGACGCTCAAGCCGCTTGCCGAAACGTCGGTCGCATACAGCGGAAAACCGTGCGTGGTGGCGGCAATCTGCGCCGCGGTCCCCGCGTAGTCACCGCGGTAGTGCTGCTGGTACCACGGAAACCCCCACAGCCCGATCACATACCTGAGTACGACCACCGCTGCCAGCCAACGCGCTGCGATCACGACCGGCCGGTCGCCGCAGCGCCAGATCGCCGCCGCGATCAGCAGCGAAATCAGCGGATAGAGCGGCATGATGTAGCGGATGTGGGTCTTGGGGCCCAGCCAGTATGGCAGGTAGTTGACACTCAGCATCGCGAGCAGCACGTGCCAGGGGAACTTTGCACCGGCGGCGTCCGTTGCAGGCGCCGTGCGCTGGCGCCAGCCGAAATAGATCGCGATCAGGCTCGCCGGAATAAAACGCAGCACGGTTTCGAGCGGGAACGACCACAGCTGGTTCAAATAATCGCCAATCTCGACTGTCATCAGTTTCTGCGCGATCACGCCCGCGGTGATGTTCTGCATGCCATGGGTCAGAACAGCGTTCCACACGACCACTGCGGCGAGCGCCGCAGCGTGCGCAAGAACCGAATTCACGCTGAACAGATACAGCCGCGCGTCGCGTTGCAGCAGCAGCGCGGCGAAGGCTACTCCGTAGTACAGATACGCGGTCTGTTCCTTGGTCAGAAAACCGCACGCGAGCAGTAGCGCCGCAACCCACAGCAGCAATCCCCGCCGCCGCAGCACACTGACCCACAGGCAGGCGATCGCGCCAAAAATGCACAACGTGAACACCGGTTCCGAATACGCGAGCCAACCCCGGTAAAAGAGCGCATCGCCGCTCAGGAACACGGCTGCGCTCAACGCAGCGAGCTTGCGATTTCGGGTAAGATTCAGCGTAAGCCATGCGAGCACCAGTCCGGTCGCCACGGTCGCGGCCGCCGCGATGAGCCGGGAAGCGAGCAGCACGCGTTCCCAGCCCATCATCTCGGCGAGCGGGATGATCAGCCAGTTGAGCAGCGGTGGGCGGCCATAGTTGGCGCCGTAGAGCGTGTTCACGAGGAAATCGTGGTTAAGCCGCATTTCGAGCGACGTAATGGTATAAACCGCTTCCTCGCCGATATAGGGGAGCGTGAGCGTGGTAGCGAAACTCAGCGCTGCCGCGGCATAAAGCCACCACCAGGTTCTGGTCGAATTGGGGATTAGATTCATTATTGACAAAATAGTGGGGCGGTTTTGCTATCAGCAGCCTGTCGGACCATCAAGTCCGACAGGCTGCTCGGACATTTTAATGCACCTGCGGAAAAACCGGCGCACCACGCGATGCCGGCACCGATTTATATGTCATCAACCATGACCGCACGCACGATCTGGGTCGGGCTTCCCGCTTACAACGAAGAAGTGACGATCCCGGCGCTGTTCCGGCGCTTCAAGCAGGTGTTTCCGGAAAAAGGTATGCCATACCGGATCGTGCTCTACAACGACGGATGCACCGATCGCACCGTCGAGCGTGCGCTCGAATGGGGCAAAGAGCTTAACGTCGAGATCATCGGCAAGGCGGTTAATATGGGCTTGGGGGAAGGCCTGCGCAGCCTGATTGCGCATGTCACCGAGCTTGGCGCCGAAAACGATGTGCTGTTCATCATGGATTGCGACGACACCCACCATCCAGATCAGTTTCCCGTCATGCTTGCAGCGCTTGATCGCGGCCACGACATCGTGATTGCGTCGCGCTATCGCCATGGCAGTCGCATTGCCGGTGTTGCACTGCATCGCCGGCTGCTCAGTCTAGGCGCCGCAACCCTGTTCAAACTGCTGCATTGGTGTCGCGGCGTCCGCGACTACACCTGCGGCTTTCGCGGGTACCGCGTCGGATTGCTGCAACGCGCCCGCACGCACTACGGCGAGCGTTTGGTCGAAGAACGGGGATTCGCGTGCATGGTCGAGCTGCTGCTCAAGTTGAACCGCGTCGGCGCGAGCATGTGCGAAGTGCCAATCGACTTGCGCTACGATCTCAAGCAGGGCGCGAGCAAAATGGATGTCGGCGGCAACGCGTTGCGCCTGCTCAGGAAATTAGTGGCATGGCGCGTGCGCGGTTTAAAATAGGCGCTCATACGGACTGTTAAGTTCGACAGGCTGCTAGTAGCGTGAAAAACAAGATCGTCTGCATTGTCGGCACGCGCCCCGAGGTCATCAAAATGGCGCCGGTGATTCGTGCACTGCGCACCACACCGGAGATCGACCTCGAGGTGCTGTGCTCGGGCCAGCATCGCGACCTGCTTGCGCCGCTGAGCGATTGGTTCGAAATCAACTTCGATCAGGATTTGCGGGTAATGAATGACGATCAGTCGCTCGGAGAACTGACTGCGCGGCTGTTGCATGCTTTCGAACAATACTTTTCCACAGCAACGCCCGATCTTGTGATCGCACAGGGCGACACGACCACGGTGATGTGCGCGGCATTGAGCTGCTTCTACCAACGAATTCCGTTTGCCCATGTCGAAGCCGGCTTGCGCACTTTCGACCTCGACAACCCTTTTCCCGAAGAATATAACCGTGCCGCGGTAACACGCCTTGCGCAACTGCATTTCTGCCCAACGCGCCGCGCGCTGGACAACGTGCTCGCCGAGCATGCATGCAGTGCAAATGTGCATCTCACCGGCAATACCGTAATCGACGCGCTCTATTTCACGACCCGGAAACTCAATAAAACGCCTGCGCGCCGCTTTGATCACGACATTTTGCTTACCGCACACCGGCGCGAAAACCTGGGCATTCCGCTTGCCAATATCTGCAATGCGGTACTCGATTTATGCCGCGAATTCCCGCACTTGAAAGTGCTCTACCCGGTTCATCCCAACCCCAACGTGCGCGNNCCGGCGGCATCCAGGAAGAAGCGCCTGCGCTCTCCAAACCGGTGTTGGTATTGCGCGCGGTGACTGAACGGCCTGAGGCGGTCGAACTCGGCGTAGCCAAGGTCACCGGCACGGGACGCGGCGAAATCGTCGCGGCTGCGGGCGAGCTGCTGCGCGATACCCGGATTTATGCCCGCATGGCGCGCGGCGGCTCGCCCTACGGCGACGGCCATGCCACCGCCAGAATCCTTGACGTTATACGGGCATATTTGGGCAACTCCGCTGCATGAGACTTCTGAAACCTCTGCTCAAGATCGCGATTTCTCTGGCGCTTATCGCTATCGTTTTGCGCGCCTTCGATGTAAAAGGCGTCATATCGCATTTCGCCAAAGTTGACGCCGCTACCCTGCTGCTGGCGACCGTAATCGCATTGTCGATCGCGCTGTTACACACGCTGCGCTGGCTCGCGGTAATCAAAGCAAACGGCACTCGGCTCGGTTTCAAGACCGCGCTGCAACTGGTCCTGATAGGACATTTTTTCAATCAGGCATTACCCTCATCGGTCGGCGGGGATGCTGTACGCATATGGTGCGCATACCGTGCCGGATTGAATTTCAGCGCTGCCGCCAATACGGTGATCATCGATCGCGCGCTCACGCTGTTTTCGCTGTTGCTGCTCACCGCAGCCGGGCTGCCGTGGCTATTTGAGATAATCACCGACCCGGCGGCCCGCTGGGCGCTGTCGGCGGTGATCTTCGCCGGCGTTGCCGGGTTTGGTGTTTTGCTCGCGCTCAGACGGCTGCCGCAGCTCATTGCACACTGGCGCGTGGTGCGCGCGCTGCTCAGCCTCGCGGCACTCGCGCGCAAAGTAATGTCCCGCGCGCGCTATGCGCTGCCGATAATTCTGTTGTCGGTACTGAGCTTCATTGGTTTTGCCATTATCGTGTTTTACATAGCGCACGCGATGCAGCTCGACATCACGCTGAGAGACTGCGTGCTGCTGGTGCCGCCGGTGATCCTCATCACGGTGGTGCCGGTTTCGATCGCCGGCTGGGGCGTACGCGAAGGCGCGATGGTAGTCGCGTTTGGTTTTATCAATGTGCCGGCGAGCGCCGCATTTGCGGTCTCGATACTGTTTGGCCTCACGCTCGCGGCGGCAAGCTTACCCGGCAGTTTGTTGTGGTGGCTGAGCGGCTATTCCGTCAGGACTGTCGCGGCAGATGCCGAAGCCCTCGCCGTAAAAGAGCCGGATCCCGGCTGAGCGCTACCGAATGTCTGAACAAGGAGGCGACGCCTCCTTGTATATCCACCGAATCAGAACTTTTCTAGGTGAACTCGCGTTTCGGCGCGAACTGAATCCGATACAGGCGCGCGTACATTCCTTCAGCGGCAAGCAACTCGCCATGATTGCCGATCTCGGCGATACGCCCTTGGTCGAGCACTACAATGCGTCCCGCGTTTTCAATAGTCGATAACCGGTGTGCGATCACAATGGTGGTGCGCCCCTGTATCAGTGCCTCGAGCGCCGCCTGCACCTGGCGCTCCGATTCCGAGTCGAGCGCCGAGGTCGCCTCGTCGAGTATGAGCACCGGCGCGTTCTTGAGCAGAGCGCGTGCAATTGCCAGCCGCTGGCGCTGTCCCCCTGACAATTTAACTCCGTTCTCGCCCACCAGCGTCTGCAGGCCCTGCGGCATGTGACGGATGAACTCCATGGCGTGCGCGGCTTCAGCCGCCGCAACGATGTCAACCTCGCTGGTGTCGCGCATGGCGCCGTAGGCGATGTTCGCGGCAACACTGTCGTTGAACAGCACCACGTCCTGNNAGCGCGATGTTGGCGCGCAGACTGGCGAGCGTCAGCGTCTCGAGATCGTGGCCGTCGAGCAGAATGCGACCGCGGGTCGGCCGATAGAAGCGCGGCACCAGATTGGCGAACGTGCTCTTGCCGCTGCCGGAGGCGCCCACCA
>PLYS01000326.1 GCA_003153455.1 Betaproteobacteria bacterium | reverse complement strand
TGCAAACAGGTGCGCCCCGCAAAAGGCGGGAAGTTTGTGTCGTGGCGATTGCTGTTGTTCGGGCTTCGATGGGATGGTCATTCTGTGTCTCCGCTACGAATTATTCAACCTGGATACCGGCGGCCTGCACAACCTTGGCCCACTTGGCAATCTCGGCTTTGATGAAAACGGCGAATTGTTCGGGCATGTCGCCGACGCCTTCCGCGCCCATCTGCGCGAGGCGTTCCTTGATGTCGGGCAGCGTCAGGGCCTGTCTGGTCTCGCTGTAGAGCTTCGTGACGACGGGCTTCGCGGTGTAGCTCGGCAGGAACAGACCGTTCCATCCGACCAGCTCGTAGCCTTTCAGCCCCGCTTCGTCGTGCGGCGGCAAATCGGGGACCACCGGCGAGCGTTTCTTATCCGTCACCGCCAGTGCGCGTAACTTGCCGGCTTTCACGAACGGCAGCGTCCCCGGAATGTTCTCGAGCATGAGCTGGATCTGTCCGCCCACCAAGTCTGCGAGCGCGGGTGCACCCCCCTTGTACGGTATGTGGGTAATGCGGATCCCCGCCATCATCTTGAACATTTCGCCTGCGAGATGCGGTGTCGCACCGGGACCGCCCGATCCGAAATTCAGCTTGTCGGGATTGGCCTTCGCGTAAGCAACGAGTTCCGCCACCGACTTCGCCGGCACCGACGGATGCACGACGAGCATCAGCGGCGCCGACGCGACCATCGTCACCGGCGCAAAGTCGCGCTCGCTGTCGAAAGGCAGCTTCCTGAACAAACTCGGATTAACGGCAAAAGTAAGGCTCATCATCAGCACGGTGTAACCGTCGGGCTGCGCCTTGGCGACGATATCGCAGCCGATGACACCGGATGCGCCGGGACGGTTGTCAACGACGACTTGCTGACCGAAGCTTTCGGAGAGCTTCTGCGCGATGAGGCGCGCCATGATGTCATTGGAGCCGGCGCCAGCCGCAAAGGGCACTGCCATGCGGATCGGTTTGCTGGGATATGCCTGACCGAGTGCCATACGCGCGGCGATTGACAAGACCAGTATTGAAACAACACGGATCACGGACAGCATGCAGCACCTCCTGCAATCGGCGAAGAGTGGTCGCTCAGGAGAGAACCTCTCGGCATCATCTAGCAACCGGATTGGCACTTTGCATTACTATCAAACTCCATTGTTCTTCCGCTCAGCGGGAGATGTACTGACCTTCCTCTGACCAAGTCAACAAACTGTTTCGTCTTTGAGTTCGACCTGATCTTGCCGTCTGTGGTGGCGGCTTCATTGGCGTGCGACGGTATAACGGCATTCGGCTGAATGAGTTCATTCGCGGCGTAGGCAGCTTCCTCTGACTGCATGGCATAAGCGCCCATATTAAGCACCGCCAGGTTCACATGATAATAGCCATTGATGATCGTTTTCATGTCACCCATGAGGGCAGTATCTCCGGACAAATATACTTTAAGCCCGTTGGTAAAGTTCAAAATGTATCCATTGGCGTGGCCGACATAAGCGGTAAGCGCGTCGGGTGTTAAATTGGCTTTTTCCGGATCCGTGACGAGACTGCGCGGTACATTGTTGCTGTGGTCCGCTTGCACGAGCGCTATCTGCACGCCCTCGGATTGGCCGGATAACTTCACAGTCCTCTTGCCGCCTAATTGAAGGTTCGCCCGACATGGAGCAGACGTAGGAACCGTCGTCTCTCTGCTCAGCCCCGATGTAGGGCAATCCAATGTCGCGGTGCCTCGGATGTTTGCGATTTTCTTGCCTACAAAAGCACTCATATCGTTACTTGCAACCACTGCTGAGTTTTTAGCTGCTGCAATTTCAGCCGTGTTTGAGTTGGGCGCCGCAGATACTGTCTCCGGTTTTGCACAGGTGCCCGCATCGAGTCTTGCCAGCTTCACATCTCCGATATGGTCGCCGTGCGCGTGGCTGAGCAGAATAACGTGTACATTTCCAAGCCTCGGATCGGTCGCCCCAGCTACAGACTGGGCGGCGTCATAAAGAATCCTCACGCCAGTGGGATCTTCAAAGAGGAGAGCCCTGTCGGTGGCGCAGAATTCACCAGCGTGAGAGCCCAATGGAGTGATTTTTACATTCTGAGCTGAAGCCGCGGGCACTCCAGAAGCTAGATCAAGCGTGAGCAACGTTAGAATCAGCCGCTTTGCGTTCATGTGCTTCCCCGAGAAATAGAAATAGGAAAACCAATGCACCCGTCGCCGGCATCCGGTGCCAATGCAACGCTGCAGTGATGCCGGATCTTTGCTCGGTGCGCCCGATGGCGCGCGATCGGAGATGCCCGCGCGTGCTCCACCGTCCAATCCGCGCTGCCGGGGCGCTTCGCAACGGACGTTGCGGCAAATCATGCAGTCCCGGGCGCGCCAAGTCAAACGCGCCCAAGTAGCCTAGGCACTGGCAGCGAACTCGGTGCTTAGTTGCTCGCTTGGCGTAGGCAGCGCGGCACCGGCGTGCGGCGATGCGTGCTTTGCCCGCGCGCCGCGTGCCCGGTTCGAGTACCATCCGAGGTAGCCCGCGAGGTGCTTCGCGCCATATCCCAAGGAGGCACACGATGACCGATGCCGAAGCCTGGCAATGCTACCCGCAGCTGCGCTGGTTATACGATCGACTGCAATTGTCGCTGGCGCTTGGATACGAATGCGGCCCGGCCGGGACGCTGCCTCCGAGGCCCGGAATTTGGTTCGTGAAGCCCATCATCAATCTGAACGGCATGGGCGTCGGCGCGTACGCTCAGCATTACGATGGCGGTCCTGCTTTCCCCGTCCGCCCAGGCAGCTTCTGGATGCCGCACTTCACCGGCCGGCACCTATCGATAGACCTCAGGCGCGCGTCGCCGGGGTGGGACTTTGGTCTAACCGTCGAATGCATCTACCGTAACAATCGGCCCTTCGAGTGGAGGAAAGTGACAGACGTGCCGGAATTGCCCGACATAATCGCGATCGATGGAACGGATATTCCTTGCCTCAACATCGAACTGATCGGCAGCAACGTCATCGAGGTTCATCTGCGGCGCAACCACGACTTTGACGCCATGCCGGAAGCGTCCTCGGTCTTTCCGGTGTGGGACGGCGAACCGGTGCCTGCCGACATGGTCGCGGATCCAGAGGACGCAGACGGTTTTCTGGTTCCGATGCGTTTGGGGTTCGTCTATCGTCGGGAAGAGAAATAGGAAAGAAGAAACAATACGACACTATCAGTTCGCCACCTTCTTCGCGCCCTGCCAGTCGCCGCCCAGTGCCCTGACCAGGAACACCGAGGTGAGGAGGCGCTGACCCAGCAGTTGGGCGGCCAGACGCTCGCTGTTCAGAAGCCCTTGTTGGGCTATGATCACGTCGAGGGAGGTGGCTATCCCGCCTTCGTAGCGGGCGTTCACTAAGTCGAGCACGGTGGTGGCGCTTGCAATCGCCGTCTGGGTCTGGGCATGCGCACGTTCGAGTGCCGCCAGGCCGATGATGCCGTCCTCGGCTTCCTGCATGGCGGTCAGCACGACCCGCCGGTAGTTGGCCACCTCCGCGTCGTAACCCGCGCGCGCGAACTCGGCGTTGGCGCGCAGCCGGCCGCCGTCGAACAAGGGTTGCGCCAACGCCACGCCTAGGGACCAGATGAGGCTGGGCGCATCGAACAGGGTCGACAGCATCCGGCTCTCGACGCCGTACATTCCTCCCAGGGTAATGCTGGGATAGAACGCGGCAGCGGCTAACCCGATCTGGGCATTGGCCGCCGCCATCGCGCGCTCGGCGGCAGCGACGTCCGGCCGGCGCTCGAGCACATCTGAGGGCACGCCTATGGGAACCGCTGGCGGCACCGGGACTTTGACGTCGGGCGCCAATGTAAAAACCGGTGCCGCGGTGCCGGTCAAAGTTGCGATCGCATGTTCGAACGTGGCGCGCTGCTTGCGCAGCACGTCGACCTGTGCGAGGGTGCTGTCGAGCAGCGCCTGCTGTTGCGCGACATCCAGACCGGAAGCGGCGCCCAGATCGTGGCGCGTGGTCATCAATGCTAGGGACCCCCGTTGCAGATCGAGCGAACGCAACACCACGTCCAGTTCAATGTCGAGTGCGCGCAGGTTGAAATAAGCGGTCGCCAAATCGGCGGTCAACAGCAGCCGGATGTTTTCGAGATCGGCGGCGGATTGCTCGGCCGAGGCACGCGCGCCTTCGATAGTGCGCTGCACGCGGCCGGACAGATCGGCCTCGTAGCTGGCCGTGAGCACCCCGACGTAATCGTTCTGAGTGGTCGAAAAGTTGGGCGCGTTGTAATTGGTCAGCGGCCGGTTCGCAGCGATCCTCAGGCGCGAATCGCGCACGCCCAAGCTGGCTTGCGGATACAGGCCGGCCGTGGCCGCGGCGAGAACCGCACTCGCTTGCGCCAGCCGCGCATTGGCTATTGCCAGCGTCGGGCTGCCGGACAGGACTTGCTGTGCGAGCGCGTCGAGTTGCGGGTCGCCGAAGCGTTGCCACCAGGGGCCTTTGGCTGCGGTATCGTTCGGAGCGCTTTCACGCCAGGGGGCCTCGACCTTCCAGGCCGCAGGCATGTCGATCGCGGGTTTGCGGTAGTCAGGGCCGGACGCGCAGGCGGCCAGCAGCGCTGCAACCGCCACGACGGCCAACCCACGCATCGCTCTCACGGCGCCACTTTGACTGCCGGGGCAGCGCTCGGCGCCGGCGCAATGGCCACCTGGTCGCCTTCAGCCAGCGAATCCGAAGGGTTGAGCACGAGTTGATCCGATCCGACAACACCATCCAGCACCTCGACGGTCTCGCCGTAGTTGCGGCCGATCTTGATCGGGCGCAAGTGGATGCGGCCCGCGGCATCGACTACCGCAACGCGTATGCCTTCGCCGCGAAACAGCAAGGCATTGGTGGGAATGGTCAGCGCTTTGCTCGATTGCAGCGGCAGCGATACCTGAACATATGCGCCTGGCAGGAGCGCGCCGTCGCGGTTGGGCAGCGAGACCTCGATCTGCATGGTGCGCGTGGCGGCGTCGATCGATGCGGACGTGCGCGCGACCTTGCCGTGGAAGATCTGGCCGAGCAGTTCAGCCTGCGTCACGCTCACCTCCTGTCCCGGCTTGATGAGCTGCGCGTAGGATTGCGGCACGTTGACGTAGACGCGTAGCGGGTCGGTTTGAGTCAGCATAAACAAAGCACGGCCGGCGCCTCCCGCATCGATCAGGTCGCCGACATCGACGTTTCGGCGCGTGATCACGCCGGCGAACGGAGCAACCACGCGTTTGAAGCCTTCGAGTTGGCGCAGCCGCTCGACATTGGCGTCGGCGGCCGCCACGTTCGCGCGGGCCTGCGCGTCGCCGCTGCGGCGCTCGTCGAGTTCCTGTTGCGACACCGCGTCTTTCTTGCGCAGGGCTTCCCAGCGTTGCATGCTGCTCGTCGCCAGCGTCAGGCTCGATGCCGTCTGCTCGCGCGCGGCGACCGCTTGCGACAACTGTTGGTCGATCTCCGGAGTTTCGAGCTCGGCCAGCAGTTCGCCTTTTTCGACGCGGCTGCCGATATCCTTGTACCAGCGTTTCACGTAACCGCTGGCGCGCGCGGCGATCGGCGACTGCACGAAGCCTTGCAGCGTGCCCGGCAGAGCCAGTGTCTGGCCGGCTTCGCTCACTTTCGGGAATACGGTCTTTACATATTGCTTGGCGCGTTCCGCAGTGCCCGCTTCCAGCAACTTCTCATTGGAGAGGCGGCTCAACACCGTGCGGCCCGCTCCCACTGCCAGCAAGACGATTACCACTACCACCAGAATCTTGGCGCGGCGCACGACCTGTCGCCGCTTCAGCGGTTCGCCCCCATCGTCAGGATGACTGGAGCCGGCCGGATGGCCGCCCGGCGCGGAATGATGTTGTTCAGACATTGCTTCAGGTTTCCTGGGGCGAACCGTTGATGGGTGCATGCCGGACTTCGTGCGCCGCCTTGCGTTGTTCCAGGCGCCGATACACGCCCGCGAATACCACCGGAACGAAGAACAGCGTCGAGACGGTCGCGAACAGCAGACCGCCGATAACTGCGCGCCCGAGCGGGGCGTTCTGCTCCGCGCCTTCGCCCAGGCCCAGCGCCATCGGGATCATGCCGATGATCATGGCGAGCGCGGTCATCAGAACCGGCCGGATGCGTGTCGCGCCGGCATCGAGCGCGGCCGACAGCGCATGCACGCCTTGCGCCTGCCGATCCCGCGCGAATGATACAACCAGGATGCTGTTGGCGGTGGCGACACCCATGGTCATGATCGCGCCCGTCATCGCCGGCACGCTCAGGGTCGTGCCGGTGACGAACAGCATCCAGGCGATGCCGGCAAGCGCCGCCGGCAGCGCGGCGATGATGATGCCGGCGTCGATCCAGGACTGGAAATTCACCACGATCAACAAATACACCAGCACGATCGCCATTGCCAGCCCGACGCCAAGGCCGATGAACGACGCCTGCATCGTCTGCACCTGGCCGCGCATGGTGACCTGACTGCCGCGCGGCAGCTTTGGGCGGATCTGATCGACCTGGTCCTGGACCTGGCTGGCGACGCCGGCCAGGTCGGTTCCTTGCACGCTGACGTAGACATCGATGGCCGGCAGGATGTTGTAGCGCGATACGATCGGCAGACTCTGGCTGGGCCTGGCTTCGACCAGGTTGCCCAGCAGTTGCGTGGTGCTGTTGGCCGTGCTGCCGCTGTTCCCAACCGGTATGTTGAGCAGCGCATCGAGTGAATCGACGCGGTACTGCGGCGTCTGCACGGCAATATTGTAAACCACGCCGTTTTGCGGATTGAGCCAGAATGCCGGCGCGGTCTGCGAACTGCCGGACAGCGCAACCAAGACGTTCTGCCCGACGTTGAATGCGGTCAGGCCGACCTGCTGCAAGCGTGTCCGGTCCATCTGCAGATCCACGGCGGGATTGTCCAGCCGCTGATGAACGTGAACATCGACCGCCCCGGGAATGTTGCGTATCGACTTCGCCAGTTCTCCGGCCAGCGCCGCGTTCTTCCTCATGTCGGCGCCGGTGAACTGGACATCGATGGCGGCGGGCAGACCGAAATTCAGGATCTGCGTGACGATATCGGCCGGTTGAAAAAAGAACTCGATGCCGGGAAACCGCCTGGGCAGCTCGGCGCGCAGCAGCGTGACGAACGCATCAGTGGGACGGTGCTCCTTGCGCAGCGACAACAGGATCTCGCCGTCGAGCGTGCCTATTGTTCCGGCGTTGCTGTACGACAGGTTGATACCGCTGTTGGGCACGCCCAGGTTGTCCAGGATGGTCTCGAGCTCATCGGCAGGAACGAGTTCCCGGATGGCCGCTTCCACCGCGTCGGCGAGCCGCGCAGTTTCCTCGATGCGGGTACCGGTCGGCGCGCGCATGTGCAGGCGGATCTGGCCTGCGTCCACGCTGGGGAAGAAATCGCGGCCCAGGACGGGGTAGAGCAGGCAGGACAACAGGCAGAATCCCAGAAACAACGACGCAAATGTCTTGCGCTTCGAGAGGAGCACCGACAAGGTGAGCGTGTACGCAAGCCGCACGCGCTCGAAC
>PLYS01000147.1 GCA_003153455.1 Betaproteobacteria bacterium | reverse complement strand
GATGGGCGGCTGGGATTTCAGGTGGAAAGAACAGCTCGTCAATGCGGTCTTCCTCGCTGCCCTGAACATCGGGACCTTCTACTACGGGCTGGGGCTGCCTTTCAAGCTTTGGCCGTGGTCGTGATCCCCGAGTGCGAAAATGGCGAACCAGAAAATGTATAAGACGCCTTTGGAGTCAGCGATGAGAAAAATCCTTTGGTACGTAGTTGTTGTTGCGGCGATTGTGGCATCGTCCGTGGCGTTCGCGCAGGGCGCGCCGGCCAGCGCAAACGGGGGCAGCGGGTTGTTCCATAACCTGATTTACGGTTTCACCGTCGCGCTGAGCCTGCAAAACCTGTGGTACTGCTTTATCGGCTGCCTGATCGGCACCCTGATCGGCGTGCTGCCCGGTATCGGGCCAGTGGCGACCATCGCGATGCTGCTGCCGCTCACGTTCAACCTGCCGACGACCCCCGCGTTGATCATGTTGGCCGGCATTTTCTACGGTGCGATGTATGGCGGTTCGACCACTTCGATCCTCGTCAATCTGCCCGGCGAGGCCGCTTCGGTGGTGACCTGTCTCGACGGCTACCAGATGGGCAGGCAAGGCCGGGCGGGCCCGGCGCTTGCAATTGCGGCCATCGGGTCGTTTTTCGCCGGCTGCGTGGGCACGCTGCTGATCGCGCTCTTCGGCCCGCCGCTCGCGGAACTGGCATTCCAGTTTGGCGCCGCCGAGTATTTTTCGATGATGGTCCTGGGGCTGCTGTCCGCGGTGGTGCTGGCGAGCGGATCGGTCCTGAAGGCGATCGCCATGATCATTGTCGGGCTCCTGGGGGGCATAGTGGGCACTGACGTTAACTCGGGCATCGCGCGCTACAGTTTCAACATATCCGAGCTCAGCGACGGCATCGGCTTCGTTGGGGTGGCCATGGGCATGTTCGGCTTTGGCGAAATCATCAACAGCCTTGAGCGGGCAGCAGCAGCGGGCAAGATAGAGATCTCGGAAGTCAAGAGCCTGATGCCGACGATAGAGGACATCAAGATGTCGATCGGGCCCATCCTCCGGGGTACCGCGGTCGGCGTGGGGATCGGCATTCTCCCGGGTGCGGCTGCGGTGATCGCCTCATTCTCGTCCTACACGCTCGAGAAGAAAATCGCGAAGGACCCGACGCGGTTTGGGAAGGGCGCGATCGAGGGCGTGGCGGGGCCGGAATCGGCGAACAACGCAGCGGCCCAGTGCTCGTTCATCCCGATGCTGACGCTCGGCATTCCGACTAGCGCGGTGATGGCGCTGATGGTGGGCGCGATGACGATCCAGGGCATCGCGCCGGGACCGCAGGTGATGACGCAGAGGCCGGATCTCTTCTGGGGCATGATCGCCTCGATGTGGATCGGTAACCTGATGCTGGTGATTCTCAACCTGCCGCTGGTCGGGATGTGGGTGCAGTTCCTGAAGATCCCTTACCGCTTGTTGTTTCCCGGCATTACTCTGTTCATTTGCGTCGGAGCCTTTTCCCTCAATAACTCCGCCTTCGACGTATATGTGACCGCCTTTTTCGGGTTCTTCGGGTACTATGCCTCGCGGTGGGGCTGCGAGGGGGCGCCGCTCATTCTGGGATTCGTCCTCGGACCGCTGATGGAGGAAAACCTGCGCCGGGCGATGCTGATCTCGCGCGGCGATCCGTCGGTGTTTTTCACCCGGCCGATCTCGGCCGGGATGCTCGCAGTGGCGGGGCTGCTGCTGATTTTGATCGTCGTACCTCAGATCCGCAAGAAACGCGCCGAGGTGATTGCCGAAGGGGCTGATTAATATCCCCTCGGCATAGCCTGGGATTTTAGATTGTGAGCCCCGCTCAAAGCGGCTAGAGGGGTCGCTAACGCGACCCCCGTTCAGTGGGCCACCTATAGGTGGCCCTTGAGCGCCACAGCATCAGTTGATTCAATCGCTTGGTCTGCCTGTTGCTGCGAACGAACGTGCACACCGAGCTTGTCTAAGATGGCCTACAAGAACTTGGAGCGCCTGGTCCATCTCAAGATCGCGAAGCTTACGCCCGCTCGTTAGTCCCCTCCTTCAGACCCGCGGTCGGCAACGACAGATGAAAGACCGTGCCGCCAGGAGCGCCATCCATGTTTTGTGCGCTATTGCTTGGGAAAGCGCACCGTGGCCTTGAGGCCCCGGCCGTCCGGACCTGCGCCGACTTCCACTGACGCGCGGTGACGTTCCGCAACCTTGCGCACGATCGCGAGCCCCAGTCCGCTGCCTGTGACGCCGGCGGCTTCGTAACGGTAGAAGCGGTCGAACACCCGCTGCCTCTCGGCCGCGGGAATGCCGGGGCCGGTGTCGGTCACCACCAAACATGCCTGACCGTCTTGCGTTTTCGTTTCCACGTCGACGGCACCCCCGGACGGCGTGTAATGGATCGCATTGATTACCAGGTTACTGAGCATTGTGCGCAAGGCCTCCGGGTCTCCCATGATCGGTATGGGGGCTGCGCTCGACAGACCCAGTTGAAGATTCCTGGCTTCGGCGATTGATGCTTGTTCCGCGACGACCTGCCGGGCGACATCGGTCAAGTTAACCGGTGTGAAAGGTCGGCCCGCGGCTTCGGGCTCGTTGCGCGCCAGCGTCAGGAGCTGCGCAACGAGATGGATTGCACGCTCGGTTCCGCCTTTCAGTTGAGCGAAGGCCGACGCGCGTTCGGCATCCGTGACTGCGCGTTCTGCCAGCTGTATCTGCAGTTTCACGGCAGTCAGCGGTGTGCGAAGCTCATGTGCGGCGTCCGCAATAAACGACCGCTGCGAGCTCAGAGCACGACCAAGCCGCAGCAGGAGGTCATTCAATGCCGCGACCAGGGGTTTCACTTCACCCGGAAGACGATCGTCCGGCAGGGGTTGCAGGGCGTCCGCGGAACGCCTGCCGACAGCCGACGCAACCTCATTCAGCGGTTTTAGTCCACGTCCGACCGTGATCCAGATCAAGACGATCAATAGCGGCAACGTTATCAGCAGCGGCAGCATCGTGCGCAAAGCCATGCTTGCAGCGAGTTCCTCTCGTACGCTCATCGGCTGTGAGACCTGAACGACGCTGTTGCCGACGAGCGCGCTGAAAATGCGCCAGCCCCCGTCGGGTGTGGACACGGTTGAGAACCCGATGTCCATGCTTTGAGGCGGTGGCGATCCCGGTCGGGACAGGTAGAGCTGGGCGCCGTTTTCGCCCCAGATCTGGACAACCACGACATCTCCCATGCTGGATTCATCCGGGGAAGGCGGCGTGACGGGTCCAAATCCCTCATGGGGGAATGCGGCCGCCATCTGCTGGAGTTGGTAGTCGAACAGCTCCCTCGCTTCTTCCCGCGCCCGCGCATAGACCGCGAATGCGGCGACGACGGTGCTCAGGGAGAAGCCTATGAACAGCCAAAGCAGTAATTGCCGCCGAATCGAAATCATGAGCGCTTGGGCACCATGTAACCGACGCCGCGCACATTCTTGATGAATTCCTGACCCAGCTTCCTGCGCAGTGCATGGATGTAGACTTCCACCGTATTGCTTTCCACTTCCTCACCCCATCCGTACAGCTTTTCTTCCAACTGCTCGCGTGAAAGCACCATGCCAGGCCTGTCCAGAAAGACTTCCAGCAGCGAGAACTCGCGCGCCGAGAGCGACAGCGGTTTGCCTTGGAACGTGACTTCGTGCGTGGCGGGATTGAGGCGTAAATCTCCAAACTGGATCGCCGGCTCGGCTCGACCCGACTGCCTGCGCAGCAAGGCTCTGATACGCGCTGCCAGCTCGTCAAGATCGAAGGGCTTCACGAGATAATCGTCGGCGCCCGCATCCAGGCCCTTGACCCGATCAGCCACTGTGTCCCGGGCCGTCAGTATCAGCACGGGTATCCGGTTGCCGCGATGGCGCAGCGTTTTGAGCACGTCGAGGCCGTCCTTCTTCGGCAATCCCAGGTCGAGCACCAGGAGATCGTAAACCTCGTTGTGGAGCGCGAGTTCCGCGCCAAGGCCGTCCCGCACCCAGTCGACCGTGAACCCGTCCTGGCGCAAGCCCTGACGCACGCTATCCCCGATCATCGAATCATCTTCTACCAGTAACAAACGCATGGTCCACCTTGTGGATCAAGGGTAACGCGCAGATACTTAAAACAGACTTAACCACGACTGGGTTGTGCGGGGCAAAGATGCTGATACGGTGTCCGAAAGATCGCTTTGCGGTGCAATTACTGGCCCATTTATCGCTGAGCATCTTGGCGATCGGCTCGGAGATTTCGTAGACGCTCTGCACCGCAAGATCGGGCCCGCACGCGACGTCGCCGTCGCCCATTTCCAGCACCTTGTCGACTATCGAACGCACTTCGCGCCGGATCAGTTCCTTCTCGTCCTCGAATTCTTTCATTCCGTCCCTGCACCGGTACCTTGACGGGCTGTTCCACCGCGGGCATTTCGAGCGCGGTGTCGAAAGCGTGAATCGCGCCGAGCGACAAGCGATAGGGCGTCGTCAGTGGTACCCACAGGCGGCAGAGCGTGAACTGTTCGATTTTCATCTGCGTTCATCTGCGGCTAATTGCTGTTTGAGGACTATGAGTGCATTCCTATAATATAGCGTTTTACGGTATGAGCAGCTCCGCACAACATCATGATCTCGAGTCGCCGTCGGCTTGGGTGTGCCGCTTCGCGCCGCTGATCCGTGCCGGCGGCTGGGTGCTCGATGTCGCCTGTGGCAGCGGACGCCATGCGCGCCATCTGGCCGGGCTCGGGTATCGCGTCGAGGCGGTCGACCGCGACAATGAGGCGTTGCGCCGGCTTGCCGGCGTAGCCGGTGTGACTACGCGTGTCGCCGATCTCGAAAACGGGCCATGGCCTTATGCGGGCTGGCACTTTGACGCGGTCATCGTTACTAACTATCTGCATCGCCCGCTGTTTTCGCCCCTGCTGGCCGCGCTGGCGGATGGCGGCGTGCTAATTTACGAAACGTTCGCAGCCGGCAACGAGCGTTACGGCCGCCCCGGCAATCCCGACTTCCTGCTCAAGCCCGGCGAGTTGCTCGAACTGGCGCGTGGCCGGCTGCGCGTGGCCGCCTATGAGGACCTTTACGTCGAGACTCCCAAGCCGGCGATGATTCAACGCCTCTGCGCCGTCAGCCAGTCCTCCGGCGCCCGCTGAATATTCCGGATGCGTAAAGCCCCGTCGCTCGAAAAATTTTCCGCTTTTCGCAACCTTTTTGCGGCTCGTGCGTTGTTAGGGGAAAGGCCTGCGAGTGCCCGCGTATGGGCGAACGCAGGGCTGCAACCAGGGCTATGATCATGAACTCCGAGGACAAGAAAAATACGGTGCCGCAACCGCAGCCTTACGCTGAGGAAGTGCTATGCGCCAACTGGAACCCGCTGGTGCCGTTGCTGTCGGAACCGCTAGCTTGCGCGCAAAAAACGGTGCCAGACAGCAGTGACGTCGACGATTTCATGACCCGTCTGTATGTGAGCCAGCAGGCCTGACGCTGCTTCGGCGCCGGCCTGCGCACCGCCCAATTTCCCGATAGTTCACAGCGTTTCGGCGCGCCGGTTGAACCCGGCGGTGCCTCCTCGGTCTCAGATTTGTTCTGAGCGCTGGTCGATTGCTGTAAAATGGCCGATTTAACTACAGCGGCTTTTCCCAATCTTTCAGGAAAAACAGTTACATGGCAATGCTGAGCGGCAGTCTGGTGGCGATCGTCACGCCCATGCGCGAGGACGGTAGCCTCGATCTCGATGCGTTTCGCAAGCTGATAGACTGGCACGTCAAGGAAGGCACTGACGGCATCGTCGTGGTCGGAACTACGGGTGAGTCGCCGACGGTCGATTTTGACGAGCATCATCTGTTGATCAAGACTGCAGTCGAACACGCCAACCGCCGTATCCCGATCATCGCCGGCACAGGCGCCAATTCGACACGCGAAGCGATCGAACTCGCGGCATACGCCAAGCAGGCTGGCGCCGACATGAGCCTGTCGGTGGTGCCGTATTACAACAAGCCGACCCAGGAGGGGCTTTATCGCCATTTCCGTGCCATTGCCGAGGCGGTCGACATTCCGCAGATCGTCTACAACGTGCCGGGCCGCACCGTCGCGGATCTGCAGAACGACACCATGCTGCGGCTGGCGCAGGTTCCGAATATCACAGGCTTGAAGGATGCGACTGCAAATATCGAGCGCGGCTGCGATTTGCTGCGTCGGTTGCCGGCCGACTTTGCCGTCTACAGCGGTGACGACGCGACCGGGCTCGCTTTGATGCTGCTCGGCGGCCGCGGCGTGATTTCGGTCACGGCAAACGTTGCGCCGCGCTTGATGCACGAGATGTGCGTAGCCGCGCTGAAGCCTGACCCGGCGCGCGCGCGCGAACTCAACAACAGGCTGCTTGGCTTGCATTGTAACCTGTTCGTTGAAGCGAACCCGATACCGGTCAAATGGGCGGTGTGCCGGATGGGGCTGATCAAGTCCGGCATCCGCCTGCCGCTGACGCCGCTGTCCGACAACTGCCGCGAGCGGGTGGCGAACGCGATGCAACAGGCTGGAATCAATGTTTAGATCAAAGTGGAGGTGCGAAATGACGCCACTGGGATTTAAATCGTCGGTGGTATTGCTGGGCGTTGCGCTGGCGCTGGCCGGCTGCAGCAATATGCGGACCGTAATAGAGGGCGACAAGATCCAGTACAAGTCGGCGGGCAAGCTGCCGCCGCTCGAGATTCCGCCCGATCTCACGCGCCCGACTACGGACGACCGTTACGCTGTTCCCGATCTCAACCCCAAAGGCCAGGCGACCTATTCGGCCTATAGCAAAGAACGCGCTGGCGCGCCCGATCCCTCCAAGGCGGGGGTATTGCCGTCGCAGGAAAACGCGCGCATCGAGCGTTCCGGCTCGCAGCGCTGGCTGCTGGTCAAGGGCGAGCCCGACGTGGTATGGAATGTCGTCAAGGAGTTTTGGCAGGAGAGCGGCTTTCTCATCAATACCGAAAACGCTGACGCCGGTGTGATGGAAACGGACTGGGCCGAGAACCGCGCCAAGATCCCCGAGGGCGGGATCCGCGGTTTCCTCGGCAAGATGCTCGATAGCGTGTATGCGAGCGCGGAGCGCGACAAATTCCGCACCCGGCTTGAGCGCAGCACAGAGCCTGGCGTGACCGAGATTTATATCAGTCACCGCGGCATGGAGGAAGTGTATATCTCGTCGAGCGCGGATAATACACAGACAAAATGGCAGTCACGGCCGCCCGATCCCGACCTCGAAGCGGAAATGCTGCGCCGCCTGATGTCGCGTTTCGGGGTGCAGCAGGAGCGTGCCAAGGTCGAAGTTGCCGTGGCGCAGGCGCCGGCACGCGCGACGCTCATCAAAGGTCAGGATGGCTCGGGTACGTTGTCGGTCGATGACCAGTTCGACCGCGCCTGGCGGCGCGTCGGCCTTGCGCTCGACCGCGTCGGCTTCACCGTCGAGGACCGTGACCGCTCGAAAGGCCTGTATTTCGTGCGTTACGTCGATCCCGATGCTGACAACAAGACCGCACAGTCCAAGGGCTTCTTTTCGAAGCTCAATCCTTTCAGCAGCAGCAAAAAACCGGCGGCCGAGCAGTTCCGCATCCAGGTCAAGGACGCCGACAGCGTGAGCCGGGTCAGCGTGCTCAACAAGGACGGCAATCAGGAAAAGTCCGATACCGCGAACCGAATCTTGTCGTTGCTCTACGAGCAGCTGAAGTGAAGGGTAAAGGGTGAATGAGTGAAGGGTAGAATCGCAAACCCGCCTGTTTTCCAACAGAACACCCTTTACCCTTCACCTTTCACCCTTCACTGCCAATGATTCGTTTCTTATCATTGGGCAGCGGCAGTGAAGGCAATGGCATGCTGGTGGAAGTCGACGGCACGCGCATCCTTGCCGACTGCGGATTTGTCCTCAATTCTGCGCTCGCGCGCCTGGCGCGCCGCAACATCGATCCTGCGTCGATCAGCGCCATCCTGATTACTCACGAGCATGACGATCATATCGGCGGCGCGGCACGCTTCGCCCGCAAGTTCGGCGTGCCGGTCTGGCTGACCCACGGCACGCTGCAAGCGGCCGCCGACCAGTTTGCGGACGTCGATGCTATCGAAGTTTTCGATTGCCACCAGCGCTTCGCGGTCGGCGCTATCGAGATCGAGCCGTACACCGTGCCGCACGATGCGCGCGAGCCGGCGCAGTTCGTATTCAGCGATGGCGCCGCGCGGCTGGGTTTGCTGACCGACGCCGGCTCGCTGACCGCGCACATGCAGGCGGTGCTGAACGGTCTTGACGCGCTGGTGCTCGAATGCAATCACGATCTCGACATGCTTTGGAACGGCAATTATCCGCCGCGCCTCAAGCAGCGCATCGCCGGCAAGTTCGGCCATCTCGACAACGCAACCGCCGCGCAGCTGCTGGCGTCGGTCGACTGCGCCCGTCTTAAGCACCTGATCGCCGCACACTTGAGCCAGCAGAACAATACGCCCGAGCTCGCGAGCGCGGCGCTGGCGCGGGCGCTCAATTGCGAGCAGCAGTGGATCGGCGTTGCCACCCAGCACGACGGATTCGACTGGCGCAGCGTCAGCTAGGCGAAAAAAAAGCCGGCCCGCAGGCCGGCTTTTTCATTGCTACGGCCGCAATTACTTCTTCATTGCGTCTTTGGACATGTCCTTGGCGGCGTCTTTGGCGTCACCAGAAGCTTTGCTCATGTCGCTGGCTGCATCTTTGGCGGCATCAGCAGACTTGCTCATGTCCTTAGCGGCGTCTTTGGCGGCATCAGGCACGGGCGCAGGCGCCGGGGCCTCGGCAGGGGCAGGAGTAGCTTGGGGAGCAGGGGCGGGCGCGGGTTTCTGGCCGCAGGCGGTCAGGCCGACGGCCACCAGAGCGGCGATCAGAAGCGAACGATTCATGGCTTTTCCTTTCAATAGAGGGTTGATTCGGGACGCTATCCGGCCGACCATGAGCCGGCCGACCAAGCCAAACAGTATATTCCGTCTTGAGCGCGATTTCCAGTGCGACGCACGCACCCGGCTACAGACCGATGGTGGTTGCAGCAACCGCCGGCGCCGAGGCTTGCCAGATTTCCTCGTAGCGCTTGAGCAGCAGCCCGGTGGCGGCAATGTCGCCGACCGTGGCGACGCCGCGCACATCGTCGTAATGGAAGCGGTGCACGAACCGCGCATCGTCGGCGACCGCGAACGGATCGTAGACACGGCGCGCATCGGGCAGCGTCTGATGGATGCTCACGGCGTGGCTGAACTGCCTGAGCAGCATGATCAGCCGCGGACAGTCGCGGGCAATATTGGCGGTTTCGTGCAAGACGATGTAGACGCGGTTGGTGCGCCTCGCAAGCAGCAGTTGCCGCAGCAATTCGTAGCGCTGCGGAGAATTGAAACCGCGCCCGATGTTTTTGTCGAAGATACGAACGGTGTATGCGGCGTTCGCGATCAACTCATCGAGCGCCTGTTCGCAGGCGATTGCCCCTTCGAGCATGCGCTCACCGGGCATGCGTTCGGGCGGAACGGGTTGCATCGAATATATCCTGCGCAATACCACCGGTAGATATGATTATAACTTGCTGATTCCAATTGTCCCCGGGCGCGCTGCGCGCCGCCGATCGAATGCGCGCGGCGCCGCGTTTTTGACTCGCAGGGTGCCGCGGTATTGACATCTGCAGTAATTTGTTAAAATCAATTACTGAAATACGCGCTGTACGGGGTCAGCCCGTGCGGCCATGCGGCGGAAGTGCTGGGCCTGATAAGGAACATGCAGAAATGCAAATAGCAGACAACACGGTGGTATCTCTGCATTACGAATTGCTCGATTCGAAGGGCGAGCTGATTGAGAAGACCGAAGCGCCGATCGAATACCTGCATGGCGGCTATGACGGGATATTTTCGCTGGTCGAGCAGGCGCTGCAGGGGAAAAATGTCGGCGAAGTGTGCGACGTCTATTTGCAGCCGGCCGATGCTTTCGGCGAGTATGACGCAAGCCTGGTGCGCATCGAGCCGCTTGCCAGGTTCCCGCCAAAGGTCGAGGTCGGCATGCGTTTCGAGGGGGAAGCCGAGGGCTCGGAGGAGGCGCTGATCTACACCGTGACGGATATTGCCGACAAAAAAGCCGCGGTCGACGGCAACCACCCGCTCGCCGGCATGGTGCTGTGTTTCCACTGTACGATCGAAGCGGTACGCGCCGCGACCGCCGAGGAAATCGAGCACGGCCACGCGCACGGTGCGCACGGCCATCATCATTGAGGCTAAAAAAAGCTTTTCACCGCGAAGGACGCCAAGGACACAAAGGAAAACAAAGTACACGCCTTGTCATGTTGAAATTAGACTCGTCACCCCGGTGAAAGCCGAGGTTCCAGAGAACGCGAATCATGCGAATCAACCCTTATTGGATGCCGGCCCCGGCTTAAAACCTGCCGGGGCAGGTCTTCACTCGCCGGCATGACGGAATCATGACTACTGTGCCGATTTTCAACACACCGCTAATTCGTCACTGCTAGCGGCGTCCCGGCGCTACGTCGAACCGGATACTTCCGGCGTTTTCCACGACGCGTGGCCGCACCCAGTTTACGTTCGGGCTCCCAAACACTTCGACGCGCATGAAGTTCTGCATCACGCAGCATCTCCATGAAGCGCACTTCTTCGTCCTGCGAATAGGGCGTATCGCCAAGCAGCGCAATGCTGAAGTTCGCTGCCGCCGCCGCGCCGCACGCCAGCAGCGCGATGACGGCAACCCATGCGCGCAGCATCATTGGCCGAGCAGTTTTTTGAGCGCGTAGAGCGCTTCGAGCGCCTGTTTCGGCGTCAAAGTATCGGGATCGATCCGCCGCAGTTCATCGCGCAGCGCCGGATCGATCGCCGGCTCGGGTTCGGGGCTCGCCGGCGCGGCGAACAAGTCCGGCTGGCGGCTGCGGCTGACGCCATCCTGTTCGAGCTGCAGCAAATGTTTTCTGGCGGCGCGGATCACGCTTGCCGGCACGCCGGCAAGCTGCGCGACCTGCAGGCCGTAGCTCTGGTTGGCGGGGCCTTCCTCGACCGCGTGCAGGAACACGATGTGGTCCTTGTGCTCGACCGCGTCGAGATGCACGTTGGCAAGCTGCCTGAAATCCTGCGCGAGCCGCGTCAGCTCAAAGTAATGTGTCGCAAACAGCGTCAGGCTCTTGTTCGCTTCGAGCAGATGGCGCGCGATCGCCCATGCCAGGGCGAGCCCGTCGAAGGTCGAGGTGCCGCGGCCGATTTCGTCCATCAGCACCAGGCTCGCGGGCGTCGCGTGGTGCAGGATGTAGGCGGCTTCGGTCATTTCGACCATGAAGGTCGAGCGCCCGCCGGCAAGGTCGTCGGCCGCCCCGATGCGCGTGAATATCTGGTCCACCGGCCCGATCCGCGCGCACCGCGCCGGCACGAACGACCCGCAATGCGCGAGCAGCGCAATCAGCGCGACCTGCCGCATATAGGTCGATTTGCCGCCCATGTTGGGACCGGTGACGAGCAGCATCTGGCGTGCGGGCGCGAGCCGCGCATCGTTGGCGATGAAGTTATCGATCTGCGCTTCGACCACCGGATGGCGTCCGGCCTCGATTTCTATCAGCGGCGCGTCAACCAGCCCGGGCGCGATGAAGTCTAGTGTCTGCGCGCGCTCGGCGAAGGTTGCGAGCAGGTCGAGTTCGGCAAGTGCGTTTGCGACGCGCTGCAGCGCCGGAATTTCGGGCACGAGTTCATCGAGCAACTGATCGTAGAGCAGCTTCTCGCGCGCGAGTGCTCTTTCCTGCGCCGACAGCGCCTTGTCTTCGAATGTCTTGAGCTCGGGCGTGATGTAGCGCTCGGCATTTTTCAGCGTCTGGCGGCGGCGGTAATCGTCGGGCGCCTTGTCGGACTGCGCGCGCGTGACTTCGATGTAGAAACCGTGCACGCGATTGTATTCGACCTTGAGATTGGTAATTCCGGTGCGCATGCGCTCACGCGACTCGAGATCGAGCAGGAACTGCCCGCAGTTGTTTTGGATTGCGCGCAACTCGTCGAGCTCGGCGTCATAACCGTCGGCGATCACGCCGCCCTCGCGCACCACTGCCGCCGGCTCGGGCTGGATTGCGCGCGTCAGCAGTGACGCGGCGTTTTCCAGCGGCTGCACTTCGGTTGCCAGCGTCTGTAACCTCGGGCTGTCGAGTGCGGCAACCTGGGCGCTTAGCTGTGGCAGCCGCACGAGCGTGTCGCGCAAACCCGACAGGTCGCGCGGCCGTGCGCTTTTCAGAGCAACGCGCGCCGTGATGCGCTCGACGTCGACACACGCCTTGAGCTCAGCGCGCAGCGTTTTGCACGCCGTGGCGCCGGCATCCTCGGCAAGCAGCGCGACGGCTGCGAGCCGTTCGCGGATCCGCGCGCGATCGCGCAGCGGATGGTGCAAGGTGTGATGCAGCAATCGGCTGCCCATGCTGGTCGCGCAGGTGTCCAGCAGCGACATGAGCGTCGGCGCAGGCTCGCCGCGTATGGTTTCCGAAATCTCGAGATTGCGGCGCGTCGCCGGGTCGAGCGCGACATAGGCGGATGCGTTTTCGATTGCGATCGCAGTGACGTGTGCAATCGAATTGCCCTGGGTTGCGCGCGCGTATTCGATCAACGCGCCGGCGGCGCAGGTTGCGGCCGGCAGCGCGTTGAGACCGAACGCAGCGAGGTCGAGCGTCGCGAACTGGCGGCACAGCGCGCGCGTCGCGGCCTCGAGCTCGAACTGCCATTCGGGCAGCCGCCTCAGCGCATAAGTGGCTGCCTCTGGCAGCGCAATGCCCGCGCTTTCCGCGATCAGCACTTCGGCCGGGCGCAGCCGCTCGAGCTCGATGGCGAGGTCAGCCGCCTTGATCTCGGCGGCGCGGAAACGGCCGGCGGCGAGCGCGAGCCAGGCCATGCCTATCGTATTCTGTTTTTGCCACAGCGCGAGCAACAGGTTGTCGCGCTTGTCGTCGAGCAGCGCCGCGTCGGTCAGCGTGCCGGGCGTGACGATGCGCGCGACCTGGCGCTCGACCGGGCCTTTCGACGTGTTGGGGTCGCCGATTTGCTCGCAGATCGCGACCGATTCGCCGAGCTTGACCAGTTTCTCAAGATACTGCTCGACCGCATGGTACGGCACGCCCGCCATCTTGATAGGCTCGCCGGCGGAGGCGCCGCGGCGGGTGAGCGTGATGTCGAGCAGGCGCGCGGCCTTTTCGGCATCACCAAAAAACAGCTCGTAAAAATCGCCCATGCG
>PLYS01000067.1 GCA_003153455.1 Betaproteobacteria bacterium | reverse complement strand
CGCTCAAGGGTGACTATGCGAAGCGCGATATCGCGCGCTCGGCGCGCTTTCACGGCATCAAGTTCAAATATCCGTCAAAGTTTCCGATCGCGAGCCAGGCGCCATCGCGCGCGTTTTACTGGCTGCACGACCGCGATCCCGGACTGGCGGAAAAACTCGCGAAGACGCTGTATCAGGCCTACTTCGTCGAAGACCGCGATATTTCGAGCCCGGAAGTGACGGCGGAAGTCGCGGCGACGCTCGGTCTCAAGCGCGACGAAGTGTTCGCTGCGATCAACGATCCAGCAGTCAAGGACCGGCTCAAAAACGAAGTCGACACCGCGATCAAGCTAGGCGTGTTCGGCTCGCCTTATATCGTAATCGACGGTGAGCCGTTCTGGGGCGTCGACCGCTTCGACCAGATCGAGCGCTGGCTCAGTAAAGGCCCGTTTTAACTTGATCGTCATGTGCGACAAGCTCGAAGCGATCCAGGCCAACATCGTCACCCTCAAGGTCGACGCGATCGTGAATGCGGCAAACACCTCGCTGCTCGGCGGCGGCGGTGTTGACGGCGCGATCCACCGCGCGGCGGGACCTCAGCTGCTCGCCGAGTGCCGCACGCTCGGCGGCTGCCCTACGGGGCAGGCCAAGATCACGCTCGGTTACCGGCTGCCGGCGAAGCACGTGATTCACACCGTCGGCCCGGTGTGGAACGGCGGCAAACGCGGCGAACCCGAGTTGCTCGCCGCGTGTTACCGGACCAGCCTCAGGCTCGCGCTCGAGCACGATGTCCGGACCATCGCTTTTCCGGCGATCAGTTGCGGCGTCTACGGTTATCCGCTCGAGCAAGCGGTCGTTATCGCGGTACGTGAAAGCTCGGAGTTTGTCGTGCAGCACGTGTTCATCGAGAAAGTCATTTTCGCGTGCTTCGACGACGATACCCTCGACGCCTACCGCACTGAGCTCGACCGGCTCGAGCATTATTGACACCACGTTGTTCGTTGCTCGTTGCTCGTTGCTCGAATCACGACCCACGAACCACTAACCACTAAACACGAACGACGTTGTTCGTTGCTCGTTGCTCGTTGCTCGAATCACGACCCACCAACCACNNCCACGAACCACTAACCACGACCCACTAACCACGACCCACGACCCACGACCCAATGACTGCATTCAAATCGAAACTGAAAACCGGCTCGGAAGAATTCAAGGCCGCGGCGGCGCAGATGCGTGCGCAGGTTGCCGACCTGAATCAGAAACTCGCTCAAGTAAGACCGGGTGGCGATGCCGCAGCGCGCGAGCGGCACGTCGCCCGCGGAAAACTCCTGGTGCGCGATCGCATCAAGGCGCTGCTCGATCCGGGTGCGCCGTGGTTCGAGCTGTCGCCGCTTGCGGCATGGGACATGTACGACAACGCGGTTCCGGCCGCCGGCATCATCACCGGCATCGGCCGCGTGATGGGCCGCGAATGCGTGGTGATCGCCAACGACGCGACGGTGAAGGGCGGGACCTATTTCCCGATGACGGTGAAAAAGCACTTGCGCGCGCAGGAAATCGCGCAGGATAACCATCTGCCGTGCATCTATCTCGTCGATTCCGGCGGCGCGCATTTGCCGAGCCAGGACGAAGTATTCCCCGATCGCGACCATTTCGGCCGCATTTTCTACAACCAGGCGAATATGTCTGCGCTCGGCATTGCGCAGATCGCGGTGGTGATGGGCTCGTGCACCGCAGGCGGCGCTTACGTGCCGGCGATGTCGGATGAAACCATTATCGTCAGGAATCAGGGCACGATTTTCCTTGCCGGGCCGCCGCTCGTCAAAGCGGCGACCGGTGAAGTCGTGACCGCCGAAGAACTCGGCGGCGCAGATGTCCATACCCGTATTTCGGGCGTTGCCGACCATCTCGCCGATAACGACGCGCATGCGCTCGAAATCGCGCGCCGCACGGTCGGCCACCTGAATTTCGTCAAGCGGGCGCCGCTCGACATGCGCGAGCCGCGCGATCCGGTGTTCGATCCGGCTGAGATCTACGGCGTGATACCGGTAAACACGCGCCAGCAGTTCGATGTGCGCGAGATCATCGCGCGCATCGTTGATAGTTCCGAGCTCGACGAATTCAAGGCGCGTTACGGCTCGACGCTCGTGACCGCCTTCGCGCACATCGCCGGCCACCCGGTCGGCATCGTCGCCAACAATGGCGTGCTGTTCTCCGAATCAGCGCTGAAAGGCACGCATTTTATCGAGCTGTGCAGCCAGCGCGGCATCCCGCTGGTATTTCTGCAGAATATCACCGGCTTCATGGTCGGTAAGAAATACGAAGCCGGCGGCATCGCTAAGGACGGCGCCAAGATGGTAATGGCGGTCGCATGCAGCCGCGTGCCGAAACTCACCGTCATCATCGGCGGCAGCTTCGGCGCCGGCAACTATGGCATGTGCGGCCGCGCGTTCGGCCCGCGCTTCCTGTGGATGTGGCCGAACGCGCGCATCTCNNTCTCGGTGATGGGCGGCGAGCAGGCGGCAGGCGTGCTGGCTCAGGTAAAGCGCGAGGCGCTCGAAAAAAGCGGCAAGCCGTGGAGCGAGCACGAGGAGCGCGCGTTCAAGGCGCCGATTATCGAACAATACGAGCGGCAGGGCAGCGCATATTACGCCAGCGCGCGGCTGTGGGACGACGGCGTAATTGATCCGCGCGACACGCGCAAGGTGCTCGCGTTCGGGCTGTCGGCGAGCCTCAATGCGCCGATCGAGAAAACGACTTTCGGGGTGTTCCGAATGTAAGCGCCGCGACCCGTGGTCGTCGTCCGCCGGCATAGAACGTCTGCAACTCACACAGCTATAATGTGAGTCCCTGATCGCACTCAAACCGCGTATCGGTCGCAATCAAACGGTAACTCAAGCAAAGACTGGATCTATCAAGATGGCCGAAAAAATTCTTTCGATGATCGACAAAGACGGAAACGCGACGATCGCGCTCAACCGCCCCGAGCTGCACAACGCGTTCGACCCGGAAATGGTCGCGCAGATGATCACCGTGCTCAAGCAGCTCGAAGCGAACCCGAAAGTGCGCGCGGTGGTGCTGATGGGGCAGGGCAAGAGTTTCTGCGCCGGCGCCGATATCGAGCACATGAAGAAGAGCGCCAGGTTCACCCAGGAACAAAACCGCAAGGCGGCCTACCAGACGGCGCAGATGTACCACACGCTCTACGCCCTCAAGAAGCCGACCATTGCGCGCGTGCATGGCGCGGTGCGTGGTGGCGGCGTCGGGCTGGTCGCCGCGTGCGACATCGCGATCGGTTCGCGCGATGCGACCTTCCGGCTCTCCGAGGTGCGGCTCGGCATCGTGCCGGCGATGATCAGCCCCTACGTGGTGGCGGCGATCGGCGAGCGCTATGCGCGACGCTATTTTATTTCCGGTGAGGAATTCGACTCCGCCGAGGCCTACCGCATCGGGCTGTTGCACGACCTCGTCGAGTTCGAGCAGCTCAATCCGAGGATCGGCTGCATTCTGGCCGACTTGTACTGCGGCGGCCCGCATGCGATTGTCGCGGCAAAACAGCAAATCGGCAGGGTTGCGCATGCCGACATCAGCGAAGCGCTCGTCGAGGACACTGCAAACACGATCGCGGCGATTCGTGCCACCGTGGAAGCACAGGAAGGCCTGAGCGCGTTTCTCGAAAAACGCAAAGCGGCGTGGATCGAGCCCGCTTCGCGGAAAAAAACGACAAAAGAAGCGATAACCGCAAAGGACGCGAAGGACGCAAAGGAAGGCAAACCAATAGTAAAGGGCAAAATGCGAAAATTGAGGAAAGGTCATTGACGAAAAGAGCGCGCGGATTTACGGAGGGTGAAATTAGACTCGCAGCTGCGCCTCGTATCCTTCTCTTGATCTGCTTTTCCTTCGCGTCCTTCGCGTCCTTTGCGGTGAAGCTGTTTAGGTTCACATGAACATACCGAAAAAAGTCAAAATGGTCGAAGTGGGGCCGCGCGACGGGCTGCAGAACGAAGCGCGGAGCGTTCCGACCGCGGTCAAGATCGAGCTGATCGACCGCCTCGCTGACGCCGGGCTGCCGGTGATCGAGGCAACCGCATTCGTCTCGCCGAAGTGGGTGCCGCAGATGGCCGACAACGCCGAGGTGATGGCAGGCATCCGCCGCAAGCCGGGCGTGAACTATCCGGTGCTGGTGCCAAACCGCAAAGGGTTGGACGCGGCGATTGCCGCCGGCTGCGATGAGGTCGTCGTGTTCGGCGCCGCAACCGAAGCTTTTTCCAGGCGCAACACCAACTGCACCGTCGCTGAAGGGCTCGCGCGCTTTTCGGAAGTGTGCGCCGAGGCGATCGCCCAAGGCCTCAAAGTGCGCGGCGACATTTCGGTGTGCCTTGGCTGTCCGTACGAAGGCGAGGTCCGACCCGAACAGGTGACGCGAGTAGCGCGCGAGCTCTACGCCATGGGCTGTTACGAAATCACCATCGCCGACACCATCGGCGCCGGCACGCCGGGCAAAACGCGCGCCGTGATCGAGGCAGTCGCGAGACACATTCCGGTCGAGAAGCTCGCCGGGCATTTTCACGATACCTACGGCCAGGCGCTCGCCAACATGCTCGCCGCGCTCGAATGCGGCATCGCAACGTTCGACAGCTCGGTCGCCGGCCTCGGCGGCTGCCCGTATGCCAAAGGCGCGACCGGCAACGTGGCGAGCGAAGATGTGCTCTACATGCTCGACGGTCTCGGCATAGAAACCGGCGTCGACATGGGCAAACTGATCGACGCCGGTGAGTTCATCTGCAATGCGCTCGGCCAGCCGACGCGGTCGCGCGCGGCACGCGCGATCTCCGCCAAATTACAAGCTGCGTGATGAACGGCGATATCGCCTCGCCGTGCAACAGAACCTTTGAAATTGGAGTTAGCCATGCCGCTATCGCTGCCCGCCCCACGCACGCTGACGCATAACCGCGCCATCGAGTGCCGCGGTTATGAACGTGAAGACGGCTTGTGGGACATCGAAGGACATCTCGTCGACACTAAGACCTACGCCACGACCGCGCGCGACACCGGCCAGCCGCGCCAGCCCGGCGAAGCGGTGCACAACATGTGGCTACGGCTCACCATCGATCTCGACATGAAAATCCACGACGCGGAAGCGGCCACCGACGCGGGGCCCTACGTGCACTGCGGTGCGATCACGCCCAACTTCAAGGCGCTGAAAGGCGTGACCATCGGTGCCGGCTGGCGCAGAAAAACGCTCGAATTGCTGGGTGGCATCAACGGCTGCACGCATCTGGTCGAGTTGCTCGGGCCGCTCGGCACTACCGCGTTCCAGGCCACCGGCCGCGCGCGCGAGAAACACAACGCCGGCAAGCCTGTCACCAGAAAGCCCTACCAGTTGAACGCTTGCCACATGTACAAGGACGACGGCCCGGCGGTCAAAGAGCGCTGGCCGCAGTTTTATACGGGCAAGTGACGCCCTCAGGGGGCGCGTCGCACGTAAATCCACCGCGCCACCGGTGCGAACACGCCGAAGATACCGATGCTCGCGAACGCGAGCCCCCACGCGATCCGGCTCTGGTTGCCGCCGGCGAGGTCAAGCACCACGCCGAACACCAGCGGCGCGAGAAACGCCGCGGTGAATCCCGAAAAAGAATAAACGGCCATCGTCGCGCCGCGCCGTTCGGGCGCAGTTACAGTGATTACGCCCGAAGTGAGTGCCGCCGAGTCGCCGAGCATGCACGCATAGTGCACGCACATCAGCGCGAACACGATGAGCCACGGCCACGACGCGGTAAATCCGACCCCGCACGCGAGCAGCCCCGACAGGCTCATGAACATGAAGATGACGCGCGTGCGGCCGAAGCGCAACGCGAGCTCGTTGCCGGTCACGCTGAACACCGGCCCCAGCAGGTTGACCATCGCCGCGAGCGTCGCCGCCGCGAGTGGTAATCCCACGCCTTCCGGCTGCAACGTGCCGCAGAACACGAGAAATGCAACCATCCACGAGCGCTGGCCGAACAACTCGTAGTTGTGCAGCGAGTAGCCGAGCACGTAGAGCCTGGTGGTGCGGTGTTTGAGCACCGGCCTGAAGTCAAGCAGCGCCGGCGCCCCCTCATGAACGCCGTGGCTGTGTCCTTTCGGTATCGTACGCATCACGAGCAACGCCGCGAGCACGGGACCAATCGTGCCGAATACGAACGCCCACTCCCAGCCGAACAGCGCGCCGATCTTGCCGCTGACAAGGATCGACACGCTCGATCCGAAGCCGAAACCGGCGGTGTAAAAGGCCGTCGCGCGCGATTGTGCCTTGCCTTCAAGGTGATCGGTCAGGGTTTTGAGGCCGGGCATGTAAGTGCCGGCAAGCCCGGCGCCGATCAGGAACTGAAATGCGAGCGCGCTCCACAGGCCGTTGGCGAACAACGCGAAGCCTGCCGCACCCACCGCCGACAGCGCACAGGCGAACAGGTAAACGCGGCGCGAATCGACGCGGTCGGTCAGGCTCGTCAGCACCGGCACCGCAAGCATGTAGCCGGTGTAAAACACGCCGCTGATCAAACCCGCTTCTGAATTGTTGAGCCCCCACGCCTTCATCAGCACCGGCAGCAGCGTGGTGAAGCACGCAAAGCCGGTCATGCTGAGCGACTCGGCGACGCACATCAGCAGCGTCAGCCTGACGGCCGAGTGCGACGAAACGACTGCCATTACAGCGCGCCCGCCTTGCGCACGATCACGCGTAGATTGGAAATCGTCTCGGTTTCGTTGTGTTTACGCAGCGTGTCGTTGCCGCCGAGGCAGACGATCACAAGCTTAGGTTTGTATTCGTCGAGCACCCCGGGCAGCCGCTGCAGCGCCTGTGCCGTGGTTTCACTGGGCACTCCGGAACGCACTACGTTGCGCCCGGTCAGCTGCGCGAGCACTGCAGGATAACTTTCGTTCTCGGCGGCGCCGGTGCCGTAGGTGAGGCTGTCGCCGAACGCGACGATCACATCGCCGGCGCCGAGCCTGGGCAACGACGGTGTTTTGCTGCCGCATGCGGCGAGCACCGCCGCCAGCATCAACAGCCACAACCAGCGCCGGGGCACCGGGAATTTCATCTGGCCAGAAACCATCTCAAGCATCGAAAAATCTGCGTTCATCTGCGGTTCCGTCGATTTCGATAATTCTTGAGATAGCCGCTAATGTTTGAGCTTACCAGACCTGAAGTCGCGAATGATCTCGCGCGCCGCGTTATGCCCGGGGATTCCGCTCACGCCACCGCCCGGGTGCGTGCCGGAGCCGCACATGTAAAGTCGCGCGAGCGGGCCGCGGTAATCGGCGTAACCGAGCACCGGGCGCGCGCTGTAGAACTGGTCGAGCGTCAACGCGCCGTGGAAGATATCGCCGCCGGTCAGTCCGAACTTCCGCTCGAGATCGAGCGGTGAGTGCACCATGCGGCCGAGCACACTCGCCTTGAAGTTCGGCGCGTAACGATTGACAGTGTCGATCACCATGTCGGCGGCGGGCTCTTTTATCCCGTCCCAGTTCAAAGCCCCCGGCAGCTCGGGATTGAAGTGCTGGCAGAACAGGCTCGCCACATGTTTGCCGGGGGGCGCAAGCGTATCGTCGACGGTCGAAGGGATCAGGATCTCGATCACCGGCGCGCGCGAGCATCCGTAGGTGCGTGCATCGAAGTAAGCCTGTTCCATGTAACGTAACGACGGCGCGATGATGATTCCGGACTGGTGATGGTCCTGCGCTACGCTGCCCGGCAGGCAGGCAAAGTCCGGCAGTTCGGAGAGCGCCACATTCATGCGGAAGGTCGCCGAGCCGCATTTGAAGTTGCGGATGCGTTGCACGAACTCGGCGTCGAGCGCATTCTCATCGATCAGCTGCAGATACAGCAGCTTCGGGTTGACGTTGGAGACCACGCAGCGCGCCTCGATGACGCGCCCGTCCGTGATTTGCACGCCTAGCGCCCCGCGATTGTCCACACAGACCCTGGCCACTTCGCAGTCGGTGTCGATCTCCACGCCGCGGCCCCGCGCCTCCTGCGCCATTGCCTGCGTGATCGCGCCCATGCCGCCCATCGCGTGTCCCCATACGCCTTGCCTGCCGTTGACTTCGCCGAACACGTGATGCAGCAGCACATACGCGGAACCCGGCGTGTAAGGGCTCGCGAAATTGCCGACGATCGCATCGAANNGTGAACAGATCGAGCACATCGCGCCGCGCCGGCATGCCGAGGTGGCGCAAGCGGTTGCCTGCGGCAAGCGCCCGCAACGCATCGCGCACGCCGCCGCCGATATTCGGCGGGGTTTCGAGCGCGAGCTCGCGCAGCATGCCGGAGACGCGCTCGAGCATCGCGTAATAGCGCGGCAGCGCATCGGCATCGCGTTGCGAGAACTTCGCAACCTCGCGCTGCGTCGCCGCAAGCGTGGGCCCGATCTTGAGATAGCGGCCGTCGGGCAGCGGCACGAAGTTCAAAATCGGCCGCTCCAGTATCTGCAAACCGTGCTCGCGCAGCCTGAGATCGCGAATCACCTTGGGATGCAGCAGGCTGACGGTGTAGCTCGCGGTCGAATTGCGAAAGCCGGGAAAGAATTCCTCAGTGACCGCAGCACCGCCGACCACGCCGCGGCGCTCGAGAACGCGCACCTTGAGGCCGGCCGCGGCGAGATAGCATGCGCATACCAGGCCGTTATGGCCGCCGCCGATGATCACGGCATCGTAGCGGTTGTTTTTGGTCACTGTTGTTATCAACTGTGTCGGCGCGTAGCGCACGGCGGCGCTATGATAGACATACGAGCGCGGTTGGCTACCGTTTCGTTGCTTCCAACAAACGTTGTATGGTGTCGTCAAACAGGCTGAACAAATCCTTTGCCTGCGGGGTGCCGCCCACCGTGGTCGGCAGAACAACGACCGGAATTTTGGTGCGCTCGGCCAGCCAATTCGCGGCTCGCGGGTCATGGTAAGGCGCGGGAACGATCACGTTCGCCGGGTCACGCTGCAATATCGCCAGTACTTCCTGCAGATACCCAATCGTCGGCTCTATCCCCGGCTTGGGTTCGAGCGTGGCGATCTCGCGCATACCCAGCCAGTGGCACAAGTAGGTCCACGCCTTGTGATGTTCCACGACGCCCATCCCCCTGAGCGGCGCGGCCTGTTTTTCCCAACGTTTTATCGCTTCGTTCCAGCGCGCCGAGAATGCCTGGTGCCGCGCCTGGTAGAACGCGGCGTTCGGGGGGTTGATCTCGGCCAGGCGTCTGGCCAGGGCATCGGCGACCAGCAGGATGTTGTAAGGGTCGTTTTGAATGTGATGGTTGCCGAGCGCGTGCACGTCGCCCTGCGCGCGGTCGAGGCTGGTGGGCACGTCCAGTTTTAGCACATAGTCGCCGGCCTCCAGGTATCCGGGCTGGCCGCGTTGAATCCTGGGGTTGCCGGAATTAGCCAACAGGATCGGCAGCCACCCGCCCTCAACGCCCAGTCCGGTGCAAATCAGCAAGTCGGCGTTGCGCGCCATCGCAATCAGGCTCGGCCGCGCCTCGATATGATGCGGATCCTGCAGCCCGGTCGTCGCGCTATAGACGGTGTTTTTCTCGCCGCCAAGTTCCTTGGCCAACGCCGCCCATTCCGGCTCGCACGCGACAATGTGATGCGCACATGCGCCTTGCGAAAAAGCGAGCGCCAGGATACTGAAGACGAACGCTTGCAGATATTGGTGCATTTTGTTTTCCTGATCAGAGCCTGTCGAGCGAGCATCTGGCGCATCATGGAGAGCGGTTTTCACAGCTTGCTGTTGCAAGGCCCGATGGATCGGGTACGAATCCGTTACGGTCGGTCAAATGAAAAAGACCTGCGTTCTCGCAGGCCTTTGATGCTTCTGGCGCGCCCGGCGGGAGTCGAACCCACGACCTTCGGCTTCGGAGACCGACACTCTATCCATCTGAGCTACGGGCGCGGAGTGAGGCGCTAGGATAGCGGTTTTGCCCGCAAGCGTCCATGTGGGCGGCCTGCGCGGTTTTACGTTGCGCGCGGATTGTCGCTATAATAACCGACTTTCCAGAGCCTCTCCGCAGGGATTTTCATGAGCGAAGTACACCTCGAGGAACACTCATCGCCGATCAAGACGCCGAAGCAATTGATTATCGTCTTGTTGCTCGCGTTATTGGTTCCTATCATCCTCATCGTGATGCTGTCGCAACTGATGACGACCGGCTTCGATGCCAGTAAGAACAATCCCGCGCTGTCCGACGCAGCGATTGCGCAGCGCCTGAAGCCGGTCGGCCAAGTCGAAGTCGTCGACCCGAGCGCGCCGAAGGTCGATAAAACCGGCAAGGAGGTCGTCGCGGAGGTGTGCGGCGCATGTCACGCCAGCGGCGCGCTCAATGCTCCGAAAATCGGCGACAAGACGGCATGGGGCAAGTTGGTCGCCCAAAACCTGCCGAGCATCAAGCAGGTAGCGATCAAGGGCGTCGGCCAGATGCCGCCGCGCGGCGGCAATCCGGATTTGAGCGATATCGAGATCGAGCGCGCGATCGTTTACATGGCCGACCAGTCCGGCGGCAAATGGATCGAGCCTGTCAGCAGTACCGCCAAGCCCGCCGAGCGCAGCGGCGAGCAAATCGTGCAGGCACAATGCGCCCACTGTCATCAAACCGGCGTCGGCGGCGCGCCCATGATCGGTGATCGCGCGGCCTGGATTCCACGCGCGACGAGGGGTTATGACGTCGTGGTCCGCTCGGCGATCCAGGGCCACGGCGGCATGCCCGCGCGCGGCGGCATGGCCGACCTTACCGATGCCGAATTGCGCAACGCCGTCACCTACATGTTCAACATGGGCTCCGCGGAAGCGAAGGCGCCTCAGGCAGCAGCGCCGGCCGCTCCGGCAACAACCGCTGCGGCGGCACCGGCCAAGGCCGACGCCGGCCAAGGCAAGACCGTATACGAAGCGAACTGCGCCGCGTGCCATGCCGCTGGCATTGCCGGCGCGCCAAAAGCCGGCGACAAAACCGCGTGGGCGCCGCGCCTGAAAACCGGCATGGATGCGTTGTACGCGACCGCGTTCAAAGGCAAAGGCGCGATGCCGCCCAAAGGCGGCAATGCGTCGCTCGCCGACGCCGACGTCAAGGCCGCGGTCGATTACCTCGCCGGGCTCGCAAAGTAAGCTACTGGCGTTCAGCGGTCAGCCAGAAGCGCGGGGGCGCAGCGAATGCTGCGCCTTTTTTGTCTGCGCATGGCAACGCGTAACACAACATGCGAGGGGAAGACGGCATGAAAATATTGCAGTGCGGTTCTCTGCTGCTTGCGTTCGCAGCGACTACGGCTGTCGCGCAGAATCCTGCAACGGGCCCAGCACAGGCTTATCCGACCAAGTTTGTCCGCTTCATCGTGCCCTACGCGCCAGGCGGCAGCTCCGATGTGCTTGCGCGCACGCTGGGGCAAAAGCTCGGCGAGGCGCTCGGGCAAACGTTCGTGATCGACAACCGGCCCGGCGCCGGCAGCATGATCGGCACCGACATCGCCGCCAAGTCGACGCCCGACGGCTATAGCATCATCCTGTCCGACATGCCGCATACGATCAACCCGAGCATCTACAGCAAGGTGCCGTACGATCCGGTCAGGGATTTCTCTCCAATCACCGTGATCGGCATTTCGCCGATGTTCCTGTTCGCGAACCCGTCGCTGCAGGCGCAGAATGTAAAGGACTTCATCGCGCTTGCCAAAGCGCAACCCGGGAAAATCACGATAGCCTCGGGCGGAACCGGCGCCACGACGCATCTGATGGCTGAGCTGCTGCAAAGCCACGCCGCCATCAAGCTGACGCACGTTCCTTACAAAGGCGCCGGACCGGCGCTGACCGACGTCGTGGCCGGGCAGGTTCCGGCGACTTTCACTTCGATGGCAACCGCCGCGCCGTACGTGAAATCAGGACGGCTGCGCATACTCGGCGTAACCAGCGCCAAACGTCTGCCCGCCTTTCCGGACGTGCCGACGTTTGAAGAGAGCGGCGTGCCGAGCATGATAGTCGAACACTGGTGGGGCGTGATGGCGCCCGCCGCCGTGCCGAAACCCATCATCGAAAAGCTGTACGCTGCAATCGTAAAAGCTGTGAACTCGACCGACGTGCACGAGCGCTTCACCGTGCTCGCGGTGGAGCCCAGGACAAATACACCGGAGCAGTTCCATGCGCTGCTGGAATTCGACATCAGGCGCTGGGCGAAGGTCGTCAAAGATGCCGGCATCAAGGTCGAGTAAAGAACCCCGCCGCTTGCGGCGGGGTTCTTTACTGAGTCGCTCAATCACCCAACCTGATGAACAGCGATAGACTCCCCGCCATCCTGGCTACGCTGGCAGCGGACACGCAATTGTGGGGTGACTTCGTCGCGCTGTGCGATTGCGGCGGCAGGCGCGCCGGCAGCGCAAGCGAGCGGGCAGCGCTTGATCTCGCGCACACGTTACTCGCGGCGATCGACCGCGGCGCGCGCGTCGAGCCGGTTTCTTACGCCGGCTGGCGTTGTTCCGAAGCAACGCTCTCGATCGAAGGCGGCGGCGCGTTGACGTGTAACCCGCTGCTCGGTTCCGAGTCGACCGTGCCGCAAGGCATCAGCTCTGACGTCATTGACCTCGGCCGCGGCACGCCCGAGCAATTCGAACTCAGGGCGCGCGATATCGCCGGCCGCTGCGTGCTGGTGCGCCACGAATATCCGTTTTCGGCGGTCCACCTGCATCGCCGCCGCAAGTACGGCTGGGCGCTCGAGCGCGGCGCCGCCGGCTTCATCATCGCCAACCCGTTTCCTGGCGCGGGACCGGTGTCCGGTTCCTCTGGCCGCGGCGGACAGGCCGGTATTCCGGCAGTCGCGATTGACTTCGAATCCGCTGCGCGCCTTGCCGCAAATGGTTCCCGCCTGCCGCGTGTGTGCCTCAAGGTGATGGGCGAAGATTACGCGGCCGAAACCGGCGTCGTCGTACTCGAACTGCCCGCCCAAACCGATTCGTGGGTGGTGCTGAGCGCGCACCTCGACGGCCACGAACTCGCCGAAAGCGCGATGGATAACGCGACCGGGGTCACGGTCGCGCTGGCGGTTGCGCGCGCGTTGGCGCCGCAGATCGCACGATGCCGGCGAGGGTTGAAGATCTGCCTGTTCAGCGCAGAGGAGTGGGCGCTCGCCGGCTCGCGCCAGTATCTCGACCGCATGAGCGAGCTCGAGCGCAAGGCAATCGCGCTAAACGTCAATCTCGACACCGTCGGCGGCGATACACACCTGACGGCACTGATCAGCGAATTCCCGCGACTTGATGGGTTCGTGCGCGGGGCGGCGGCGCAAGTCGGCATCGCGCTTGACACCTATCGACCGATGATGGCGAATTCCGACCATTACAACTTCGCGCGCCATGGCATTCCGGCGCTGCGGCTGGTCGCCGGGTTTGGTCGGCCGGAAAGCAACGTCAGACATATCCTGACGCGTAGCGACACGCGCGACAAGGTCGCGCTGCCGGAGCTGAAATCAGCGGCGACACTGACCGCATCTTTGCTGTGGCGCGCGTTGACGGCGGGCGACGATGAAATCGCAAGGCTGAAATAAACATCATGGCTACGTTTGCCATCGGCGACATTCAGGGCTGCTATTCATCCCTGCGCCGGCTGCTCGACAAATGCCACTTTGATCCGGCGCGCGACCGCTTGTGGCTGGTCGGCGATCTCGTCAACCGCGGCCCGCATTCGCTGGCGGTGCTGCGCTTCGTGAAAAGCCTCGGCGCGCGCGCGATCACCATACTCGGCAATCACGACCTGCACCTGCTGATGGTCGCCGCCGGCCACGTCAAACCGCACCACGGAGACACGCTGGCTGCGATTCTGCGCGCGTCCGACCGCGACGAGCTGCTCGACTGGCTGCGCCACCGCAAAATGATGCATGCCGGCGCCGGCTACGCGATGGTGCACGCCGGGCTGCTGCCGCAGTGGTCGATTCCGAAAGCACTCGGGCTCGCGCGCGAAGTCGAGACCGCGCTGCAAAGCGATGGTTGCGACGAATTTCTGCGCCATCTGTACGGCAACCGGCCCGATCGCTGGCGCGACGATCTGACCGGCATCGCGCGGCTGCGCGTGATCACCAATGTGATGACCCGGTTGCGCATCTGCACTGTCGACGGCAGGATGGAATTCGCGCACAAGGGCAAGCCGGTCGGCCTGCCCATGGGTTTCATGCCCTGGTACAGCCTGCCGCGCCGGCGCAGCCGCGGCACACCCGTCATCTTCGGCCACTGGGCCGCGCTGGGCCTCTACACCGGGTCCAACGTGTTTGCGCTTGACACCGGTTGCGTCTGGGGCCGCGCATTGAGCGCGCTCAGACTTTCGGACCGGCAGCTGTACCACCACGCCTGCGCGGCGCGGGCACGCCCAGCGCGCCGGCAATGAGCTGCGCCGCCTCGTGCGCGAGCTCGCGCCGGTGCTTGCCGGCAGACGTCAGCGGCGCCAGGAACTGCAGCCGCGCGTGGATTACCGGCTGCGTCACCATCAGCAACAGTGAATCGAGCATGGACTTGTCGCCCGCGTAATCCGCCTCGCCGCACAGGCTGCCGTCAGCGCGCGTGTAGCGGATCGCGACCGGATACAGCAGCGCATCGCACGCAAGCGCCGGCTGCAGCAGCGAAGCGTAGAACGGCAATACCACATCGCCGGCGCTCGTCAGTCCTTCCGGAAACACCACGAACGTGTCGCCCCGCCTCAACGCCGCCTCCATCTGCCGGTTGATGTGCGAGGCGTGATTGCGGCGTGCGCGTTCGATGAACAACGCGCTGCCCTGCCCGCACAGCCAGCCGAAAACCGGCCAGCGCCGGATCTCCACTTTGGCGACGAAGCGCACCGTGCGAACCGCATTGATTGCAAAGATGTCGAGCCATGACACGTGATTGGCGACTATCATCACCGGCACAGCATGTCTGCGCGGCGGCGCGCCATCCGCGGTGAGGCGGATCGCGAGGATACGCAGCAATTGCTGCGACCAGCGTTGCACGTAGTCCATGCGTTGTGCGTTGCCATAGAACGGAAAGAACAGCGCCATGGCCGCAATTGCGCGCGCGATGTGCAGCGTTAACCGGGCAACTCGGAACAGCCGGGTGATGAAAGTTGTGGGTCTTACCACACTGGGGTGCCGAAGTTCTGCTTGAAGCGGTCCGCAATCTCGTCGCGCGTGAAATGGTGGTTCTGCCCGCCTCGCTGCGTGATTTTCAACGCGCCGAGGAGCGAGGCGAGCCGGCCGGCATGCTGCCAGTCCATGCCGTTGGCGATTCCGTACAGCAGCCCCGCGCGGTAAGCATCGCCGCAACCGGTCGGATCGACGACGCTGTCCGCCTTGACGCACGGTATCTCGATCTGCTGGCCGCCGGTGAAAATCAATGACCCTCGCGCGCCCAGCGTCACCACCAGCGACTTGACCTGCTGCGCGATCTGATCGAGCCTCAGCTGCGTTTTCTCCTGCAGCAACTGGCCTTCGTAGTCGTTGACTGCGACGAAATCCGCAAGCCGCACAAATTCAAGCAGCTCGGCGCCATCGAACATCGGCAGCCCCTGGCCGGGATCGAACAGGAACGGGATGCCGGCCGCGTGAAATTCGCGCGCATGCTGCAGCATTCCCTCGCGGCCGTCGGGTGCGATTATGCCGAGCGTCACGTCCATTGCATCACCGACATGATTCCGGTGTGAGTGGTTCATCGCGCCGGGGTGGAACGCGGTAATCTGGTTGTCGTCGAGGTCGGTGGTGATGAATGCCTGTGCGGTGAACGTGCCTGTCACGTGCTGCACGTAACGCTGCGACAACTGCAGTTTTTCGAGCCGGTACGCGTACGGCTGGTAGTCGTCCCCGACGGTTGCCATGACCTGTGGTTTGCCGCCGAGTAGTTTCAGGTTATAGGCGATATTGCCGGCGCAGCCGCCAAATTCGCGGCGCATTTCCGGCACCAGGAAGGCAACGTTGAGGATGTGCAGCTGCTCGGCGAGGATGTGCTCTTTGAAGCGGCCGGGGAACACCATGATGGTGTCGTAGGCGATCGAGCCGCAGATCAGCGTGTGCATGCGCGCATTCCCTGAAAGAGGCGCGGATTATACCATCGGCGACGCGCATCGATCGCGAAGCGGGCTTTTGCTATGATCAAGACAGGATTCATCTCAAGCCGCTACGGAGGGATCACCATGCTGGAAGAGTTCAAGAAGTTTGCGCTGCGCGGCAACGTCGTCGATATGGCGGTCGGCATCATCATCGGCGCCGCATTTGGCAAGATCGTCGAGTCGCTGGTCAAGGACGTGATCATGCCGCCGATCGGAGTGCTGCTCAGCAGGGTGGATTTTTCCAATTTGTTCTTTGTGCTCAAGGAAGGCACCAGCGCCGGGCCATACCTGAGCCTCGAGGCAGCGCAGAAAGCCGGCGCCGTGACCTTCAACTACGGCATTTTCGTCAATACCTTGATTTCGTTCGTGATCGTCGCATTCGCAGTGTTCCTGCTGATCCGCGCGATCAACAAGATGAAGGCCGCGGAACCGCCGGCAGCCCCGCCCGCCACGCCGGAGGACATCGTGCTGCTGCGCGAGATACGCGATGCGCTGAAAAAATAGTTCCGGCGTGTCCCAGGCCTGCGCTGCGAGAATGGGGCATAGCTTATGCCGGCTTCCAGGCGAGGTCGAGTTCACGCGCCGCCTTGACTTCGTCGAGCCGGCGCACTGGTGTCGTGTGCGGCGCGGTTTTGACGAGTTCCGGTTTGCTGTGCGCTTCTTCGAGTATTTCTTTCATCGCCTGCACGAAGGCATCGAGTGTCTGTTTCGATTCGGTCTCGGTCGGCTCGATCAGCAGGCACTCCGGCACCAGCGACGGGAAGTAAGTCGTTGGCGCGTGAAACCCCTTATCGAGCAACCGCTTGGCGACGTCCGTCGCGGTAACGCCGGTCTCTTTCTTGAGCCCCCTCAGTGTGACGATAAACTCGTGGCTGGCGCGGCGCGTCGGGAACACAATCTCGAAGCCCGCTTGCCTGAGCTTGGTCATCAGATAGTTGGCGTTGAGCGTCGCAAACTCGGCAACACGCTGCATACCTTCGCGGCCGAGCAGCCGCGCGTAAACGTAGGCGCGCAGCAGCACGCCGGCGTTGCCGATATGCGCCGACAGGCGGCCGATTGACTGCGGCAGATCTTTTTCATCGAGCAAGCGGTAATTGTCGCCGTCCATGGCGACCATCGGCAGCGGCAAATACGGCAGCAGCTTCGTCACCACGCCGACCGGCCCGGCGCCGGGTCCGCCGCCGCCGTGCGGCGTCGAGAACGTCTTGTGCAAATTCAAGTGGATCACGTCGAAGCCCATGTCGCCNNTTCAGGTTGGCGCCGTCGTAATACAACAGCCCGCCCGCGGCGTGCACGATCTTTTCCATATCGAGGATCGTGTGCTCGAACACCCCGAGCGTCGACGGATTGGTCAGCATCAGCCCCGCGGTGCGCGGCCCGACCGCGGCTTGCAGCGCCGCAAGCTCGACATTACCGTCGCGGTCGGTCGGAATTTCCCTGACCGCGCAGCCGCACATCACGGCTGATGCCGGGTTGGTGCCNNTGCGCCGCGTCCGGCACCAGTATTTCAGTACGCGCGTTGTCTCCGCGCGTCACGTGATAGGCGCGGATCATCGCCACGCCGGCAAACTCGCCCTGCGCGCCTGCCAACGGCGCGAGGCTCACGCCGGCCATGCCGGTCACGTCCTTCAGCATTTCCTGCAACTCGAACATGCAGGCGAGGAAACCCTGTCCGGTTTCGGCTGGCGCGGCGGGATGGCGC
>PLYS01000229.1 GCA_003153455.1 Betaproteobacteria bacterium | reverse complement strand
CATCGATTTATTGACCAGCGTCTGCGAGGTAATGCCGAGGGTGGCACTCGACAGCCACTCGCACCAGGAAATCACCTTGCTCGACGTGCTGGCCGGCGATACCCCGCGCGGCGCGCTCAACGAAGTATTGCAGCCGGCGGCGTAAGCGGTTTCAGTTCCCGGCCCGCTGATTGACGGCGTTCCGCGGTGCGAACTGCTCGCCCATGATGCCGGAACCCATCACGGTAAGGCGTGGTCAGCCCTTGGACTCGCGCGCAGTATTTTCCGGCATCGCGACGGCAGGCACTATGCGGCGCACCGGGAAACGCGCAGCAAAGCGGCTGCCTTTCCCGGGCTCGCTCTTGATGTCGAGCGTCGCCTGGTGCCGGGTCAGGATATGCTTGACGATGGCAAGGCCGAGACCGGTGCCGCCGGTTTCGCGCGAGCGGCCGCGGTCGACGCGGTAAAAGCGCTCCGTCAGTCGCGGAATGTGCTCGGCCGCGATGCCGATGCCTGTATCCTGGACTGCGAACTCGGCTTCGTTCGCAGTTGCGCGCCACGTGAGGCGCACCTCGCCGCCGGCTGGCGTATAGCGGATCGCGTTACTCATCAGATTGCCGAATGCGCTGGCGATTTCGTTCTCCAAACCCAGCAGGTCAAAACCCGGCTCGGCGTCGAGGACGATGCGGTGCTTGCCGCCGCTCAATGCTTCGGCCTCGGCGCGCAGCCGGTCGAGCAGCGGCGCGACCCGCACGCGCTCGTCTAGCGACGGGCCCAGCGCGGATTCCAGCGTCGACAACGTCAAGAGATCGTCGACGATGCGCTGCATGCGCGTGCTCTGTTCCGTCATCAGGTTGAGATAATCCCGCGACCGTTTCGGATCGAGTTTAAGTTCCTTGATGGTCTCGAGAAATCCCGACAGCACAGTGAGCGGAGTGCGCAGTTCATGCGACACGTTGGCAACGAAGTCGCGGCGCATGGTCTCGAGCTTCTCCAGCCGGGTGACATCGCGCGACAGCAGCAGTTTTTGCGCATCGCCGTAAGGGATGATCTGCACCGACAGAATTACGCCGGCGCCGCGCGGCGCGCGCAACTCGACCGAGTGCGCATAATTCCCGGATTCGACGTAGGCGATGAACTCCGGCTGGCGCACGAGGTTGGTGACGGGCTGGCCGGCGTCGGTCTCGACGTTGAGATCGAAATGGGCCTCGGCGGTATCGTTACACCATTCGATGCGGTTGTCCGCGCCGAGTATCACCACCCCGTCGGGGTGCGCGCGCCCGGCCTGGCGGAAGCGGGCAAGGGTCTTTGCGATCTGCTGGTGCTGCCTCGTCTGTATGCGTTCGAACCGGTGGAGCAAGGCAAACACGTAATCCCATATGCCGCGGCCATCCGGCACTTTTCCGGGCGTGGGACGCTGCAGCCAATCGACGAGCAAATCCACGTGCCGGACATGGTGAAGAAGCAACAGCAGAACACCGCCCGAGAATGACGCCCAGCCCGGAACGGCGCCGAAAACCAAGCCGATCAGCAAAGCAGCCACCGCGATCAGCGAGACAGCGATTACGGTACGTAGCAGTAGATGGTCCACGCGGGCTCGGGTGGGGAATACCGCAGCAATTATCGCACGCCGGCGCGGCCGGTGCGGGTGCCGCCGCAGCCTGGATTACTCAGAGCAGGGGTTTAGCCGTGCAGGCGATAGCCGGAGCCGCGCACGGTCTCGATCAACCGGTCATGACCGGTCGGCTCCAATGCCTGCCGCAGTCTCCTGATATGTACATCGACGGTGCGCTCCTCGACGAACACGTGGTCGCCCCAGACGTGGTCGAGCAATTGCACCCGGCTGTAGACCCGCTCCGGGTGCGTCATGAAAAAATGCAGCAGTTTGAATTCGGTAGGTCCGAGCTGCAGTTCATTGCCCTGGCCGGAAACGCGATGTGCGGCCGGATCAAGTTGCAAGCCGTCGATCTCGATCATGTCGTCGGTGAGCTGCGGCGCACGCCGCCGCAGCACTGCCTTGATCCGCGCCAGCAGCTCCTTCGGCGAAAACGGCTTGGTGATGTAATCGTCGGCGCCGGACTCGAGGCCTTCGACCTTGTCCTGTTCCTGCGCGCGCGCGGTCAGCATGATGATCGGGATGTCCTTGCTGCGCGCATCGGCGCGCAGCCTGCGCGCCAATGCCGTGCCGGCAAGATCCGGCAGCATCCAGTCGAGCACGATGAGGTCGGGGAGAACGTCGCGTATCATGGCGTCGGCCTCGGCCGCGTTGTAGGCGCGCTGCACGCGGTGTCCGGCGTGCTCGAGGTTGACCGCGATCAGTTCCTGAATCGCAGGCTCGTCTTCGACCACCAGAATATCGCTGTTCATCTTGACATCGCGCATGGCCCGTTTCAGCTCAGCGCTTCGCGCTCGAGCGCCTCAACCGAAGTGTGGCGGACATCGGTGCCCTTGACGATGTAGATCACCTGTTCCGCCATGTTCTTCGAATGGTCGCCAATGCGCTCGATCGATTTCGCGATCCAAAGGATCTCGAGCGCCGTGGAGATGGTGCGCGGATCTTCCATCATGAACGTAATCAGCTGCCGCACGATCGAGCGGAATTCCTCGTCGATTGCGGCGTCCTCGCGCACAATCGCGGCGGCGGCGGCCGGATCGAGCCGCGCGAGCGCGTCGAGCGCCTTGCGCAGCATGCCGATCGCGATGTCGCCGACATGCTTGATCGCCGCAATCGGTGTACTCGGCATCCGGGCGCCGCTGTGGCTTTGCTTTCCCATGCGCGCGATCTTGGCAGCCTCGTCGCCGATGCGCTCGAGGTCGGTCACAATCTTGATGACGGCGAGCACCATGCGCAAATCGCCCGCCGCAGGCTGCCGGCGGGCAATCAGGTGGCTGCAATCGGTGTCGATGTTAACCTCGAATGCATTTACGCGGTGATCTTCCTCGACCACCGCGTCGAGCGCACTGAGGTCCCCCGTCATAAGCCCGTCGATCGCGGCAAGGATCTGCGACTCGACCAGGCCACCCATTTCGAGTACGCGCGAGCGCAGGGTTTCGAGGTCGATGTCGTATTGTTTCGAAGAATGCTCGCTTTGGGTCATGGTGATTGCTCCTGGGACGGTTTCAGCCAAACCGTCCGGTGATGTAATCCTCGGTTTCCTTGCGCTTGGGCTTGACGAATATGTTGTCGGTAGTACCGAATTCGATCATCTCGCCAAGGTACATGTAGGCAGTGTAGTCCGAAACGCGCGCCGCCTGCTGCATGTTGTGAGTAACGATCACCACGGTGTAATCGAGCTTCAGTTCGTCCACCAACTCCTCGATGTGGGCGGTGGAAATCGGGTCGAGCGCCGAGCACG
>PLYS01000055.1 GCA_003153455.1 Betaproteobacteria bacterium | reverse complement strand
GGCGGCGCTTCACGCCGCGCTCGCAGCCGAGAAGCTCGCCGGCGCCGGAATCGACACGTTCGATCGCGAGCCCCCGCTTACCGATAATCCGCTGTTCACTCTGACGAACGTCATTGTCGCGCCGCACATGGCCGGCAATTCGCGCGAATCGCTCGACCGCAAGGCGGTAACGGTAGTGCGCAATCTCCTGAGCGTGCTGGACGGCAAACCGAACCGTGAATACGTGGTCAACCCGGAAGCGCTCGACTGACCGGCTAAAGAGTTTTTGTCGGAAAGAATTCAGCGGTGTGCTACTATTGTGACCTTATATTTACAAATGAGGTCACAATTTTGGAAACCAGCATCCGCCAACTCAAGGCGAACCTCAGCGCCTACATCAAGAAGGCTGCGGCGGGTGAGGCCGTAACCGTGAGTGTGCATAACCGCCCGGTCGCGCGCATCGTGCCGTTCAAGGTCAGTGCTTCACGCTCCAAGCTGATAGAGCTTCCCGGAGTGCAGTGGAACGGCGGCAAGCCCGCGGGTCTGCCGCATGGCGAGACCATGCCCAAAGGCGTGTTGCTCTCGGCGTGGGTCAAACAGGATCGCCGTTGATCCTGTACCTGGACACCTCCGCCCTGGTAAAGCTCTACGTGCGCGAAGCGGGTTCGACGGCGCTGCGCGCGCACGCTGCCAAGGCCGGGGCCCTGGCAACCTCGGTGGTCGCCTACGCCGAAACCCGCGCGGCGTTCGCCCGACTAAAACAAAGCGGGGTCAGCAGCGACGCCAGGCACCAGCAGCGCCTGCAGCAATTCGGACGGGACTGGGAGGCACTGCTACGAGTCGAGCTGGCTCCGGATGTGCTGCGTAGCGCTGGAGATCTGGCCGAAATTTACAGCTTGCGCGGATTCGATTCCATTCACCTCGCCAGCGTACTATGGCTGAAAGCGCGCGTCACGGAATCAGTTGACTTCGCCGTCTTCGATCAACGGCTCGCTTTAGCCGCATCCAAGGCCGGCCTGTCAGTCGTGCCGTGAAGGAATTCGCTGGAGCGCGTCAGCGGCCTGGTGATAGTAATCGCATGATGATTACTCTTCCTTGATTCCCGCCTGCCTGATCACTCTCGTCCACTTGCCGATCTCGTCAATGATCCTTTTCTCGAATTCCTCGGGAGTGCTTACCATGACCTCGGATCCGTCGGCCAGCAGGCGGCTTCGGGTATCGGCCGCCTGCATCACCTTCGCGGTCTCCTCATTCAGGCGCCTGACGATGTCGCGCGGGGTTGCGGCCGGCGCCAGCATTCCATAGAGCTGCTCGACTTCGAACCCTGGCAGCCCCGACTCCGCGATGGTAGGCACATCAGGCAACAACGAAGACCGCCTGAGGCTGGTGATCCCCACTGCGCGCAACCGGCTGCTTCGGATCGCGGGCAGAGCCGGCAGAATATTGCTGAACATCAGATCGGTTTCGCCCGCCATCACGGACAGCGTCCCCGGCGAGCTGCCTTTGTACGGAACGTGGATCATCTTCACTCCGGCCATCGAGCTGAAAAGCTCGCCCGACAAGTGCGAGGCGCCGCCGGTGCCGGATGAGGCATACGTCAGCCGGCCGGGCCGCGATCTGGCCAATGCGATAAGCTCTTTCACGGACTTGACCGGAACCGAAGGATGGGCGACGAGCGCATAAGTGGTGTATGCCACCAATGATATCGGAGAGAAATCCTTCGGCATCTCGAACGGCAGCCTGGAATACGTCGCAGAGCCGACCATCACGCTGCTGGTGGCCAGCAGCAATGTGTAGCCATCGGGCGCGGCTTTCGCGACCAGCTCCGTGCCGATGCGTCCCGCCGCGCCCGCGCGATTCTCGACGACGACTTGCTGTCCCAGCAGAGGCGCGAGCTTTTGCCCGAGCAGACGGCCGACGAGATCGGAGCCGCCCCCTGGTGAAAACGGCACGATTAATCTTAGTGGTCTCACCGGATACGCCAACGATTGCGCGAAAGCACCGGAAATACTGCAAGCGGCCAGGGTGAAGAAAACAGCGCGCCTGGCCGCAAAGATAATGCCAAAAGCTCTCACGCTCTGAAACTCCTTTTGCCGTGCGCTATCGCGGCGCGGACAATTACTGTCTGGTTTCGATCAATCTGGAAACGCTGAGGCTTTGTCCGCCGGCAGTCGGCAGGAACATCGACTTGCCGCCGGCGCCGCCGGCGACGATCACGATCAGATCGTCCGCTTCGCACACGATCGGCACCATGGAGTTGTCATCGCTCCGGTCGACGCACTCCGGAAAGCGCGGGCCTTTCGACTTGCCGCGGTTCTTCATCAAGCCCCACGGCTGGCGCGCGAGCTCGAACAACGCCTGTTTCACGTCCTGTTTGCTCCAGCCGGCGGAGGCGACGTGCCGTGCATGCTCGATTCCCATCACGAGCACCGGATGGCCCTGCGAATAAAGATTGTTCACGCCGAGCGTCGCCATCGAGGATGCGAAAGTCCGCATGATCTCCCTGGGGTCCGTCTGGATGTTTTCGGTCATGCTGTGCGGCGCTTCCGCATTGACCACCGTCACCACACTTTGCCCGGGCTCGAAGCCGCGCTCGACGTGCAGCGGCTCCCACGGATTCGCCTTTTCATACTCGGCGATGCAGTAGGTATATTTGCCCGGATGCCCGGTCTGCGAGAAATCCACGCCCGGGCCGGCGCCGCCGATATTGACCAGAACCAGCCTTAACGCCCGCCCGATAGTCGCGTTCGCTCTCCACCCGGGGCCGAACAGACCGGTGCCGCAGTTGATCTTGAGCCGCGCGACGATCGGGCCATTCACGATGATGAGCGGCGCGCCCGCATGCGTGGTCGTCTGACGGTGAGCCAGCCCGTATTGCGGCTCGGACACCGCCTGCAGTGCCGCCACCACCACGGGCAGATACTCCGGCCTGCAGCCCGCCATCACCGCGTTCACCGCGATCTGCCACAGTGTTGCCCTGCCCATCTTGGGCGGAATGACGCTGATCAGTTCGTCCGCGTCGTGCCCGGGCATCCCCGCGAGCATCGCCTGAACGCGCTCTTCAGTGGGCGGCACGATGGGAAGCCCGTCGGTCCAGCCGCGCTCGTAAAAGTAATCGTTGACGCGGTCGTAAGATTCGTGCGATTCGGCGACGGGAGGATTTTCTGCTGTCATTGGTGGCTATGTTTTAGACGCGATGGAGGATCTCGGCTTCGGCTTGCTATCTCGGCATGAGCGCATCAGGCAGCGGATACTTTTTGTCTTTGAACTCGCGTTCCAATTCCGCAACCGGTGTCGTCAGCACGCGTACGCACTCCTCCGCGATCTCCTCGCCTCTTTTCTTCACCAGTGCCTCATCGCGGTCGCCCACCGGATGCGGCACGACGACGATAGGCAGGCTGGCGCGCCCGATGCCCTCCGCCGTCACTTGGGCGAGCGGCGCAAAAGCGGTGCTGATGACGGTAACCGTCGGGATTCCCAGATCCTCGAGCGCGGCCGCGTCACGCGCGGTCCAGGGGGTCGAAGACCCTCAATGGCCGACGCCGTTGATCACCGCGTCGCTGGCAGCCGCCATTTCCTTGACAAACGCGGCCGGTTTTCCAAGATAGTCCTTGCGCCAGAATGTGATCTCTTTCACGCCATGGTCGCGTTTTAAAATCTCCGCGACCCCTCGCAAAACAAGGTCCGCAAACTCCTTGCAGTTGTCGAGGATTCCGATACGCGCGCCGCGTATCGTTTTGATCCGCCGGGCGAGCTTCTTCGCCGCCGTATCGATCGCCCCGGTCGGAACGTAAACACTCACGTTCCCGATCTTTTCGTAGTCGTGGTTTCCCATCTGCATCTCCTCCTACCGAGTATTCCGGATCGTGTTCGATATTAGCAACTCTGGCAGCATCCAACAAATAAACCGCGGAATGAATCGACTGACGCGCCGCACGCGCGGCGCTGATCACGCTGGCAGGCCATAGTAAAGCTCTATAATTGACCTGCTCATGCCGCCTTCGTATTATCCGGGGGTGGTTTCCGTCACGCCTCATACCAACCGGGTCCGCTCCGCCACATGCGCGGACCGCTATTCTTCAGGAGAAAACATGATCCGCAAGCTCAGAACACAGCGCGACAATCAACAATGGATGCTCGACCTCGCTCTCAACATGCGCGGCCGCGTGCAGAACTTCGAGATCGACGCCACCGAAATGCCGCCGGGCAAACGCGCGCGCAATTACCGCATGATGCCCAAGATGTGGCGCCAGGCGGCCGAGCAGCACGAAGCGCTGGCGAAGCGCGCGCAGGCGCACGGCGCGAATGTGACCGCCACGGCGCACTACGACCATGCGATCGAGGCCTACCGGATGGCCCAGCACGCGATCTACTTCGACAACCACCCGGTCAAGAAATACCTCTACAGGAAACTCAGCGAGATGGTGGACCGCCGTTCCGAAACCGCGGACTACCCAATCGAGCGCGTCGAGGTGCCATTCGACGACGGCAAGACCATTTCCTGCCTCTTCCATATGCTGCCGGACCGCCGCAAGGCCCCGGTCGTAATCTACGTGCCCGGAATGGACCAGACCAAAGAATCATTTCCAACGGCGCACGCCCAGGTTGCGCTCGCGCGCGGATTTCACGTGATGTCGATGGACGGGCCCGGACAGGGCAGCTCGAATATGCAGAAAATCCGCTCGGTGAAGGACAACTACGAGCGCGCGGGCGCCGCGGTGATCAGCTATCTGCGCAAGCGCAAGGAAGTCAATTCGAAAAAGATCGCGATCTACGGNNATCAGCATGGGCAGCTACTGGTCGCTGCGGCTCGCCAGCTACGATCACCGCATCGCGGCCGTCGCCAGCGCCGTTGCCTGCTTCAACCCGAACAATACGATCTTCACGCAGTCTTCGCCGCGCTTCAAGCAGATGTTCATGTACATGGCGGGTTATGGGGACGAGGACAAGTTCGACGTGGAAGTCGCCAAGAGCATGACCGTGCGCGGCCATCTCGGCAAGATCGAGTGTCCGACGCTGCTTGCGACCGGCGAGTTCGATCCGCTATGCCCGCTCGAGGATGCGATCGAAGCGTTTGGAGAATTGACCTCACCCAAGGAGATGTGGGTGTTCGAGAATCAGTACCACCCGCAAAGATCGCTCTCCAATCTCGGCGGCCTCGACAATCATGAGTATGTGCTCGACTGGCTGCATGATGTGCTGATGGGCAAGGGGCTGTCGAAGCGGCATCGCCGCATCGCCTACGTCAAGGAAACGGGCGACGGCCCGTGGGGCGATTGCGAGTGGACGCCGACCGTCAAGCCGGGACAGGCGTATTTCTGACAACTGCCTTACGATCGAGAACGTGTGTTGTCCCAGGAGTTTGTCGGACTTTGCCCGACAAACTCCTAATGTGATCAAGAACGCGGGCATCAGGCCCGAGTAAATCATCCCATGAAAACAAAAACCCTTACTGAGCAGCTTGTCGAGCAAATCCTCGCGGTCGAGTATGGTTCGCTGCCGCGCGAGGCCATCGACATGTCGAAGCAGGTCACGCTGGATGGACTTGCAGTCATGCTGGCCGGCGCGACCGAGCCGCTCGGCGTGGGGCGCATCTCGACCGAGTACGTGCGGCAGATGGGCGGCGCGCCGCAGGCGAGCGTGATCGCCGGCGGATTCAAGAGTTCGATGTTGAATGCCGCCTACGCGAACGGCACCATGGCGCACGCGCTCGACTTCGACAACACCTGGTACCCGCTCAATCATCCGACCTCGCCTACGCTCCCGGCGATATTGGCGATCGCCGAGAATTACCAACTGTCCGGCAAACAAATCATCGAAGCGATCGTGACCGCGTTTGAAGTGCAGGGACGGGTGCGGCTCGCTGCAACGGGCCTCAAGACCGGGGCGGGATTCCATAAGCCGGGCACGACAGGCACCTTCGGCGCAACCGCGGCCGCGGCCAAGCTGTTGGGGCTGAACCAGGAGCAAACCCTCATGGCCTTGGGCATTGCCGGCTCGCGCGCGGGCAGCCTATCCATCAACACCGGCTCCATGACCAAGTCCTCGCATTCGGGACATGCCGCACGCATGGGCGTTGAATGCGGCGTGCTGGCGAAAATGGGATGGACCGCGAGCGCGGACGTATTCGGGCCGAAAGGCTTTTTCGATACCTTCCTGCATGGCGACGCGAAGCCGGAGTTGTTGATCCAGGGATTCGGCAAGCCGTTTCGCATGGTCGATCCCGGCGTGGGATTCAAGAAACATCCGAGCAACTACTTCACGCACCGGCCGATCGACGCCGCGCTCGCGTTGCGCGAGGAGTTCGCCATCCAGCCCGCGCAGATCGACCGTGTGGAAGTGATCTTCCCGCGTTTCGAATACGTGAACCGCCCGCAGCCGGAGACCGGACTCGACGGCAAGTTCAGCGTGCAATACACCACCGCGGTGGCGCTGCTCGACGGCGAAATCACGGTCGACTCGTTCACCAACGAACGGCGCTTCGCACCGGATGCCGTTGCGCTCCTGCCCAAAGTTGAATTCCACATCGATGACGCGATTCCGGCCGATTTCGACCAGATGCATGTCGTAGTCAACGTGTGGCTGAGCGACGGGCGGCAGGTATCGAAACGCATCGACAAGCTCTCCGGCTGGATAGGCCATCCATTGACACGCGAACAAAGGCTCAAGAAGTTTTTCTCGTGCGCGCAGCGAGTGCTTGAGGAAAAGCAGGCACAGCGTGTACTCGAACTGGTGGAACAGCTTGAAACGCTGCCGGACGTAACGGAAATCATGGACCTCGTGCGCGTCGAACGAGACGCGAAATGACCGCACGCCGTCTGAAAGTCGCAGTCGTCGGCGCCGGCATCAGCAACAGCCCTGATGGGCGCGAACGGTGGGCGGTGCGGGCCCACCTGCCCGCGCTCAAGGCGCTGCCCGATCTCTACGAGACTATTGCCGTATGCACGACGCGCATGGAAACCGCCACCGCCGCCTGGCGCCAGTTTCAGGTTCCGCACGCCTACGACAGCGTCGAGCGCATGCTCGACGAGCGGCCCGAGATCGACGTGGTGTGCGTCAGCGTGCGCCCTTCCGTCCATCACCAGGTGGTGATGGCGGCGCTGCGCGCGGGCAAGCATGTTTATTGCGAACATCCGTTGGGAACCACGACCGCGCAGGCGCGGGAAATGTTTGAGCTCGCGCAGCGCAACGGCGTGCACACCATCGTCGGCCACGAATACCATTACGAGCCCGCGGCGCTGCAGATGGCGGAGTTGGTGCGGCAGGGTTACATCGGGAAACCGCTGACGTTCAACATCACTTATTTCGTAGCCAACTATATCGCTCCGCGGCCGTCGCACCGGCAGTGGCTGTTCCAGGCGGAAATGGGCGGGCATCCCGGTTATCGCAGCGGTCACAGCCTCGAGCGCGTGACGGGAGTGCTGGGCCGGGACGTCGCCCAGATTTGCGCCGACATGGCCGTGCTGGTGCCGGAGCGCGCCAACCTCGACGGCGGCGCGCCGATCCGCAGCAATCAGGTCGAGAATATGAATTACCTGCTGCGCACCGGCGATGGGGTGATGGGCACGCTGCAGGTGTCGTTCACCGCGTGGTTCGGCACCGGCAGCCGCTTCGAAGTTTACGGCACCGAAGGTATGCTGATGCTCGACACCGGGAACTTGTCGAACTGGGATAAGCAGACCGGGCACGGAGACCCGCCGCGCGGCGAACTGAAACTCTATGGCGCCCATGCGGACTTGCAGCAGATGATGAAAAACCCGATCGCGCCCGAGCGGCTGGAACGCCGCTTCAGTGAAATCCCGGCTTCCGACCACCACTGCTACGTTACCGGGATCGAGCGCGGCCGTGCGACTTTCCT
>PLYS01000300.1 GCA_003153455.1 Betaproteobacteria bacterium | reverse complement strand
CTATTCCGATCAGTCTGGATTCGATCCTGCCACGATATATGGGCTCCGGGCCCTGGAAATACAGCGACATGGTGGGTTACACGTCGGTCGGCGTCGGATCGTCTATCGTTGCCGTTCGGATTAATTGTCTTCCGGAAATTACCCTGCATCACCTCCAGTGCGCCTGACCGCGTGGCGCCGCTAATATGGTCGATCACGGACGTGCAGTCTGAACAGGAAACGTGAAAGCACCACCTCGGCGACGAAGAAGATCGCTGTGCCTGCAACAATGTCGAGGGCCGTCAGCGAGAGCGCATGGCGGCAAGCGAGCAGCGGAAACAGCGATTCTGGAATCTGATCGAGGCCCACCGCCTTGCTGCTCGACGGCAAGCCGAGACGCCGCTTCAAGAAGCTCGAAAGCAGATCTCCGGCCATTGCCGTGGTCGCCATTAGCAAACCGATTTTTAATGTGAGACCGAGCAGCGGCGCGCAAGCTGATGTTGTGATGATCGAGACCAGAATTCCGCGTACGGTCTTCGAAGCGCCGAAAAGCGGCCGTCCATCGACAAATTTGATGTTCCCATCAAGGGGCCACGAACAAAAGTTGCCGAAGATCCATTTGGCGATGACTGGGGAGCCATTCGCCAATGCCAACAAAACTAGGAGCTGCAAGACGGCCATGTATTGCATGCATATATCGTATCTCTGGATGAATTGAATATCTTCGCGACGATCGTGCGGCAGGCGCTGGTGTAAAGTTATCGTCATTCCGGGGCGCCACCCAAGTCGGCTTTAGCCGACTTGGGTATTTTGAATGCTGATCTCGGGTAAAGCCGAGATCAGATGCGGCGAACCCGGAATGACAGGTTCTTTAAAACGCCTCCTCCGGCAATTCCATGGTCGAAACCGCGCCCGCCTGGATGCGCGCGAGATGCGCAGCCTTACCAGCGCAACAGCTTCGGCCCGAGTTTCCAACCCGCAAGGGTGCACAACGCGATTGTGCCGCCATACCAGAGCGCAAAGAACGGCACCGAATCGTCGGCGCAATGAAAAGCGTATCCGATCGCACTCACGCAGCCGGCAACGAGACCGACCAATGCGCCCGTGCGCGGCAGGTCGGTGGGGGCCATCTGCCGCACCACCCAGATGATCACGGCAAAGGGCACGATGGCGATGAGCGGGATCGAAATCACGCACTCCAGCCACTCATCGCTGAGGATTGACCCTTTCCAATGTTCGCTCGGTGCAAAAGTGAGACTGAGCGCGGCCAGCAACATGACCGCGATAAACGGCAATACAACCAAGGCGGCAGGCGTGCTCTGTTCACCGCCCGGTCGGGCCAATCTGATGAGATAGATCGAGGCGGGTACGAGAATGACGGCGGTGGCGGCGATTTTGAGAGCCGCCTGAAGCCAGATGCGTAAGGAGGTCAGATCGGCACGGGGACCCAGCACGAAGAGCACAATTGCCAAAGCCACGATGGCCCCGGTCGCGACCGCCATCCCGATATTGCGCACAATCTGCCGATGGTCGACCGGTTCGACATTGGTGCTGAGCAAATCGATCAGATCTTCGGTCTTCATGTGCTTCTCTTCCGAGCGAGTGAGGTCATCAAGGCCTTCAAACCGCGATGCACGCTGATTTTGACGTCCGATTCCGACATGCCGGATCGGTTTGCCGCCTCGGCGACACTCAGTCCATCCAGTTTCACCGATTGAATCGACCGGCGCATCTTGTCTGGTAGATTGTTCAGAAGTCTTTTGAGATCGTACGCACTTTCTGTGCCGACATAATCGTCCTGCGCGAGAATGTCTTCGGCATTATCGATGGGCATATCTTTCATTGATGCGCGCGTCTGACGCAGATAGTCGATGAGCTTGTAGCGCGCAATTGCATACACCCACGGCATCAGCGGCGCATCGGGATCGTAGGTGTGCCGCCGCGTATGGATCGCCATCAAAGCTTCCTGTGTCAGATCCTCTGCCTCGGTCGCGCTGCGGCCGATCCGCGCCAGTCTGCCTTTGTAGTAGGCGCGCAGATTGGCGCTTAGCCGGCCGAGCAGGGCCCGATAGGCAGCCGCGTCGCCGCGCAGGCCGGCCCGCATCAGCCCCCTGAGTTCGGCTTCGTTCGCTGCCATACGCTCTGCCTAGTTGTTCGTAAACGAACGGGTTTCGGTTACAAAAATATTCGTTTGGACGCGCAGGGTCGGTCTCCTGGCGACGCCAACTGCCTGGCGCGCAGCTTTTAAGTGCCGACGATGGTGCCGCAGCTAGACGTTAAGCCCGTGGGTTTTGCTGTAGTTGCGCTTTGTCAAAAACCCGCCGGCTACAAAAAGAGGCCGCAGAGACTGAGTTTTGAGTGCCTATTTTTTAGGCTGAGATCCCCGCCTTTATGAGCTGCTTATAGCTTCGCACTGATTTTCCAATCGAATTCCTATGCGAACGCCCACAGATTCCGAGCTGTGGAAGGCGCCAGCGCGTGGCACGCGATTTGCGAGGCAATGGCGCGAGATTGATCAGACCTGCCGGGAGATGAAAATGCGTGCACACCTCATCGCCACTGCGATTGTGTCGGCGATGCTGTTCGCCACATCGGCTTCCGCGACGGTCGTCCTCAGCGGCGACAGCGGGGGCAAGATGGAGGAGTATGTGGCACGCTTCCAGCAGGTGCGCACTTCCGGCGAGACCGTGGTCATTGACGGCACCTGCAGCTCGGCCTGCACGATGGTGCTCGGGTTGGTGCCCCGCAACCGGATCTGCGCCACAGAGAACGCTGTACTCGGCTTCCACGCCGCCTGGATGTATGACACTTCCGGCAACCGTGTCGCCAGCCCGTCGGGAACGCGGGACTTGATGAAGACCTATCCCGCGTCAGTCCGCGCCTGGATCGCAAGGAACGGTGGCCTGAAACCGGAAATGATGTATCTGCGCGGCCGCACACTCGCCGCCATCTTCAAGCCCTGCGACGAAGCTTCGCGCTCGGCATCTGTTTCAAGCACGAAGCAAGTAGGCGCCGTTCGTCAAAGTCCTGGAAAAGATATGCGGCGCGCCAACTTTGACGCGCGATGAAGAAGGCCGCTAGCCGATCACAGCCTACGTAATAATACTGAGGCGTCAGTCTTAATTTATTTGTAACCGGCTTCCCGCCAGCTCCGAATGAACGGTTAGAGGCGCACGACGGCGCTTCCAACACGTAGCATTGCAATGTTCAAGAAATCTCTCATCGCCGCCGCATTGGTGGTTCCCGCCATCGCGCTGTCGAGCGCAGCGTTTGCTGGCCAGACGTATCAGGGTGGCCCGAAGTCCGGCCTCACCGCGCGCGTGCAGACGTTCGAAGCCAACAAGCCGTACGCACAGGATGTGTCCGCTCGCACCGGCAAGCACATCTACCAGGGCGGCCCGAAGACCGTGGTCCCGCACGGTCAGCGCTGACCAGCATACGCCGGCAGTCATCATCGGTCGCGGATCACGGAATGATCCGCGACCGATGGGCCGCGGCGCCAGTGGAGTACTTCGCCCGCTAAATGCGGAGCGTGTCCGATGTCGATGAATGACCAAATCAATGGTCCCGGTTGGGTAACGCGGTTGCTATCGCCCAGCGCCCTTCTCGTGCTGGGGCTCTTCTCGCTGGTCGGAGCCCTGCTATTCACCGGCCACGGCAACCATCTGATCGACGCACTCTTTTACCTGCCGTTTGCAGCCTGCCTGTTGATGCACCTGTTCATGCATCACGGGCANNACTTGCGGTCGCGCTGGTGTCGCCGGGCTGGCCTGCGTCGCACGGTTGGATCGGTCTTTTCTCGGCTGCGCCGCTGACGTCCTTTAGAGTTTGGTTCGACGGCGTGGTGTTCAGCATCGCGTTCGGCTGGGTCGCGGCTGTCGTTCTTGGCATCGTCTACAACCGCATGGTCACTACGCGGTAGTTCGCTTCTGGCATGTTACGGATTCGCCCTAAAACGCCTCCGCCGGTAATTCCATGGTGCTGGCCGCGCCCGCCTGGATGCGCGTCAGATGCGTGGCGGTTTCCGGCAGCATGCGCTCCATGAAGAAGCGCGCGGTGGTGAGCTTGGCGTTGTAGCGCTGCGCCGAACCGTTGGCCTTCGGCAATTTGACGAGCGCGGCAGCGGCGATCCTGCACCACATGTAGCCGAGCGCCACCAGCCCGAACATATGCATGTAGTCGGTGG
>PLYS01000382.1 GCA_003153455.1 Betaproteobacteria bacterium | reverse complement strand
CTAACCCATTCCAACCCACTGTCGAGTATCTGCGCGTGACCGGGTTGCACGCGTTCTATGGCGAGTCGCACATCCTGCATGGCATCGACTTCATTGTGAACCGCGGCGAGGTGGTGACGCTGCTTGGCCGCAATGGCGCCGGCCGCTCCACCACGCTGCGCGCGATCCTGGGATTGACCGGCAAGCGCAGCGGCTCGATCATGGTCAACGGCCGCGAAACCATCGCCATGCCGACGCACCGCATCGCGCATCTTGGCATCGGCTATTGCCCCGAGGAGCGCGGCATCTTCGCCGGCTTGTCGGCCGAGGAGAATCTGCTGTTGCCGCCGGCGGTGGCGAGCGGCGGCATGACGGTGGACGAAATCTACGCCATGTTCCCTAATCTCAAGGAACGGCGCGCGAGCCCCGGCATGCGGCTTTCCGGCGGCGAACAGCAGATGCTGGCGATNNCGATCGCGCGCATCCTGCGCACCGGGGCAAAGCTCTTGCTGCTGGATGAGATCAGCGAAGGCCTCGCGCCGGTGATCGTGCAAACGCTGGGGCGCGTGATCCGCACGCTCAAGGAGCGCGGCTACACCATCATCATGGTCGAGCAGAACTTTCGATTCGCGGCGCCGCTCGCCGACCGCCACTACGTGATCGAACACGGCAGTATTGTCGAAACCGTTACAATGACCGAGCTCGATGCCAAAATGGACAAGTTGCACGTGTTGCTGGGAGTTTAATTGCTGTTTTTGTCAAGGAGACTACTACCATGAAACGTGAATTGTTGTCGGTTCTGGTCGGCGCGGCGCTGGCAGTTGCGCCGGCTGCCGTGCTCGCGCAAGCGAAGCAAGACGCGCCCAAGGCGGGAGCGAAAGCCGCCGCGTCGGTCAAGCTTTCGGACGGCAAAGTGAAGATCGGTGTCCTCACCGATTTGTCCGGGCTGTATTCGGACCTGTCAGGCGCGGGCGCGGTGCTCGCCGTGAAGATGGCGATCGAGGACTTCCAGGCGATGGAAAAAGGCAAGAGTTTCCCGATCGAGCTCGTTTCGGCCGACCACCAGAACAAGGGCGACGTCGCGTCGAACAAGGCGCGCGAATGGTTCGAGCGCGACCAGGTGGACATGATCACCGATCTCGTCACGACCTCCACCGCGCTCGCGGTGATGCCGGTGGCGAAGGAAAAGAACCGCATCACCATCGTCAACGGGGCGGCGTCGACGCCGATCACCGGCAAGCAATGCACCGATACCAACGTGCACTACACGTACGATACGTACGCGCTCGCGCACGGCACCGGCAAGGCCGTGGTCAAGCAAGGCGGCGACACCTGGTTCTTCATCACTGCGGACTACGCGTTCGGCCAGTCGCTCGAGCAGGAAACCACCAAGGTGGTCCTTGCCAGCGGCGGCAAAGTGCTGGGCTCGGTACGGCATCCGTTTCCGGGCACCGATTTCTCGTCGTTCCTGCTCAAAGCGCAGGCGTCGGGGGCCAAGGTGATCGGGCTTGCCAATGCCGGCACCGATACGACCAACGCGATCAAACAGGCCGCCGAGTTCGGCATCACGCCCAAGCAATCGCTTGCCGGGTTGCTGATGTTCATTACCGACGTGCACAGTCTCGGCCTCAAAGCGACACAGGGCATGTATCTGACCGAAGGTTTCTACTGGGACTTCAACGACGAAACCCGCGCATGGTCGAAGCGCTTCTTCGAGAAGCAAAAGCGCATGCCGACCATGGCTCAGGCCGGGGACTACTCCTCGACGATGCATTATCTGAAGGCGGTGAAAGCGGCCGGCACAGACGAGGCGCAAGCGGTGATGAAGAAGATGAAAGAAACGCCGGTCAACGATTTCTTCGCCAAGAACGCCAAGATTCGCGAGGACGGTCGCCTGGTTCACGACTTCTACCTGCTGCAGGTCAAGAAGCCGGAAGAATCGAAGTATCCATGGGATTACTACCACGTGCGCCAGGTGATCCCGGCCAGCGAGGCGGTGACGCCCGTCGCGGAAAGCGAGTGCCCGCTGCTGAAGAAGTGAACGAGTGAAAAGTGAACGAGTAAATGAGTGAAAACGCCGTTCGCCGAGGATCCCTCCGCCTACCCGGGGGAGGGTTGAGGCGGGGGTATTCACCCGTTCACCCGTTCACCCGTTCACGCGTTGTTGTTCCTGTCGCGGTCGTTTACCCGTAACGGCGATGTTCGATTTGCTGGGAATCACTCCGCAGGCGCTGTACAGCCAGCTGCTGGTCGGGCTGATCAATGGGTCGTTTTACGCCATTCTGAGCCTCGGCTTGGCAGTGATCTTCGGCATGCTCAACATCATCAACTTCGCGCACGGCGCGCAGTACATGATGGGTGCGTTCATCGCGTGGATCGGGCTTACCCAGCTCGGGCCGTGGCTTGGCCATCCCGAGTTCCAGCTTAATTACTGGGTAGCGCTGCTGGTGGCGCCGTTGGTAGTGGGCGCGTTAGGCATTGTGATCGAGCGCACCATGCTGTCGCGGCTCTACAAGCTTGACCACCTGTACGGGTTGCTGCTCACGTTTGGCCTCGCGTTGATCGTCGAGGGCTTGTTTCGCTATTCGTACGGCGTGTCCGGTCAGCAGTACGAAATTCCGGACGTGTTGCAGGGTGCGATCAATCTCGGCTTCATGTTTCTGCCCAAGTATCGCGCGTGGGTGATCATCGCTTCGCTCGCCGTATGTTTTTCGACGTGGTATGTGATCGAGCGCACCAAGCTCGGTTCGTACTTGCGCGCCGGCACCGAGAACCCGCGGCTGGTGCAGGCATTCGGCGTCAACGTGCCGTTGATGATCACGCTCACCTACGGGTTCGGCGTCGCGCTCGCGGCGTTCGCCGGCGTGCTCGCCGCGCCGATCTTTACCGTGGGCCCGCTGATGGGCGCCGATCTGCTCATCGTCGTATTCGCGGTGGTGGTGATCGGCGGCATGGGATCGATCCTGGGTTCCATCGTTACCGGCCTGGGGCTCGGCCTGGTCGAGGGATTGACCAAGGTGTTTTATCCCGAAGGATCGGCAGTGGTAGTCTTCGTGATCATGGTGATCGTGCTACTGGTCAGGCCCGCCGGCTTGTTCGGGCGCGAGAAATGAACAGGACCACGCTCGGTTTCATTTTGCTCGTGGCCGGCGGCGCCTTCGCACCGCTGCTCGGCGTCTATCCGACGTTCCTGATGAAATGCTGGTGTTTTGCTTTGTTTGCCTGCGCCTTCAACCTGCTGCTCGGCTACACCGGGCTGCTGTCGTTCGGCCATGCCGCGTTTTTCGCCGCAGCCGGCTACCTCGCCGGCCATTCGATCAAGGTGTGGGGCTGGCCACCCGAGGCCGGCATCGTCGCGGGCGCCGCGTTCGCGGCTGTGTTGGGCTGGGTGTTCGGCAGCCTGGCCATACGCCGCGCCGGGATTTATTTTGCGATGATTACGCTCGCGCTGGCGCAGATGACCTACTTCGTCTGGCTGCAAATGAAGTTCACCGGCGGCGAGGACGGGCTGCAGGGAGTGCCGCGCGGCATGCT
>PLYS01000361.1 GCA_003153455.1 Betaproteobacteria bacterium | reverse complement strand
GCGGTGACGTGGTAAATCGCACCGGCAAATTCGATCCTCAGTGAACCGGCCATGACTGAACGTTAATACCCGAGAATCGTGATGTCAAGACCTGACACCTTTGTTCTTCTTCGTGTTCTCCGTGCGAAATAGAGTTTCGCACTAATGAAAAACGGCGAACCGATCCGGTTTGCCGTTTGTTTGCCTGAACACGCAGACTTCTACAACCCGCGCTCCAGCGGCACGCGCTGCTGCATCATTTCGCTCGGCGAGTAGTGACTTGAGCTTGCACGCTTGATGATTTCCGGGCTTTTGCTCTGCGCCCAGCAAGAACGAGCTTTTTCAACAGCTTGCTCACTTGCCAGGCAGCGGCAAACTCCAAAGTAGACCCATTTTCCCCCTTATTTGAAACATCTATACAGGAGGCAATGGGGTACAATGCGCTGAATTTCACACAAGCAGCATCGCAGGAAGCGTAACGATACGGGAGAAGAGGGATGATTGGCAAACAAAAAATGGGTGTAAAGGTGAGCATGGCATTTGGGGCTGTGCTGACCTTCATAATCGCTATGGGCATAGCGGGTTATCTCAGTCTTAGTCGACTATCGTCCGAAGTAGAGGTGCTCTATGTCACCGATACGGTAGGTTCAACGCTGCTTGGCGACGCACAGGACGCAATGTGGCAATTGCGCTACGGTGTCTCGCAATTTATCGCCGTTCCCTCGGCGCGGGAAGGTATCATTCAGGACTCGCCCAAGATATTCAGCACATTGGAAGAGTCCCTGAAGCGATATTCCTCCGCAAAGACGTCCGGCGAAGAAGAACAAATACTCAAACGGTTCAATGACGCATACGCGGAATACAAAGAAGCCAGACCCAAGTGGTTTGCGCTTTATATGTCGGGCGACATGAAAGAGGCCGCCAAGTTCAGAGAAGCGACCATATTCCAATCTGGGGCCAGGTGCGTGAAGGCGCTTGGCGAGTTGATAGACCTTCACCGAAAACTGGGGGGCGAACGCCAGCAGGATGCGGAGGCGCTGATTACCAGAATCAAGCTGCAAAACGCCGTTTTGGCAATTCTTGCCGTCCTCACGGCTGCCATAGCCGCATTCTGGCTTAATCGCACCATTACGGTTCCTCTTAAACAGTTGGTCGGCGTTTTGGAGGCAACGGGCTTGGGCGACTTTTCGCGGCGTCTGAACGTGGAGCGGCATGACGAATTTGGCACCCTGGTGAAAGGCTACAATCGTATGGCTGACGAGCTGGTTGCGATCGTCGGGCAGGTACAGAAGTCCGGGGTCCAGGTCGGTTCCGCAGTCACCGAGATCGCCGCCGGCGCCAAGGAACAGGAGGCAACGGCCGTCGAGGTCACGGCGACCGCAACTGAAATCAGCGCGACTTCCAAGCAGATTGCCAGCACCTCCAAAGAACTGCTCAAAACCATGAATGAGGTTTCCGAGATGGCCGAGAAGTCGGCGGTTCTGACAATTGAGGGGCAAACAGGTCTGTCCAGGATGGAGGAGACCATGGGCCGCGTGATGGCGGCGACCGACTCCATCAACGCCAAACTGGCAGTGCTCAACGAAAAGGCCGGCAATATCAGCAAGGTCACCACGACNNGAAGTGATCGTGAAGGAGATTCAGTCCGCGGTTTCGGCCAGCGTGATGGGCATGGACAAATTCTCGGAAGAAACCCGCCGCGGCGTGGAGGAAATCCAGCAGGTCAGTGGACAGTTGTCGCAAGTCATCGAACAGGTGCAGACATTGGCACCCCGTCTCGAAACCGTCAACGAGGGGATGCGTTCGCAGACCACGGGCGCGGAGCAGATCACCGGTGCCTTCGTTCAACTGACCGAGGCGATGCAGCAGGCGGCCGATGCGATCCGCCAGTCTAATGTGGCCATTGCGGAGGTCAGCCAGATCGCCAACGGCCTGAGCAGCGGCGTTTCGCGGTTCAAGCTGGCATAGCCGACATCGGGCGCCACCACGCCGCGAAGATGCGCTGGCGTGGCTACGACTACTGGCCGGATAACCGAAATGCTCTTTCTCCAGTTCCAACTAGGCAAAGACCGCTACGCCCTCGATTCCAGCCAGGTTGTCGAGGTTCTGCCGCTGCTCGGTATCAAGCAGATCCCGCAAGCGCCGGCCGGGGTAGCCGGGGCATTCAACTACCGTGGCAAGCCGGTGCCGGTGATCGACTTGAGCGAATTGGCGCTGGGCCGTCCGGCACGACTGCACATGAGTACGCGCATCATCATTGTGCGCTATCCCGACGGGAATGGTACTCAGNNTCAACGACGGCGCGCCCTATCTCGGTCCCGTGGCCACCGATCCCAATGGGCTGGTGCAACGGATCGAAGTGACCCAATTATTGCCGGCAGCGGTACGCGACGTCCTGTTCAAACAGCCGCTGGAATGGCAATGACGACTGTCGCGGAATTCGCAAACCTGCTCAACAAGACCATGGGGTTGAGCGCCGATACAGTCGGTCTGTCAGTCATCGAATCCGCAGTGAAGACACGCGTCTCGGCGTGCAAGTTGAAAGACCTGCACGACTATTGGGATCATGTTCGTGCCTGCGAGACCGAACTGCAGGAATTGATCGATGCGGTCATTGTGCCGGAAACCTGGTTTTTTCGCGACCGCGAGGCTTTTGCGGCCTTGGCCCACGAAGCTTATAACAAGTGGTTGCCGGCACATCCCGACGGGCAATTGCGCTTGCTGAGTCTGCCTTGTGCGAGCGGTGAGGAACCGTATTCCATGGCGATGGCATTGTTGGCAGCCGGCTTTCCGGGAAGTCTTTTTCGAATAGACGCCATCGACATCAGCGTGCGTATGTTGAAGCGCGCCCGGGAAGCGGTGTATGGGCGGAATTCGTTTCGCGGAAAAGACCTGGACTTCCGTGACCGGTTCTTCGAGCCGGCAGGAAGTGAATTCCGCCTCGCGCAAGCAGTGCGCACACAGGTGCGTTTCCATCACGGTAATCTGCTCGATCCTCGCTTCGTGCCGGACACGACAGCCTACGACGTCATTTTCTGCCGCAATGTGCTGATTTATTTCGACCGCGCCACACAAGATCGCGCCGTTCACGTGCTG
>PLYS01000454.1 GCA_003153455.1 Betaproteobacteria bacterium | reverse complement strand
GCGGTCCACGACCGGGGCCGGCGTGTGGGCGGGAGCGAAGATGCCGTTCCAGTTGCTGAGGCCGATCCCGCTCGCCGTGGGAACGGCCATGACGTCGAGCGTTTCCGACACGCGCGTGATGGGCAGCAGATCGCGGTCGGGCTTGTATGGCAGCTTGAGGAGCCGGGGACTGATGGCGATCGGGCCCGGGAGTCCCACCAGAATGGTGTAGCCATCGGGCTCTGATTTCGCCAGTATCGCGGTGGCGACGGCGCCCCCGGCGCCCGGGCGGTTGTCCATGACCACGGGCTGCCCGAGCCGCGCGGAAATTTTTTCGCCGATGGTGCGCCCGATGATGTCGGCCGCGCCGCCCGGCGGGAACGGAATGAGAAAGCGTATCGGGCGGCTCGGATACTTTTCCTGCGCGTGAAGCGCAGGAATGCAGCCGATCCCAACGCCGATTGCCGTGATCAACGAAACCGCAAACGTCTTACTCCTCGCTCGTATGGTCATTTTTGTACTACCGATTACTCCGGCTGCAGGTTGTATTTTTTCACTACGCCCCTGACCATCAGGTCAATTTTGTCCATGGTTCTTAGAGCCTCTTCCGGGCTCTCCCATCCTGCCGTGCTTCCCAGACCGTTCATGGCATCAATGTAACCCGGTTCGGCAACAGCTTTCTTGAAGGCTTGTGCCAGGAACTTGACGATTTCATCGGGAGTCTTCGCCGGGGCGCCAACCCAATAGTAATTCAGCAATCCAGCCAAGTTGAACCCGTTCTCCTTGAACGTGGGAATATCCGGAAATCTGGGATCTCTCTGCTCCAGCGTTATTGCCAGGACATTGAGTTTGCCGGCTCGGTAAAGCTCCGCCCAATGCGATGCCCCGCCGTAGTTGATATCCGTGTGCCCTCCCAGAATGGCCGGGATGGTCTCTGTCCCTCCTCCCGAAAAAGGGACCCGAATGAATTTTGTGCCGGTTTGATCCTCAAACACNNCCTTTCTTGACGTAGAGGCCTACAGGCATATAGGAAGTTTGGCAAATGATCCTGAAGCTTTTCTTGTAATGATAGGTCACTCCTTTCACGAGATAAGGCGTGAAGACCACTGCAGTGGAAAGATTTCCCAGTACGTAGCCGTCAGGCTTTGCTGCATCCACGAAACTGTAACCCCTCGTTCCTCCTCCTCCCGGCTTATTCACTACCACAATCGATTTTCCCACATACTTTTCTCCGAATTTGGCTACCAGCCGGGCAGTGCTGTCATTACTGCTCCCCGGCCCAAACCCGGAAATAAACTCGATTTCCCTCGTGGGAAAATCCAGACACAAACCGTCCCGTGGAATCCATGCACAAACCATGGTCAGTGACAAAACGGAAAACAGTACTTTTTTGCTCATGGCAATTTCCTCCGCTAACGTTTGGTTCACTTGAATCAAATTCCCAGGATTCCCCTGGGAAGCCGCAGCTTCATCCAGACTTCGAAAACCAGATAGGATCCCAATGTCCCGCCGAGGGCCCAACCCACCACGGCTGCCCAGGGCTGAGGCTCGACAGACCGCAAGAGCAAGACCATCAGAAGGAAAGTCGCCAAGAGATATCCGATGTAGTCAATCAGGACGCCATAGAGTACCAAGCCGATGATCACCAAAAGGACTTCTTTCCAACGAATCTCCTCCGCCAGGATGTCCCGCACATTCCTTGCCGTTTCTTTCTGCAAAGTGATCGTCACAAAGAGACCAATTGACATGAGCCCCAATATTACTCCGAGCCACAAGGGGAAAAACCCCGGACCCGGATTGTGAATATTTCCATAGGGGAGACCGAGGGATCCCCAGCACATGAAGATGGCGAGAATCAATAAGAACAGCCCACTCCACTGGTCAGATTTTTTCATGAGCACGAACAATATCCGCCTTTAGAATTCTTCCTTCCGGGCGCAGCTCAAACTCCCTCTTCCAATCTTGCGATCTTGCGCCGCATGGCTTTGGCAAATAGAGGAAAGAACAGGAGAAAGGCGGTGATTCCGAAAATAACTGCGGTAATGGGCCTGGTAACGAAAATCGTGAAATCGCCTTGGGACATGATCAACGATTGGCGACAAGCCTTTTCCATCATGGGCCCGAGGACGACCGCCAGAACAAAAGGAGCGGCTTCAAATTCAAACTTTGTTGCCACATATCCGACGACCCCGAAGAAGATCATCAGAAAAATGTCGATGACATTATTATTGATCGTGTACACGCCGATTAAGCAGAAAAGGAGAATAAAAGGAAAGAGAATCCGGTACGGAATTGTCAGGACTTTTACCCAAATGGGGATCAGTGGCAGGTTTAGGACCAGCAGCATAATGTTGCCTATATACATGCTGCAAATGACGCCCCAGAAAATATCCGGGTGCTTGATCATGAGCAAAGGACCTGGAGTCAGCCCGTGGATCATTAGGGCACCCAGAAGCAAAGCCATGACCACGTTGGAAGGAATGCCCAGGGTCAGGAGGGGAATAAAGCATCCGGTGGACGCCGCATTATTGGCCGACTCGGGGGCAGCGACCCCTTCGATGACTCCGGTGCCAAATTTTTCCGGATATTTTGAAAGTCGCTTTTCAATTGCATACGAGGTAAAGGACGCGATGACCGCTCCCCCTCCGGGGAGGATCCCCAGGAAAAAACCTATCAGGGTTCCGCGAAAGATGGGGCCGGTACTTTTCTTCCAATCCTCGCGGTTGGGCAAGAACCCTTTTAACTTCGCTTTAAAGACGCTGACTTTTATTTTCTTCTCGATATTGAGCAGGATCTCTGAAATCCCAAAGAGTCCCATCGCAACTGGTACCAGGCCAACTCCGTCCATTAGGTCTGGAATCCCAAAGGTGAAACGCTGCCTTCCGGTGGTGATGTCCAGACCAATCGTGCCGACAAAGAGACCCAGAATCGCCATGATCAACGCCTTGAGCATGGAACCGTGGGCCAGGAATGTCAGCACCGTCAGTCCCAGGCACATGAGCGCAAAGTATTCAGGAGGACCGAAACTCAGGGCGGCTTCCACCAGCGGCGGGGCCAAGAAAGAGAGGCCCACGACCCCCAATGTGCCGGCAATGAATGAACCGAATGCTGAAATGCCCAAGGCCACGCCCGCCCTGCCTTGCCGCGCCATCTGATAGCCATCCAAACAGGTAACCACGGAAGCGGCCTCCCCTGGAATGTTGACCAGGATGGACGTGGTCGAGCCTCCGTACTGCGCCCCATAATAGATTCCGGCCAGCATGATAATTGCCCCGGTGGGAGACATTCCGTAAGTTACAGGAAGAAGCATCGACATTGCCGCCACGGGGCCCAAGCCGGGAAGAACGCCTACCAATGTGCCCATGACGGCTCCCAAAAAACACCACAGGAGATTCATGGGCTGAAGACATACGCTGAATCCGAACAATATATGTTGTATTGTTTCCATCGCTGATTTCGGCTCTTCGTGTAGTGCCCAACGACCGTTTACGCAAAACTTCTTACACCTTTGGCCAGTCCTTGAAAACGTCAATACTTACCATCATCCCCTTTTTTCCTTCAACGCTGCGAGAATTTTCTCCGGAGTGATGGGCAGGTCCTTGATGCGCACTCCTATGGCATCGAAAATCGCATTGGCAATCGCTGGAGCGGTCGGTGCAGCCGCAGGTTCTCCCACACCCTTTGCCCCGAATGGCCCTTCTGCGTGATGGGTCTCGATCATAAGGGGAATGATCTCGGGCAGGTCCATGATCGTGGCCAGTTTATAATCGGCCAAGGTGGCGTTCATGATCCGGCCCTTTACCATTTTGAATTCTTCGAAAAGAGCGTTGGAGAGGCCCATGATGACCGACCCTTCGATCTGTTGCTCGCATAAGACTGGATTGATGGCCTTTCCCACATCATGCGCGGCAGCGACTTTCATTACCCTGACGATGCCGGTCTCCGTATCCACCTCCACTTCGATCGCATGTGTCGCGAACATCCAGAAAATGCTGCTTAAACTTTCCCTTCCCGGCGTCGCAGCCAGCAGGGGTGAGCCTGCCGGTGAATAGTGGCCTTCTCCCGTTATCGTCCCGCCCCTTGGAAACTTTATCGCCAGCAGGGCTTTCAGGGTCTTGCCCTCACCGGCACCGCTGCCGGAAATGATCCCCTCGGAAAGGCTCAGCCGGTTCGGCTCTGTATTCAGGATCTCGGCGGCGATTTTCAGAATTTCGCTCCGCACCTTTTCTCCCGCCAGGCGCACGGCATTCCCCATATGGAAAGTTGCTCGGCTGGAGCTGGTTCCGGAATCAAAAGGGGCAACCGCGGTATCGGCGTTGGGAACTGCGATGGACGACAAAGGAACACTAATCGTGTCGGCCGCAATCTGGGCCAGAACCGTTTTCTGCCCTGCACCGATCTCCGGAGTCCCGCTGAACAGAATCACGCTTCCATCGTGGCTCATTTTGATGAAACAGTACGAATCGGTTGGCGTTGCAGTCGGCTTGATGACCGAGGCAATGCCCTTTCCCCGGACCTTGGTACCATCCGGTTTCGGTTTGGGCCGACCCCATCCGATTTCGCGGCCGGCCTCCAATAATGTTTGCTTTAACCCGACGGTCGTCAAAACCTGCCCGTTGATATAGCGATCGCCGTCGACGTAGGCATTTTTCAGCCGAATCTCCAGCGGATCGATTCCCAGTTTATGCGCGATAATGTCCATCTGCGACTCGCAGGCCCATGTCACCTGGATCGTGCCAAAACCCCGATAGGCGCCCCCGTACTGCTTGTTGGTATAAACCATCCGGGAATACAGATCGATATTGGGAATCCGGTAGGGGCCGACGATGGTCAACATCCCGCGGTAGGCCACATCGAGTCCTTTGGAGGCGTACGCTCCCTTATCCCAGATGATGTCGGCCTGGCGCGCGGTAAAAGTCCCGTCCCTCTTCATCCCGGTCTTTAAGCGCAAAAACGCAGCGTGACGCGTCTGCGAAGCCGTCAGCTCTTCCTCACGTGAATAAACCAGCTTTACCGGTCTTCCTCTGGAGAACTTCGACAGTGCCACCGCCAGCACTTCGGCGACCATGGAACCTTTCCCGCCGAAGCCGCCACCCGAGTAGGTTGAGATGAACCGGACCTGATTGAGGGAAACACCCAGGGAACCGGCAAGTTCTTTGGCCCGGCGATGAGGACCGTCAGTAGAGGACCAGACAGTGAACGCGTTTTCGAGAGGAGCATGCTGGGCCACCGCCGCATGCGTCTCCATGGGCGTATGCGCCACCGCATGAATGTAAAACTCGTCGTCGAATATCTCGTCGGCTTCCCTGAAACCTTCCTCCACGTTCCCGAGCGAATACCGGCGAACCATGCATACATTCGTTCCCGGGACCACGTCATAGATTCTTGACCGCACATACTCCGCTAAAGCCGGATGGAGGATCGGCGCCCCTTCCAGCAATGCCTCACGCGGATCAAACACCGCCGGCATCTCCTCATACTCCACCCGAATTTTCTGCAGCGCTTCCTGCGCCTCCAATTCGCTCTCAGCTGCCACCGCCGCCACCGGCTCCCCCACATACCGCACCCGATCCATTGCCAGAAACGGCTGATCCTTGAGCATTTCCCCAAACGTATACGGTACATCTTTCCCGGTCACCACAACCTTCACCCCAGCCGCCTTCTTCGCCTCCTCCGTATCTATTCTAAGAATCCGGGCATGCGCATACGGGCTCCGCAACACGGCCCCGTACAGCATTCCCGGCAATTCCACATCCACACAATAGACTGCCCTGCCAGTCACCTTCTCCCTACCATCCAACCGGGGCACCGACTTTCCCACGTAATGGGTCTTCATCACCTTGTCCCCTGCATCTTCTCGCCGGCCGCCTTTACGGCCGCCACGATCTTCTTGTAGGAACCGCACCGGCACAAAACCCCGGACAATGCCCGCTTGATTTCCTCCTCCCCCGCATCGGGATTCTCATCCAATAATGCTTTACCACTCATGATCATCCCCGAAGTGCAAAAGCCGCACTGCACCGCGCCTTTCTCCAGATAACTTTCCTGCAGAGGATGCAATCTCCCTTCGTCGCCCAATCCCTCTATCGTGGCTACCTGCCGCCCATTGGCGTCGACGGCCAATACCAGACAGGAATTGACCGGAACTCCTTCCAGCAACACGATGCACGTCCCGCAATCCCCGACGCCGCAGCCTTCTTTGGTCCCGGTCAGATGCAACCTCTCGCGCAAAAGCTCCACGAGCGTCTCGTTCGGCGCCACGTCCAGTTGATAGAGCTCTCCATTCACCAGTAGTTTTACCGGCACCTTCACGCTGTCGCTCCTTTCGCAAACCGCAATGCCTTCGCCAACCCACGATACGTCAGCACCTCCACCAGGGCCTTCCGATACGAATCGCTTGCCCGTATATCGCTGACAGGGCAGGAATCCTCCGCAGCTGCGCGTGCCGCTTCTTTCATCCGCTCCTCCGTCAGCGAACCTGATAGCAATACTTGCTCCGCTTTCTTCGCACGCATTGGAGCAACCGCCACTGCCGCCATCGCCACCCTCGCATCCTTCAACCCGCTGTCACGCTCCGACAGAGTCAAGAACACCGCGATCCCTGCCAACGAGCAATCCATCCCCTCGCGCCGCCCTAACCGCATGTACGCCGCCCCGGAACCCGCCGCCATATCCGGCAACAAAAAGCCGGTTATCAACTCTCCCGGGTCCAGCACCGTCTTTCCCGGAGCCGTACAGAATCCGTCGATTTCCACCTCCCTCTTGCCCCTTAATCCCTCCACCAACACCCGAGCCCGCAACACGATGAGCGAAGGCGCCATATCCGATGCCGGCGATGCACGCCCGATATTTCCTCCCAGCGTTCCCAAATTTCGGATCGACGGTGATCCCATCCCGCCTGCCGCCTCCGCTAACACCCGGTGACTCGCCCTAATCAAGGGCGAACGCTCGACCCCCGAAATAGAGACCAGAGAACCGATACGCAAACCCTTTCCCGGTTCTCTTCCGATCTCATTCAAACCCGCGATCCTCTTCAAATTGACCAATACTCTCGGCGTCAATGTTCCCAGTTTCATCCGCGCCAATAAATCCGTCCCGCCGGCCAGGGCATACGCACCACTCCCCTCCTTGGCCAGAAACCCAATGGCTTCCGATACCGTCCCAGCCTCGAAATAAGCAAATGGCCTTATCCTGTTCATGCTCTTTCTTCTTTGGAAATCTTCCTCGTGGTAATGAAAGGAATCTACTCCACGCGCAAGTGCTATGCAAGGGATTACCCTTACTCCCTGTCTGCAGGGGACGGCGTTGAGCAACCGAAGTCGCGCGCTGGAAAAAAGTCGTCGCGGCAGCCGGCATCAAGGCGGACTAGCAAGAACCATCTGCAGCCGCCGATGGACGTCGCTGGACGCCGTCAGTTACCTGCGACCAGCAGCCGCGGGAATTCATGCGCGGCCTGAATGCCCTTTGCCGTTTCCTCCGCATCATGATCTCCGGCTTTGTGCTGGGGATACACAAAGATCTTCAGGTCGGGCATGCCCAAAGCTCTGGCCTGCGTCCGGGCTGCGTGTTCAAAGACATCATGTACGAAGACCACGGTCGGGTGGCCGGCATTCACAAAAAAGATTCCGTCGCGCACGGCGCCGGAGGTGCAGGAGCCTCACCGCAGAGATTCATCAGCGTGCGAACGTGCTTGCAACCCGTGCCCGTTTTCGCGGCGCATAGTGGCACAATCGCCAATAACAAGGTACATTTTCTCCAACCGTCGCATGGCGAAAAGAGGAGGAGGGTATGGGCTCGATCGATGTACGTCGCGCCACTATCGTGGCGGTGTTGTCCCTTGCGCTGCTGTGCACAGGCGCGCTCGCGCACGCTGCCGCACCCGGCGCAGCGCAGGCCTTTCCAGCCAAACCGCTGCGCCTGATCGTGCCATTTCCGGCAGGTGCCTCGAGCGACATCGTGGGCCGGATGCTGGGAGAGAAACTCTCCGAGCAATTGGGCGAGCAAGTCGTGCCGGATAACCGGGCCGGCGCCGGGGGAAATCTCGGAATCGCCTTCGCTGCCAAGTCTCCGCCAGATGGGTACACGATGGTGATCGCCACGGCGAGCATCGCCGTCAGCCCATCCCTATATGCGAAACTCGGCTATGACCCGGTCAAGAACCTCGCTCCGATCGCCCGGTTGACTAACATCCCGAACATTCTGCTCGTGCACCCGTCGGTGCCGGCAAAGACCCTGCGGCAGTTCATCAATCTTGCGCGAGCGCATCCCGGCAAACTCAACTTCGGCTCTGGGGGCGTCGGCACCACCAACCATCTCGCCAATGAACTTCTCAAACACCTGGAAAAGATTGACTTGGTGCATGTTCCCTATAAGGGGGTCACCCAGGCGATGGTGGCGATGATGGGCGGCGAGGTGGATGAAGTGGTCATGCCGGTAACGACTGCTTTAATGCACATTCGGTCCGGAAAGGTGCGCCCCCTGGCGGTGCTCACCGAGCAGCGCGTCGCCGCCCTTCCCGAAGTACCGACTGGCATAGAGGCGGGCGTCGCCGGCTTCACGATGCCGTTGTGGTACGGCATGTTCGCGCCTGCTGGAACGCCGCGCGATATCGTAGTGCGGCTGAGCCGCGAGCTGGTGAAGGCACTGCAGACTCCGGACCTGCGTGAACGCCTCGCTGCCCTCGGCGTCGATCCCTGGCCGGGCACGCCCGAGGAGCTTGGGGAATTGCTGCGTGCAGACATCGAGCGTTATGGGACAGTCGTACGGGCCGCTCGCGTACCCCGTCAATGAGTTGTAGTGGTCCCAACTTGATCGGACAGTTAACGTCCGAATCCGATCCCTTAGCGGCCGGTCAGGACTATTGAAGTTAGCGCTAGCCGCGCTTCAGCCAAAACGCAGCGCCAGTCTTTTCAATCCCTTCCAGCTTAGGACTGTCTAACGTTTGCTGAAGAGAGCCGAGCAAGTGAGGAGCGCAATAGGATATAAAACATCCCACTTGGGAGATTTGGAAGTATCTCCGAGAAGAAAACCGTCACGCCCGAGTTTTGAAATGCCCGGTGACTATTATCGACAAAAAGGATGTCTTCGTGGGAAAGGGAACCAATAAGATCCGCAGCCACATCCTCGCAAGGCAATCTGACGACGTGGTCGCAAATCTTGTCAATATCAGCTCGAGGATTTGGGTCAATGGAGACGATGGACGTCCGCAAACCATGATCCTTAATGGCCTGGCGGGCAAACATGGTTGAGTTTCCGGAGCCGACTTCCATGTACCGTCGCGGGTTGTGCAGAGTCAATAAACCATAAAGACTTATTGCATCTAAGCCAGGGAACCAACCGTTTGACCATCGCGGAGCAAGGTCGCTGGAAGAATCGGAGTAAACCTGAATCTTCTCAAAGAAAGGACCCAACTCGGCCATTTGCTCCAACACGAGGGCATAGCGGCCGGAACTCCTATTAATTAACTCATATGTTTTCGACGTAGCCGCGTCCCAGGGACGTCTCCTCGGCCGGTAGGGATAATCGAGCTTTATGAGGCGGCCAGTGCGTTCTAGGCTCTCTAATTCCGAGAGCATCGTAGTGTTGTTTATTGACATCACGTTTCTCCTCTTACACCGGCACGCTCGGGAAACCGCCTCGGCCCCGCACGCAAGCTGACCACCCGCCTACTATTCCAATGGTTCTAGTCTGACAATGGAGGCGGTGTGCGTGGCGCCAACCCAGAAATTAACGGGTGTGGACGTGTTGTCCCCATTCGCTCGGCGCATGTTAGTTTCGCTGGGAAGCAGATACCGTATGATCTCGCCGGTTCCTGGATTGAGGCGGACCACACGATCGGCGTACTCCGTTGATGCCCACGCTTCGCCGTTCTTGTCCGTCCAGACATCATAGGCGTAGTATTCCGGAATACCCAAGGACCACGTCTGGAATTTCTCGGTGCGCGGGTCGAACATGGCCACTCGATCCGTGCGGTTCAGCGCGGCCCAGACGCGGTCCTTCGAGTCCACCATGCCCCGGCGTGGCGCGGTATCCGGTATGGGCGTCTCAAACAGCTTGATTTCTCCGGTCTTTGCATCGATCCTGCCGATGTGAGCGCGCCCAAAGACCGTGAACCACCCGTTGTTTTGCGAATCCGACAACACCTGATAGATGTTCGGCCGCGGGAACTTAAACGGCTCGAAACGCTCCCATTTCCCGGTCGCAAGATCCACGCGAAGCAACGACCATTCCCCGTTGTTGTTGACCCATACTTTGCCATCCACCTTGTGGTTCTTCGGAGACAAAAAGAGCAGCTCCACATGGTCTGCGTCGAATTCCTTTGATAGCGGGTAGGTCTGGAATTTCTCGGTCTTCCGGTCGAACTTGTGGATGGCATTTTGCAACCCATTGCCCACCCACACGTTCTCATCCTCATCAAACTGTACGTCCAGCACGCCCTTGTTACGGTCCGGTTTATTAACCGGTATGGCCCATTCCTTGATTTCATTGGTCTTCGGATTCAGCCGTCCCAGTATCTGCTCCCCGAAGCTGGCATACCAAACCAGCCCTTGAGAGTCGACAATGACATCATGCGGCTGCCTCGTGCGGGCGGGCAGGTCGTATTCCGTGTAGATGACGCGCGTGGCCTTGCCGCTCGGCCGGGGCAGTGTCTTGAACGGATACGGCCAGGTGGAACCTTTGCTCAGATTAACGCTGCTGAGATATTCCGCCTGCCGCCGCCGGGCTTCCTGCTGCTGCGCCCGTCGTTCGGGCGTCATTTCTCCGCCACCGATCCGTTTCAGTGGATGCGGCTGTATCATCAGCGGGAATGAACTGGGCGAATATTGCGACATCCGCTGCAGGGTGCCCATGAATGCGTCGGCATCGTAGGGCGTCCTCATGATCCGCTCATAGGTGTGGCAGTGATTACAGCCGCGGATCGAGGCCTTTTGCTGTTCTGTTCCGGGCATGCTCATGAGCCATTCGGAATTCGTGAGCTGAGACGCAATCTGGTCCACGCTCGCTTTGCGCAGCTTGAGATCGGCTATGGCCGCCTTCTGCGCGGTAATTTCCGCTGTCTTGGGGCCTTCAAGGTCGTATCCAACCGCCCGGATGCGGAGGGAATATTGCCCTGGTTCCAATCGGGCTGCGGGAAAGTGATAACGTCCTTGCTGGTCGGTCACCACCGTGACTGTGATGATTGAACCAGCCCGTTTAGCGCTGACCAACACGCCTTCCATGGGCACTTCCTCTTGCGAGCTCACTTGGCCACTCAACGCCGCCGAGGTCGCGTTCTGGGCCTGGACCGAACTCGCTCCCTGAATAAATAGGATTACCGCCAAGCTTGTTCCGAGCATCCGCCAAAAACGTCTCTTCAACATGGGCTCCCCTCCTTCAATGTCAACGAACGGTCCGTGTTCCTCGCTTCAATTCCCCAGCCGACTTGATCGGACACTGCCAGATCGAGCTTGAACCAAAGCATCTTCGAATTTTGATTTTCTCCGCGATCTTTGCGTCTTTGCGTTGGATGCTCTTTGGTTTTATCCGCGTTTATCTGCGTTCATCTGTGGTTTCGTCGCACCGGCTGGTAAAAATCAGCTCACCACGCCTATATTCCACGGCACGAACTCGTGGTCAGCGAGACCGAGCAGTTCGCTCTTGCTTTTTTCGCCCGATGCGCCCATGTCGTTCATCGCTGTTTGCTCCGTATTGAAAAATCAATTGGTGCGCCTACCGCCTCAATCCGCCTCGTCCGGGCGGAACCGCGTCTCGGGCTTCAAGCCCTTGCGCCGCAGTTTTTCGCTGAGGCGGCCGTTCTCGAGATAGCGGCCTTCCGCCGCGCGTTTCGCCGCTTCGTCCCACTGCGGCAGCCAGTCGCCGAGTGACGAACCGAACCACGGCGACTGCGGGCGCAACTTTGGCAGTCCAAGCTCTTCCCAGAGCTTCTTCGCGCGCTCCATATACTCCTGCTTCGGCAACGCCAGCGGCGGCAGGTCCTCCTTCATGGTGGCGTCCAGCAACAGCGTTGCGTCTTCCTCGTCCTGCTCGTGCTCGCGCTCCGGCCCGTGACCCTGGCTGCGGTGCGGCAGCACCTGCAGGTCCTGGGCCGGATTCATGCGAAACGCGAGCGCCCACAGGATCGCATCCGAATTATCAGGATCGATATCAGCGTCGATCGCGATGCAGATCTTGCCGCAGTCGGCCCTGAAGGAAGTCGCACCGTAGAGCGCGCGCCAGACCTCGGTGCGCGGCGTGCCCTTCTCCATGGTGATCAGCGCGACACGCCTGAGCGCGGTCATCCTCTCGTGCAGCGTAACGCGCTTCACGCCGCGAATGCCGAGCGTGTTGCGCAGGTGCGCGAGAAACAACGGCTCGTACGCGACGCGTTTCATCGCGCTTGACTCGCTCGGAGTCACCTGGCTGATGTAGGAGGCAACGATCGCATTCCTGCGATGCGTGATCGCGGTGACCCGCATCGGCAGGTTGAATTCCTCGAGCGCAACGTGGCCGTGCGATTCGCCGAATGGTCCCTCGGGCTCGAGATATTCGGTGTCGATCAGCCCCTCGATCACGATCTCGGCCTCGGCCGGAACCAGCAGATCGACCGTACGAGCGCGCACCATGTTGATGGGCTCGCCGGCGAGCCCGCCGGCGACCCCGATCTCATCGACATCGAGCGGCAGCTTCTGCGGGGCCACGAACGCGACATAAGGCGGGCAGCCGAGGGCGATGGCGCACGGCATGGTTTTGTCGCCGCGCTTCTGATGCTTGAGGTAATGGCGATAGCCGCCGGCGCCGCCGATGCGGGTCGCCATGCGTATCACCAGCCGGTCCGGCGCCTTGAGTCCCCCGCGATAAGTGCCGTGGTTCTGCACTCCGGTTTCGGGGTCGCGCGTGATTACGTTGGTCGCGGTCAGCGTCGGTGCGCTGTCGAAGCCCGGGGTCGAGATCGGGATCGGCAGCCGGTCGAGCCCGTTGCCCTCACCTTGCAGCGCCGCGCCTTCGATCACGACTTCCTGGCACACCGCGTGCTCGACGATCCGGGGCGGAATCGGATTAGCGATAGCACGGTCCCACTTCGCCGGGATTTCATCGACCGCTGCGCGCATGCCGATGCTGTAGATCGCGCGGTTGGCCGCGAGCGCGCCGACTACAACCGGGAATGCATACTTGCGGCCGCGGCCGTCGGTGACATTGGTAAAAAGGAAAGCCTTGCGCTCGTGCTCTTCAACTCCGCCGACGAACTGCCAGCGCACCAACGGGTGCAGCTCGGCGTCCTTGTCGATCGGCCGGTCGATGGCGAGCAGCAGCCCTTGTTGCTTCAGTGCCTCCAGGTGCTCGTGAAGGTCGGGGTAGCCGCGCTTGGCGTCCGCCATGGCATCACTTTCATTCTGGTCTGATCGAGCGCGCGCATATTCGTGCGTGACGTGGAATTGCAGCGCGGATCGGCAATCTTAGGTTAAGCGCAATAAAAACGCCACCGATCAGGTGGCGTTTTGTATTGCGTGCCCGGATGTCTGACCGCAAGACAACCGGCGACTGCGCTCAGGCTGCCTGACGTTTGGGGCTTGCCGCAGCATTTGCCCTGACTTTGGCAAGGATTCCGGTTGCTTCCAGATCGGCGCGCAGCTCTTTCTTTTTCTCCTCCGACAATTCGGTGCAGGGCGCACGCACCGGCCCGCCCGGCATGCCGATGAGTTCCATCCAGTACTTCATCTCGGCTGCCGGCGTGCGGCCGGTCGGCTTGCCGTATCCCGTGATCCACTTGGCATGCACCGCGCGCAGCGGATTCAGCGAGCGCGCAACCTCGACGGCGCGGTTCATGTCACCGGCAAGCGCGGCCCGGGTGTAATCGCGAATCGGCAGGTAACCGGGAACCTGGTACAGGTGCGGACAATAGTTGAGCAGCCACTGGTCTCCCATCACGCCCAGATTGTGCAGCCACGGGGTTTCGTCGGCAACGCTCACCACCAGTTCTTTTCCGACCGCTTGCCGCAGCGAAATGGTCGCCGATGGCGCCGGGCCGGCCTGCTTGAATCCGCAGATGTTCGGGATCTTGGCCAGCCGTGCCGCGAGATGCTCGGTGATCGGGTAATAAAGCGTCGGAATGTTGAATAGCACGATGCCGATGTTGATGCGCTCGGCGATGAAGCGGTAGAACTCGTACACACCATCGTCGCTTTTCGCCGCCATGTAAGGCGTAAGAATAATGACGAAATCGATACCGATGGACTCCGCATGGTTGGCCAGCTTCACAACCTCGTACGGGTTTTGATGATGGCAGCCCGCGATCAGCGGAATGCGGCCCTTCGCGGTTTCGACGTTGATCTCATGCGCACGCATGCGCTCTTCGTTGGTCATCGACCAGAATTCAGCGACGTTGCCCGAGCAGTAATGGCCTTCGACTTTCAGCTCGGAAATGCAGTGTTCGAGACTCGCCGCAGTCGCGGTTTCATCGAACTTGTCGTCCTTGGTAAAGTGGTATGGCAGCGCCGTCCAAACACCCTTCAGAGCGGTTTTTGCGTATTCTTTTGCTTCGTGCTTGCGATATTTCATGGGTATCCTCCGCTGTACGTTGACCGACGGCCGACTGTTGAAAACACAACCTGCGAGGCAGTAATCGTAGCAGATCGCCCCTCGTATTGCCAGCCGGCCGGCGCAGAAACGCCCGGGCAATTTTGCATAAGCCCCTAGGAGTTTGTCGGACTTAGCCCCGACAAACTCCTAATGCAAGACCGGCGCGAGTGAAATTACGAAAGAGGATAACAGATATGCGAAGTTACCCGCGCTTTTCGCCAAATTCGACTGCTTTGAGTGAGTTCGTTATGAGTGGTCANNCCGGCTTGCTGCGCGCTGCGCAGCCTGCAACCGTTTTGGACGCATGGGAGGAGACTGATGGCAATGTCACGTACTCGCGAAGTCGGCCGTGCCTTCGTCGCGGCGCTCGCGTTCGTCGGCTGGACGTCCAGCGCGTTGGCGCAAGGCGCGGCGCAGGCCTATCCGGTCAAGCCGGTCACCATTTACGTCGGTTTCCCGGCCGGGTCGTCCAGCGACACCACGGCCCGCACGATGGCCCAACGGCTGACCGAAATGCTGGGACAGCAATTCGTGATCGTCAATCGCGACGGCGCAGCGGGAGTGATCGCCGCGAGCGCTGTCGCCAAGGCCAAGCCGGACGGATACACCCTACTGTGGGTGGGCATCAGCGCAATGGCATCGAGCCCGGCATTCAACCGCAACATTTCCTATGATCCGGTCAAGGATTTTGCGCCGATCAGCGTCTACCTTTACGCTCCATACGTCATGGTCATTCACCCATCGGTCCCGGCGCAGAACCTCAAGGCGCTAATCGCCCTCGCCAAGGCCCAGCCGGGCAAGCTGAGCTTCGGATCGAGCGGCGTCGCCGGCGCCCTGCATCTGGCGACCGAACTGATGCTCAACATGTCCGGGACAAAGATGACGCACGTGCCCTATCGTGGAACACCGGCAATGATGCTGGATGTGATCTCCGGGCAGATCGATCTCGTGACGACGAGCACTTCGCTGTCCGTGCCGCATATCCAGAGCGGCAGATTGCGCGCCATGGCCGTAACGAGCAGTCAACGCAGCCCCCAACTGCCCGACCTGCCTACGATGAGCGAAGCCGGCCTGCCCGGTTACGAGGTGACGGGCTGGTACGCGATGGTCGCCCCTGCGAATACGCCCGGAGAAATCGTCGCGACACTGAGCAGGAATTTCATCAAGGCGCTCGAACACCCGAGCGTCAAAGCCAATATTGCGCAGGAGGGCGCGCTGCCCGGCGGCAATGCCCCCGAACAGTTTTCAGCTTTCATCCGCGCGGAACTCGAGAAGTACACGAGGCTCGTGCGGGAGGCGCGGCTCACGGCAGAGCCGTGACAGCCCGCAAGCTGCGGCAATCCCCTTTACGGGTTGGTTGATCCATCATTCAAGGAGGAATTGAACATGACGATTTCGAGACGCGAATTTCTTGCCGCGCTTGCGGCGACCGGTGGCGCGGCGCTTGCCGGCTGCGCCGGCACAGGAACGAAACCGGGAGGCGGGAACTACACCAACGTGCGGGTTATCGACGCGCACTATCACTGGTATCCGCGGGAATTCGTGACGCTGATGGAAAAGGAAGGGCCGGCCAACGGCGCGAAGATGGGGCGCGATGCCGCGGGCAACCCCGTTGTGCAGTCGGTGGCAGGCGGCACCCAGACCTCGGTCATGCGCCGCAACATGACGGAATTCGACCTGATCATCAAGGAAATGGACGAGCGCAAGGTCAACACCTACGCGCTATCGATGACCAACCCGATGGTGTACTGGGCGCCGCCGGCGTTTGCCCTGAAGCTGTCGCAAGCGGTGAATGACGCCTGCGCGGCGGCGCACCTCAAGTATCCGGAGCGTTTCTTCGGCACCATTATGCTGCCGATGCAGGACACCAAGCTCGCCGTGCAGGAACTCGAGCGCGCCGCCAGGCTGCCCGGCATGCGCGCCATCAATATCGGCGAGCACATCAACGGCAAGAACCTGCACGAGAAACAGTTCTGGCCGGTGTACGAACGCTGCGAGGCGCTCGGCCTGCCGCTGTTCACGCATAACCTTTATCCGTCAGGCGCCGAGCGGCTGAAAGACTTTTTCATGATCAACACGCTTGGCAACCTGTACGAAGACGGCATTGCCGCCATATCGCTTGTGTGCGGCGGCGTAATGGATGCGTTCCCGAAACTCGAAGTCTATCTGCCGCACGGCGGCGGCACCTTCCCATGGATGATCGGGCGGCTCGACTACGCGATCGGCGTCAGCCCGGCGCTCAAACATATGAAGCAGCCAGCGCACCGCTACCTGCGCCGCTTCTATTACGACATCATCGTCCTCGATCCCAGGATCATGAAGATGCTCATCGACCTGGTCGGCGTGGACCGTGTCGTCATGGGCACCGATTTTCCCCAACTGATGAGCGTCCGGCAGCCGGTGGATTTCGTCGACAGCATCCCCGGGCTCACCCGGCGCGAGCGCGAAATGATATTGAGCGACAACCCGGCGCGATTGCTCAAGCTGCTAGCAGCCTGACGGACTTAACAGTCCGCTCAGGCTGCTAAAGGAGTTTGTCGGAGCCAAGTCCG
>PLYS01000076.1 GCA_003153455.1 Betaproteobacteria bacterium | reverse complement strand
AGCAGATCGTCTACAACCTGCTCTCGAACGCGGTCAAGTTCACGCCCGAAGGCGGCGCGGTGACGCTGCGCGCCCGCCGGTGTGCGCGCACCGAGGTGGCCCTCGACGATGCCATGCCGGCGCGGCTCATCGCGCTGCCGCCGGGCGAGGACGGCGAGTTCCTCGCGATCTCGGTCGAGGACACCGGCGTGGGCATTGCCGAGGAGCACCTGCCGAAGCTGTTCGAGCCGTTCACGCAGGTGGACAGCTCCGTCGCCCGGCGCCAGGGCGGCACGGGGCTGGGACTTTCGCTCGTGCGGTGCCTCGCCGAGCTGCACGGTGGCACGGTGGGCGTCGCGAGCCGGCTAGGAGCCGGCAGCCGCTTCTGCGTGTGGCTGCCCTACCGTGCGGCCGCACCGGCTGTGCAAGAGAGCCAAACGATGCCCGAGGGCACGGCCCCATCCGCGCCTGCGGTGCCGCTCGCACTGGTGGTCGAGGATGACGACTCGATAGCCGAGCTGATCACGGCGCAGTTGCGCGCCGAGGGGTTCGAGGTGATGCGCGCGGCGACCGCTGAGGAAGGACTGGTGCGCGCCGCCAAGAGCAAACCGCAGCTCATCACGCTCGACATCTTCCTGCCGGTGATGGACGGCTGGGAGTTCATGCGCCGTTTGAAGGCCATTCCGAACCTTGCCGATACGCCGGTGGTGATCATCACCGTATCAGATGACCTGAACCGCGGTCTCGCGCTCGGCGCCCGCCGCGTGCTGCAGAAGCCCTTCGTGCGCGAAGAGCTTTTGGCGGCGCTTGCCGGACTGGTTGACGCGCGGCCCAACGGCGAGCCGGCGCGCGTGCTGGTGGTGGACGACAACGTGCAGGCGGTGGAGCTTGTGGCGACGGCGCTCGAGGCCGAGGGCTGCCGCGTCATGCGCGCCTATGGCGGTGCCGAGGCGATCGAGGCGGCGCGCAGCGCACTGCCGGATCTCGTGATCCTCGACCTGATGATGCCGGAGGTGAGCGGCTTCGAGGTTGCGCGCGCGCTGCGCGATTCCGAACAAACCGCGCGCATCCCGATCCTCGTGCTCACCGCGAAGGACCTGACCGCCGAGGACCACGCGCGCTTGAACGGCGACGTGAGCGCGATCCGGGAAAAAGCGAGCTTCAGCACGAGCGAGCTGCTCGCCGAGCTGCGCCGCGCGCTGCCGAAGCGCGCCGGGGACTGAGAGCACAACCGATGGCGAAAATCCTGGTGGTGGACGACGACGCGAGAAACCTCAGGCTCGCGGTCACCGTGCTCGAGCAGGCGGGCCACGAGGTGCTGAGCGCGGCGGGCGGCGCCGAGGGCGTCGAGGCCGCGCACGCGCACGCGCCCGATCTCATTCTCATGGACGTGCAGATGCCCGGCATGGACGGCATCGCCGCGCTCAGGCGGCTGCGCGCCGAGCCGCGGACCGCGGCGCTCAGGGTAGTCGCGCTCACCGCGCTCGCGATGAAGGGCGACCGCGAGCGGTTGCTGGCCGAGGGCTTCGACGGCTATCTCAGAAAGCCGATCCGTTACAAAGGATTCCTGGCGAGCGTCGCGGCGCTGCTGGCCAGTGATCAGTGATCAGTGATCAGTGACCAAGTGATCAGTGACCAGTGACTGATGACTGATTACTGGATGGAAGGAAGGAAGCGACGAATGAAGCACTCATTCCTGTTGTGCATGATGCACGCCGCGCGCGGCGCGGGCGCGGCAACCGGAAGCGGCCGCGCCACGATCTTGCGATTAGTGGTTATACTTTTCGAGGGCGGCGAAGAAGATGCCAGGGGCGCGGGATGGCCGGGTCGGCCAAGATAGACCGCGAAGCGGCGTTCATCTATAACAGATCCAACGGATGCATCATGGCAGCAGAAGAAAATACGAACGCGATCAAACGGGACACCGGCGAAGCGCTGCGGCTGTGCGAAGAGCGCTTAAAAAACCTCCTCGAACTCTCCGCCGAATGGTACTGGGAACAAGACGAAAGCTGCCGTTTCACCCTGATCACGGGCTCGGGTTTTGCGGCAATGGGGGACGACCCGCAGCGCCTTATCGGGACGGCACGTTGGGATCATGACGCGGTCCCGGTCGGCGACGACGGAAGCTGGGATAAGCACAAGGCCGTGCTCGAGGCAAGACAGCCTTTTGCCGACTTCGTCTTCAGGCGTGTCGATGCGCAAGGCGAAATGCGCTATATCAGCACCAGCGGGCAGCCGGTGTTCGAGGAGCGGCGTTTCACGGGCTACCGTGGCATCTCCAAAGACATCACTGCCAGCCAACGCGCGGAACAGTTGCTGCGGCTCGAGCACATGGTGACCCGGTGCATCGCCGGCGCCGACAACGCATCAGTCGCGCTGAAAGCGATGATCCGCGCCATATGTGAAACCCAGGGCTGGGAGTGCGGGCGTTACTTGCGGGTGGACGAACCGGCCGGCGTGTTGCGCTTCAGCGAATGCTGGCACTTCCCGGGCGACGCGATCGAGCAATTTGTCGCGAGCAAGCGCGAAACCGTTTTTGGCCGGGGCGTCGGATTGGCGGGTCGAGCGTGGCAGTCGGGCCAGGCGACATGGATCGCCGATATCAAGAACGACGCCCGTTCGCTGAAAGCGGCCGTGACACTCGAAACCGGCATGCATGGCGCATTTCACTTCCCGGTGATATCGGAAGGCAAGACGATCGGCGTGCTCGCTTTCAACAGTCGCAAAGTCCGTGAACCAGATGACCGGCTGCTGGAGGCAGTGAACGCCATCGGCAGCCAGATCGGCCAGTTCCTGCAGCACAAGCAGGCGGAGGAGGTTCGCGCCTATCTCTCAGCGATTGTCGCCAGTTCGAACGACGCGATCATCAGCCGCAGTCTTCTTGACGAGAAAATATTGTCCTGGAACGCCGGCGCGGAACGCTTGTTCGGTTATACCGCGGACGAGGCCATCGGTCAGAGCATCTCGATGATCTTTCCCCCCGACCGCGAGGAAGAGATAGCCCGCAACCGTGGGCTGCTCGCGCAAGGCATCGCCGTAATTGATTTGGAAACGGAGCGTTTCGTCAAGGGCGGGCGGCGCGTCGCCGTGTCGTTGAGCCAGTTCCCGATCAAGGACGAACACGGGGTCATGGTGGGCGTCGCGCTTATCTTCCACGACATCACCGAGCGCAAACAGGCCGAGGACGCGCAGCGGCAGAAGGTTGCGCTGATCGCGCAGTCCGCGGAGAAGGACCGGCTGCTCCGGCTGTTCTACGAACTGCCCTTCGTCGGACTGGCCGTTACCTCGCCCAGCAGCAAGCACTGGTTGCAGGTTAACGATTACATGTGCGAGATGCTGGGGTACCCGCGCGAGGAGCTGCTGAAGCTGGCCTGGACGGAAACCACTCATCCCGACGACCTCCCTGCCAACCTCGCGCTGTTCCAGCGGCTGGCCGCGGGCGAGTTCGATGCCTTCCAGTTCGACAAGCGNNAACATCACCGAGCAAAAGCGCTCCGAGGAGGCGCTGCGTCAAAGCGAGGTGCGCCATCGGCAACTGTTCGAGAGTTCGCGCGACGCCCTGCTGATCTTAACACCGCCGTCGTGGCGATTTACTGGCGCCAACCAGGCCGCGCTGGATTTGTTTGGGGCGGCCAGCGGCGTTGTGCTTACCGAACTCGGTCTGTGGAATCTTGCGCCGGAACGGCAACCCAATGGACGCCGCTCCGATGAAGAGTTACAGGAGGTGATCGCCACCAGCCTGCGCGAGGGCAAGCATTATTTCGAATGGGAGTGCAAGCGCCTGGATGGCAGCCTGTTTCCCGTCGATATACTGCTGACACGCATGAAGGTGGGAGGAGAAGTGTTTCTGCAGGGCACTGTGCGCGACATCACCGAGCGCAAGCGCGCCGAGCAACAGTTTGCCGCGCTCAATGCCGGGCTCGAAG
>PLYS01000301.1 GCA_003153455.1 Betaproteobacteria bacterium | reverse complement strand
GAGCTTGATGACCTTGAACTCCATCACCTTGTTTTCATAGGGCGTGGTGTCTTTCACCGGCCGGATGTCGACCAGCGAGCCGGGCAGGAAAGCGCGTATGCCGTTCAGCATCACGGTGAGGCCGCCTTTGACCTTGCCATTGATCAGGCCCTGCACCACCGTGCCTTTTTCGAGCGCCTGCTCGAGATCCATCCAGGCGGCGAGGCGTTTTGCCTTATCGCGTGACAGGCGGGTTTCGCCGAAGCCGTCCTCGAGCGCATCGATCGCGACCTGCACGAAATCGCCGGGCTTGACGTCGATTTCACCGCGGTCGTTATGGAATTCCTCGGTGGGGATATAACTTTCTGATTTTAAACCGGCATTTACTACGATATGGTTGGCATCAACGCGAATGACTTCGGCGGTAATCACCTCGCCGACACGCATTTCCTTGCGTGCCAGACTTTCTTCAAATAGCGCCGCAAAACTTTCACTCGAGCTGACGGGGGAAACAGCATTCATCATCTGCAATTTAGAAACCTGAAAAAACCCGTTATTTCAACGGGGTCTGGTTAATCAACGCCGCGAGCCTGGCAGCTCATGGCACCCGTTTCGCTGCAGCATAACGCGCCAACACTTGCTCCACTGCCGCATCGATTGAGAGCTTGGTGGTATCAAGCAAGCTGGCATCGTCACTCTTCTGCAGCGGGGCTACTGCGCGCGCGCTGTCGCGGGCATCGCGTTGCCGGATATCCTGCAAAAGGGTCGTAATATTAGCATCCATTCCTTTTTCTATCAACTGTTTATAACGCCGGAGGGCCCGCTCAGCGGTGTCCGCGGTGAGATAGATTTTGAGCACTGCATCGGGAAACACGACCGAACCCATGTCGCGCCCGTCCGCCACCAGGCCGGGGGGCTGGCGGAATGCGCGCTGGCGAATCAGCAGCGCCTGTCGCACCGCACGGAGTACTGCCACCTGTGAGGCCGTGGCGCTGACTTCTTCGCTGCGTATCAAATCTGTCACATCCTCTTGATTCAAAAATACATTATCTTCATGAAAACGAGCGTCAAGAACCCCAGCAAGTTGCGCCAGCGCGGCTTCGTTATCAAGCGCTACCCGCTTTTGGAGCGCGCTGAGCGTGACCAAGCGATATAGCGCGCCGCTATCGAGGTAGTGAAATCCGAGCCGCTGCGCGATCCGCTTGGCAACTGTGCCCTTGCCGGACGCCGACGGGCCATCGATCGCAATCACCGGCGGCTGCTTGCTATCGCTCATTCAGATCTTCTTGGCGGTCTTGGCGTACCCCTCAAAGGGGTATTGAAAAGAATCTTGGCGGTTAATCGCATTTGATCTTCAGTCCTGCGGAGTCGGCGAGTTCGACGAAGCCCGGGAATGACGTCGCGACGTTGGAGCAGTCGTTAATCGTGATCGGCGCGCCCGCACGCAACGCGGCGATCGCGAACGCCATCGCCACACGATGATCGCCGTGGCTGTCCACTACACCGCCGCCATAACGAGCACCCGTAACGCGCATGCCGTCAGCGGCCGGCTCGGCGCCGATGCCGAGCGCCCGCAGTCCGTCGGCCATCACCTGGATGCGGTCGGACTCCTTGACGCGCAGTTCCTCGGCGCCACGCAAAACGGTGACGCCGCGCGCATTGGCCGCAGCGACGAACAAGACCGGAAATTCGTCGATCGCAAGCGGCACCAGCTCGACCGGTATCTCGATGCCCCTGAGCTCGGCGTGACGCACGCGGATGTCGGCGACGGGCTCGCCACCCGCCTGGCGCTGGTTGATGAGTTCAATGTTCGCGCCCATCAGACGCAGGATGTCGATCGCGCCGGTGCGCGTCGGATTGACGCCGACGTGCTCGAGCGTCACGTCGGAGCCGGGCGCGATGCTGGCTCCAACCATGAAAAACGCTGCCGACGAAATATCTGCCGGCACGTCAATCGATGTTGCGGTCAGCTTGCCGCCGCCGGTCACACACACGGTGCCGCCGTTGCGCTCGACGGGGTAACCGAATGCGGCAAGCATGCGTTCGGTGTGGTCGCGCGTCGGCGCCGGCTCGGTAACGCACGTCTTGCCACGCGCATAGAGCCCTGCCAGCAACAGCGCCGATTTGACTTGTGCGCTCGCAATGGGCAATCGATATTCGATGCCGCGCATATTGGCGACGCCCGTGATCTTGAGCGGCGGGCGCCCGCCTTCGGCGGTGACGATTTCAGCGCGCATCTGGCCGAGCGGCTCGGCGATTCGTTGCATCGGTCGCTGGCGCAAGCTGTCATCCCCGGTCAACGCGCAGTCAAAATTCTGCCCGGCGAGCAGGCCGCACAGCAGCCGCATCGAGGTGCCGGAGTTGCCGCAGTCGAGCATCTTGTGCGGCGCCTTCAGTCCGCGCATGCCGACGCCATGCACCATCACGTCACCGCGCTCGGGTCCGTCGATGCGCACGCCGAACGCGCGGAACACGTTCATGGTCGCAAGTGCGTCCTCGCCTTCGAGAAAACCGCTGACGCGCGTGATACCTTCCGCGATCGAGCCGAGCATAATGCTGCGGTGGGAGATCGATTTGTCGCCCGGAACGCGGATGCGCCCCGTGAGCGCGCCGCCGGGTTCCAATTTATACGTTACCGTCATTTCTTTAGGTCAAGTTCTTTAACCGCAAAGGACGCAAAGGAAAAACTACAGTCAATTTAGCGTCCTTTGCGGTTCAGGATTTTTTTATCAACCATTTCGCGCGCGCGGCGCGCGCCGCGGCGAATCGTTCCTCGAGCCCCTGCCCGTCGCTTGCTTCGATCATGCCTCGTAGCAGTTCGAGTTCTTCAAGATAACCCTCGAGTGCCGTAAGCAATGCATCGTGGTTGGCGAGGCAGACGTCCCGCCACATCTCGGGCGAGCTGCCGGCAATGCGCGTCAAATCGCGAAAGCCACCGCCGGTGTGCCTGAACAATGTCGCCGCATCAGCGTAGCCGGCGAGCTGGTCGATCAGCGCAAACGACACCACGTGCGGCAGGTGACTGACCAATGCAAACACGCGGTCGTGGTCGGCGGCGTGCATCGTGATCACGCGCATGCCGGCGAGCTTCCATACCGCGCTCACCATCCTGACGGCGCGGGCATCGGTCTCGGGCTCGGGCGTCACGATCAGTTTGTGGCCATCGAACAACTCGGCGAACGCGGCGCGCGCCCCGCTATTCTCCGTACCGGCGATCGGGTGCGCCGGCACAAACCGCGCGAACGCCGCACCCAGATATTTGCGAGCGTTCGCGATCACATCGCGTTTGGTGCTGCCGGCATCGGTCACGACCGTGTGCGGCGCGAGATGGGGCGCAATCTGCGCCAGCACCGCCGCGGTCTGGCCGAGCGGCACCGCCAGCAGCACCAAGTCCGCGTCTTTCACCGCCAGCGCAGGATCGGTCGCTATTTCGTCGATGATGCCAAGGCGCCGCGCGGCCAGCAGATTGGCGCGGCTGCGACCAACGCCAACGACGTGCGCAACAGCCTTGCGTTTTCTCAGCGCGAGCGCAAGGGAGCCGCCGATCAGGCCGACGCCGAAAATGACCAGCTTACCCAGCCTGCGGCGGCCCCTACGCGCAACACCGCGCCGCTTCACGCTGGAGACTTTCATGCGGACAGCGATTGCCCCAGCGCTTCGAGAAAGCGCTCGTTTTCCGCTTCGAGGCCGGTGCTGACGCGCAGATAATCGGGCATGCCGTAGCTCGCGATCGGGCGCACGATCACGCCGCGCTTGAGCAACTGCTGAAAAACAGCATTCGCGTCCCCTACCTTGAAGCTGACGAAATTGCCGAACGACGGGATGTAGGTCAAGCCGAGCTGCGTGAGGCCCTGCGTAATGCGCCGCATGCCCGACTGGTTGAGCTCGAAACTGTGGCGCACGAACTCGCGGTCGTCCAGTCCTGCGGTCGCGGCCGCGAGCGAAATGCTGTTGACGTTGAACGGCTGGCGCACGCGGTTCATCAGGTCGGCGACACCGGCATGCGCGAACGCGTAGCCGACGCGCAGCCCGGCCAGGCCATAGGCCTTGGAAAAGGTGCGCGTGATGATCAGATTCGGGAACTCGCGCAACCACCCCACGCTGTCGGCCTTGAGTTCAGCGGGCAGATATTCGTTGTAGGCCTCGTCGAGCACCACGATCACGTCCGGCGGCAGTGCGCGTATGAACGCGTGCAAATCCGCGCTATGGATCAGCGTGCCGGTCGGATTGTTCGGGTTGGCGATGAACATGAGCCGCGTGCGCGGCGAGACCGCCCGCAGCATCGCTCCAAGGTCGTGCGCGAAATCGTGCGCCGGCACTTCGACGCCGGTGGCGCCGACCGCCTGCGTCGCGAGCGGATATACCGCGAACGCATGCTGCGAGTAGATCGCTTCGAGTCCCGGTGTAAGGAATGAGCGTGCGGCAAGCTCGAGCACGTCGTTCGAGCCGTTACCGAGCACGATCTGCGACGTCTCAACGCCGTAGTGCTGAGACAATGCCTGCTTCAACTCGAAGCCGTTGCCGTCCGGATAGCGCGCAACATCAGCGAGCGCCTGCCGCATCGCCTGCATGGCGAGTGGGCTCACGCCGAGCGGGTTCTCGTTCGACGCGAGCTTGATGATGCCGTTGGGATCGAGACCGAACTCGCGCGCCAGCTCGGAAATCGGCTTGCCCGGCTCATACGGCGCGATAGCGCGGATATAACCGGGAGCGAGATCGCAAATATCGGCAGCGCGGTTGACGGCGGCTGTTTTCATTTCAGTGCTTGGTATTGAGTGTTGAATGTTCAGTTGTTTTCCCGATTTTCACTAAATATTCAAAACTTAACACTCAACACTTCTTAGACCGTGCCCACGGGATAGGACCCGAGGTTCTTGAGAAATGCCGCCTTCTTGCCCAGTTCCTTGAGCGCCTGCGCCACGTTGGCGTCGTGCTGGTGGCCTTCGATGTCGACGTAAAACATGTATTCCCAGCGCCCGGTGCGCGCCGGCCGCGACTCGAGCCGCGTCATGCTGACGCCGTGCCTGGCGAGCGGCGTCAGTAGCGCATGCACCGCGCCGGGCACATTGTGCGTCGACATCACGAGCGAGGTCTTATCTTTCCCCGATGGTCCGGCATCATGCGTTGCTATCACCACAAAACGCGTGGTGTTCTGCGGCTCGTCCTCGATGTTGCTGGCGATTAGCTTCAATCCATAGACGGCAGCCGCGGTTTTACTCGCGATCGCCGCCGCTGCCGCATCCCTGGACGCCATGCGCGCGGCCTCGGCGTTGCTGACCACCGGCACGCGTTTGGCCGCTGCAAAGCGCTGATTAAGCCACTCGTGACACTGCGCGAGGCTCTGGTTGTGCGACAGAATTTTTTTCACGCTGGCCGCCTTGCCGCTCTTGTTCATCAGGCATTGGTGCACCGGCAGCAGCACTTCGCCGCAGATCTTGAGCGGGGTTGCGAGCAGCAGGTCATGGGTGCGGCCGATGCTGCCCTCGGTCGAATTTTCGACCGGCACCACGCCGTAGCCGACCTGCACCGCTTCCACCTGACGGAATACTGCGTCGATCGACGCGCACGGCTGCAATGCGGCATGCCCGCCGAACTGCTTGATGGCAGCCTCCTCGCTGAAAGTACCTTGAGGTCCAAGATAAGCAACGCTGATGCCGTCCTCGAGCGCGCGGCACGCAGACATGATTTCTGAGTAAAGACGGATCAGCGCCTGCGCGGGCAGCGGGCCGGGGTTGCGCGAAGCCAAGCGCCGCAGTACCTGCGCTTCGCGCTCAGGCCGGTATTTGGCGCCGCTTTTGGCATGACCGGTTTCCTGCGCCAGCGCGGCGCGCTCGTTGACCAGATCGACGATGCGATCGTCGAGCGCGTCGATACGGGCACGGATCTCTTTAAGCTGGCCGCTCACGGTGAAACCTTATCGAAACCACAGATAAACACAGATGGACACAGAT
>PLYS01000576.1 GCA_003153455.1 Betaproteobacteria bacterium | reverse complement strand
GCGGTAACAGCATTTTCTTCGCGTGGATGAAGTGTCCGTCCTGGCCGCTGAGACCAACCGCTTTGCCGCCATGCTGGTTGATGAGGCCGACGATTTCCTGATTGAGTTCACCAACGACCATCTCAACCACATTCATTGTTTTATCGTCGGTTACGCGCATCCCCCGGCGGAATATGCTTTTGACGCCCATCTTTTCGAGCAGATCGGTGATTTGGGGGCCGCCCCCGTGAACCACGATCGGATTCATGCCGACGAGCTGCAGCATGGCAACATCGCGCCCGAAGCTGGCCTTGAGCGCGGGTTCCGTCATCGCATTGCCGCCATATTTGATGACGAAAGTCTGGCCGTGGAAACTTCGGATGTAAGGCAGGGCTTCGGCCAGGATTCTGGCCTTTTGCGCCGAGGTAATCGCGGTAAGAGACATCACGGGTACCATCAGGATTGCGGCCAATCGGCAAACTGTTGATGGACATCACTTGCCGCGCCGCACATTCTGAGCTGCTCCCGGAAGCGTCGGTCGCCAAACATCTGTGCACACCAGGCCAGGATTTGCAGATGCTCGTCGGTCGCTTGTTCAGGCACCAGAAGGATCAGCATGTCCGACACCGGCTTCCCGTCAGGCGCGTCAAATGGGATCGGCAAGCGGGTCCGCACATAAGCCGCCACGGCCCGACGCAGACCCTTGATGCGCGCATGCGGGATCGCCACTCCGTGGCCCAATCCCGTGGAACCCAGTTTCTCTCGCGCGCATAGATCCTCGACTACCTGCGCCCGCACAAAACCATGGCGCTTTTCGAACAGCCGCCCGACTTCTTCGAATACGCGCGTCTTGCTCAAGGCATCCACGTCGAGCAGGATATCGTCCGCGGACAGGATCTGGGATATGGGGTTCATGAACCGTGAAGAAACAGCGACCTTAGACGGGAGTGATGCACCCGAACTCGGCCTTGGGTAGCGTGCGCATCACCGCGGTCATGACGCGTTCGATGGCCGGCCTTGGCATAGCCAGCCATACCTTCACGCTGTTGGAGCGAGCGACCGGCTGAACGCTCAGACACCTCACCACCCCTCCGCAAGCGTAATTCACAGCCTGTTGCAGCGGGGTCACTAACCCAGCGTCGACCTTGATGGGCATCATGAATCCTTGTATCGCCGCTTGCGGCCGTGGCAGAGGCACTACTTTAGCAGCATTTGTGTTGGTCGTTATTTCGGAACAATCCGCAATCCGTTCAGCGGATGGGGTGGATTTGCCCGTGCGTCTCATACAAAGCCTCCGCGGGCAGTTGGCATGCTCACAAGATAGAGGCGCGAACGTAAAGAAAATGCAAAAAACCGGGCTTGGCATATAAAAAGCGCGTAAAAATTGCGCCTGCCTCGGGCATCCTCGATGACGCCCACGTCGGCGACGCAATCAAAGGGCTGTTTTATTCGTCAGAATGACGCCTTATACTGCCTCTCGGGTGAGGGTACTCTCACCGGCGAATGGGAAGGCAAGGTATGGCGACTGCAATGGTCATCGGCATGGGTGGGGTCGGTTCCGTCATCGGCCTGAAGCTGCACGGTTACGATTGTTTCGAGCGAATCCTCCTTGCGGACATCGATCCGGCGTTTGCTGAGAAATTGCGCGAGCGCATCAAGGACAGCCGCTTCGAGGTTCACCAGGTGGACGCCCTTCAGACCCAGAAGCTCATCGATCTGCTGAAGGACTCGAAGGTCACCGTCACGCTCAACGCGTGCACCTGGCAGACCAACCATTCGGTTCTCGAAGCCTGCGCCCAGGCGGGCTCCCACTACATCGACATGGCCGCGGACATCTATTCCCTGCCCGGAGTCAAGCGTCCCGGCAAGAACTCGTTTGAAGCCGAGATTGAGCGATTCAATCATGCGTTCCTCGAAAAGGGACTGGCCGGCATTCTCCGCATGGGCGCGGATCCAGGCGCGGTGAACGTCTTCGCCCGCTGGGCGATGGACCGGCTCGACACCGCGACAAGTATCCGCGTGCTCGACGCTGACAATGGTGAAGTGAAGGGCTACCGCTTCGCCGTGCTGTTCAGTCCCGAGACGCTGTTCGAGGAACTCGGCGCCGTGCCGTATTACGTGAATAACGGCAAGGTCACCGCCGGAAAACCGCTTGAGACCGAGGTGGACTGGGTGCGGTTTCCGGACCCGATCGGCCTGATGAAGACCTACGCCGTCGCGCACGAGGAAGGCGTGAGCCTCGGCACGTAACCACCGCGAGGTTTACGAAATGTACGGCTATTCGTTGACCGAGGTGCAGACGGGAATTCCGCCGGCGTTGCCGCGCGGCTGCTCGTCGAAGGCAAGATCAAGGAACGCGGCGTGATGATGCCGGAGGCGCTCGACCCGGAGCCGCTGATGGACAATTTTAGTCGCGAAGGCCTGAAGATCTTTGTAGAAAAACGCGAAGTGGAGCGCATGTAACGCGAGCGATAAGCAAATCAATCCGCACCTTGATGTCGCAACCTATGGTGCTACCGCTGGACAAGCCGCGCGTGGCTTTGGCGCCGGCTATGGTTGACATCGTTTTCGATGCAGTACGGCAATTGAAACGCGAGGAAGACATCATGACTCCAGCCTCAGATTCAAACGCTCATGCGCTGAACCCATCACAGCATGGCGCCGCAACCGCATCCCTCGCCTTAGCTGCACTCGGCATCGTTTTCGGTGATCTGGGGACCAGCCCCTTGTATGCCTTGCAAGAAGCGTTTCACGGTGCCAATGGCGTGAGTGCAACGCCGGCCAATGTCGTTGGCATCGTGTCGCTGTTCCTGTGGTCGCTGATCGTGATGGTCAGCGTCAAGTACGTGCTGGTACTGATGCAGGCTGACAATCACGGCGAGGGCGGTCTACTGGCTTTGCTCGCTTTGTTGGTGGGCGACCGGACCAAGCGCGGGGCGGGCCGGCGTTCGCGGCGCTGGATCTACTTGGCCATGATCGGAACCGCGATGCTGTATGGCGATGGCGTAATCACGCCCGCCATTTCGGTGCTCAGCGCCATCGAGGGACTCGGGGTAGCAACGCCAGCTTTCAATCCTTACATCGTGCCGCTGACCGTTGTGATATTGATCGCCCTGTTCGCCATCCAGCCACTCGGCTCTGGCCGGGTCGGCGTGGTATTCGGCCCGATTTTGGGGACGTGGTTCGTGGTTATCTTCCTGCTCGGGTTAGCATCGCTGGCGCAGACGCCTTCGATACTGACTGCGCTTAATCCGATCAACGGAATCACCTTCTTCGCTCGCAATGGCGGGCACGGATTTTTGGCGCTTGGCGCGGTGGTGCTCTGCCTGACCGGCGGCGAAGCGCTGTATGCCGACATGGGCCATTTCGGCGCGCGGCCTATCCGCCTCGCCTGGTATGGGCTGGCATTGCCAGCACTCACCGTCAACTATCTTGGTCAGGGTGCTTTGCTGTTGCGCGACCCGGCGGCGGCAGCGCGTCCATTTTATTCGACCGTGCCGACCTGGGGACTCTATCCCATGGTGATACTAGCCACCCTGGCAACCGTGGTCGCGGCGCAAGCGTTGATTTCGGCAGTGTTTTCACTGACTCGGCAGGCCTCGCAATTGGGCTTGAGCCCGCGTGTCGAGGCCACGCACACCTCCGCTAGCACCGCAGGGCAAATCTACCTGCCGACGCTGAATTGGATACTGATGCTGGCTACGATTGCCGTGGTACTGATCTTCCATTCCTCGGACAATCTGGCGGCAGCCTTCGGCTTGGCGGTATCGACCACCATGGCAATTACCACGATCTTGTTCGCCGCCTTTGCAAAGACACGGTGGCATTGGTCCAAGTTGCGCATCGGANNCGATTACCTTTCTGATCACCTTCGCCTGGTTCAGCGGGGTGCGCGTGCTGCGTAAAGCGCGCAGCGATAGAGGCCTTCCCATCGATAGTTTTATATCCAGCCTGGCTTTGTCGCCGCCACACCGGGTGCATGGTATAGCGGTATTCATGATGCCGCCCGGCGCCTCGTTCCCCAGGGCCTTGTTGCATCACTTGAAACATAACCAGGTCTTGCACGAGCGTGTAGTGGTGCTAACCTTGATCACCGACGAAGCGCCACGAGTGGCAGACAGCGAACGGATGGCAATCGAGTGCCTGGAACTCGGCTTCGTAAGGATCGTCGCCCACTTTGGCTACATGGAAGAAGAGAATGTGCCCGCACTGTTGACGTCGGCCTCGAACCAGACGGGGCAGACTTTGTACGACCCGATGACCACCTCGTTCTACCTGGGCCGCGAATCGCTAGTCCCGCCCAGCAGGGGCAACATCGCCTTGCGTTTGCTGCTCAGGCTATTTATCAGGTTGCATAAGAACGAGCTGGATGCGAGCTCGCACTTCTGTATTCCACCTAATCGCGTGGTGGAACTGGGTGCCCGGCTGAATTTGGCTCTAAAGTGAGCGCACCTTCGAAGCGCAAACGATTGACTCCCGCCCCCCCACGCTTACAATCCCGATAACCCCCACCAACTCGGCGGTTCAGTCCAACGAGGTTTATCCGCCGCCATTGCCGCCCGCGGCAGGATACAGCGTATGTAGGGCGGCGGATAAACGCTATTCGTTGCAGCGCGTAAATTGCAACTATTTTCGGAAGGTTATCCATTGTCGTCAGCGTCTGTTGAACTCGCCAAACACGTCCTGATGGTGTTCGGCATGATTCTCGCGGTGGGAACAGCCAGCGCTGTACTCGCTCAGAAAATCAAGATACCGGATGTCGTGGTGTTCCTTGTCATTGGCACGCTGCTCGGCCCTGATGTGGCCGGCGTGATCGACATTAGGGCCGATTCCGCGCTGAATCAGCTGGTGCTAATTTTTGGCTCTTGCTACATCCTCTTCGACGGTGGTGCTTCATTGCGACTCAAGGTACTGAAGGAGGTTTGGATCACCGTCGCCATCCTCGCGACCGTCGGCGTGCTGATTACTGCCGCGATCACCGGCCTTGCCGCCTATTACCTGCTCGGCGTTCCGTTCATTGTCGCCCTGCTGCTGGCCGCTACCATCGCCTCAACAGATCCGGCAACGCTAGTGCCAATTTTCCGTCAAGTGAAAATCAAGGACCGCGTGGCGCAGACGGTAATGTCTGAATCAGCCTTCAATGATGCCACCGGCGCCATTCTCACGGTTGCTGTGCTCGCCATCGCCATGGGCCAGGCTGAGATTTCTTTGTCGACGATTCTGCTTGGCCTGCTGAAGCAGGTGTTGTTCGGTTTGATCGCTGGCGTGATCCTCGGCTACCTCGCGGCGATGCTGATCGCCCACGAAAAATTTGGTTTCCTACAAGAATACGCCCCGCTGGTATCGCTGATGGCGGTAATCGGCGCCTACCTGAGCGCCGACGACCTGCAGGCGAGCGGCTTCATGGCCGTATTCGTGTTTGGCATCATGATCGGCAACAAGGACGCGTTGGGATTCGCGATGAAGGAAGGCGAGCAGGAAAAACTGGATTATTTCGTTATGACCACGGCGCTGATCATGCGCATGTTCATTTTCATCCTGCTTGGCAGTCAGGTCGATTTCGCCCTGATGAACAAGTACCTGATCGGTGGTGTCGCGGTCGTCGCGGTTTTTATGCTGGTGGCGCGGCCAGTCACGGTGTTTCTGTGCGCTCTTCCAGACCGGCGCGCCAAATGGACAATCAAGGAACTCCTGTTCATGTGCTGGACGCGCGAGACCGGCGTTATACCTGGTGCCCTAGCTGGCCTCCTTATGGGCATGGGCGCGCCGCAGGGAAAGCTCATCGCCTCCGTCACCTTTCTCGCCATTCTAATGACCATCCTGATCCAGGCGACGACGACGCGCTGGTTGGCGGA
>PLYS01000544.1 GCA_003153455.1 Betaproteobacteria bacterium | reverse complement strand
TCAGCCGGGACCGCGCCGACAATGAGCACGGAGAGGCCGGTCTTGTTGTTGCGCACGATCACGCCCGGTGTGCCGGTAATGCCGCTGCGCGCTCCGTCGACTATGTCATCCTGGACGAACTGCGCGACGGCCGGATCGCGTACGCACGCGTCCAGGGCTGCAAGATCCTTCACGCCCGCCGACTGCGCAATTTCCCTGATCTGGACATCGCCGCGCTCCAGCCCCTTGCCGTTGGAATTGGTCAGTTTGAACCAGTCATTCGCAAAGGCAAAGAACGCCGTGGATCCCGCCTGGCGCCCCACGCACTCGGCATAGTAGGCGCCGCGCTTGGCGATCTCTCCGTGAAAGTCGAGCGGATCGTGGCGGAAGACCACGTTGGCCTTGCCGTTGAACTTCGCGATTGCCTGTTCCGGCGTTCCGGCGAAGCGCTTGCAGAAAGGGCACTCGAGGTCGGTGTAAACGATCAAGCTCACCTCGGCCTGCGGGTTGCCAAAAACGCGGTCGCGTTTGATGTCCACCGTCCGGGCATTCTTGGCCGCCTCGGCCTGCTGGCGTTGTTGTTCCGCCTGCTGCTTCTGCTGCGCTTCATTCTGGCGCTGGACGTATCGCTGGACGCCCCGGTCTATCGCGGCGTCCAGCGCACCGGATTCTTCCATGCGCTTGATTAAGCTGTCAATCTCCGAGGGGGCCTTGGTATTCGTGTCCGCCGCGTGCCCAGCCAATGGCACTCCCGCCATTGCGAGCGCCATGACCGAAATCAACCACGCTTTATACATCACGTTCTCCTTGATGGGCGGGCGCGCGATAGGAAAATCGATCCGCCATACAACTCTACATCCTCCGGCCGATGCGTGCGGAACGAACCTGTGTTAGTTCCCGGACTGTGCATGAGTGTGCTTATGTTCATTCGAGACTCCTTCTCCTCCGGAGACGACNNGGAGAGATCTTGAGTGATCGACGAGACTTCTTTCCGTGGCGCGCCGGGCACGACTCATTCTGAGTGGGGTTCCTCAGCACCTCATCCAGCGGGGCAATAGCGAACTCGATTCGGGCGAGCTTGGTGAGATTCGAGAGACGGTCAACCGCGGCTGGCCGCTGGGCGGCGAGCGCTTCAAGGACGGGATCGAGAGCGCATTAAAATGCGCCGCCCGTCCACCTAAGCGAGGCCGACCCGCGCGCCTGGCGATGCCGAATGAGCAGGGCCAACGTTGTATCTGATGGAAAAGTTACACTACCCCCATTTGTCATTACCGAAAGGCTGTCATGCGCACCCAACTCGTTACCATCCAGACCGATACCATTCCAATCGACGGCGCGCTGCACGAGCCGGACGGCCCGGCAAAAGGCGCGGCGCTGTATTTTCATGGCAACACCATGAATTTCTACACCGGCGCGGCGCGATTCCTGGCGCCGGTGCTGACCAAGCTGGGTTTGGCATTTCTCGCGTTCAACCGCCGCGGGCATGACATCCTCACCACGCGCTTAAGCCGTGCGGCGGAGGGTGGTGCATTCCAGACCAGCGCCGAGGCGATTGCCGACAATCGTTTTGCCGCGCAATGGCTCGCCGCGCGCGGATTTCCAAGTCCTGTGATCATGGGCCACAGCAACGGCGGCATGCTCTCCACGCGTCATGTTGTCGATCATCCAAACACGCCCGCGCTGGTGCTGCTGTCGGCGGGGCGCGGCGGCGCGCAGCAGGATGCTTCAGGAGGCAGCGAGAAGCTGTTCGCGGCGGGCAAGCTCGACGAACTGACAAAGCAGGCGCGCGACCTCGTCGCAGCCGGCCGCGGGCGCGAACTCATGTTCATGCCGGGTTGGTGGTACGTGATCAGCGCCGAGAGTTTTCTCGACCGCATTGTTTCCGTGCCCGACACCATAGCGCTCGCGCCGCGAATCAAATGCCCGGTGCTCGCGATCCGTGGAGACAAGGAAGATCGCGACCGCTATCCGGCNNATCAATTTTGGGGCCCGGCTCATTGCGGGAGTTCTGTCTAGGAGTTTGTCGGACTTAGCTCCGACAAACTCTTAATGCAAAACCGGCGCCAATGGAATTGCGGAAGAGGATAATAGATGTGCGGTTTTACCCGTGTCGTCCCCAAATGCGACCGCTTAAAGGGAGTTTATTATGAATGGTCAGCCGGTTTTGTTTTTAGCAGCCTGTCGGACTGTTAAGCCCGGCAGGCTGCTAGCGCTGGCAATCGTCATCTTGCTGGCGCTGCACGCCGGATGGGTCGGCGCGCAGGCGTATCCCGCCAAGCCCATCCGTGTCATCGTACCCAACGCACCGGGCGGCACCAGCGACATCCTGGCGCGTCTGATCGGTTCCAAGCTTACGGACGCCTGGGGTCAGCGGGTGATCGTGGACAACCGGCCCGGAGCCAATGGCCTTATCGGCGCTGAAATGGTAGCGCGCGCCGCGCCCGACGGTTACACGTTGCTATTGATGGACGTCGGCAACCTCGCGATCAGTCCCAGCCTTTACCCGAAAATTCCGTTCGACATGCTGCGGGATTTTGCGCCGATCACCACCCTCTCGTATTCACCGCACGCGCTTTCGACGCATCCCAGCGTCCCGGTGCGATCAGTGAAGGATCTGATCGCGTTCGCCAAGGCGCGGCCGGGCCAGCTCAACGCGCCGGTTGCTCTGGGCAGCGCCTCGCAGCTCGCGGCCATGATGTTCGCGTATCGCACCGGCATCAACTGGGTTTACATTCCGGTGGCGGGCTCGGCCCTAAACCTCGTCGTGATGGGCGAAGGCCACATGCTGTTCATGGGTATGCTGCAAACACTGCCGCAGGTGAACTCCGGCAGGCTGAGGCTGCTCGCGGTATCGAGTGCGCAACGCGATCCCGCGCTGCCCGATATTCCGACCGTGGCCGAGACGCCGGGACTCGAAGGTTTTATCACCGGCTCGTGGCAAGGCATCCTGGCGTCCGCGAATACGCCGCCGGAAATCGTCAACAAGATCAATGCCGAAGTGACCCGCATTCTCAATATGCCCGACATCCGCGACAAGCTTTCCTCACAGGGCACCGTGCCGCAGACCAACACGCCGCGGGAAATGGGGCAATGGCTCGCTGCGGAAAAAGATCGCTGGGCCAAATTCATCAAAATCACAGGCTTCAAGCTGGAATGAGGTGAATGAATGGGTGACCGCATTTACCGCCCTTTTCACTGCGCCGAAAACCAGACCTGCTCTTTCCCGCTTACGGAAATAACAGCGCCAGCGCAGGTTCCGCGGTGAGCATGCAGCGCGTATTGTGACCACAGCCCTCCACCACGACAACCTTGTGCTGGGCGTTGTATTTCTCTCAGGAGAGACCCATGAATCGGATGCTGTACCATGTAATTGTTCGGGTGGTCACAAGCGTCACGGTGTTGCTGCTCGCCGCGAGCCCGACAATTGCACAAACCTACCCCAATAAACCAATTCGCATGCTTCTGCCGTTTCCACCGGGTGGCGGCACTGACTCACTGGCACGCATCATCCTGCCGAGGATGAGCCAGGCGCTGGGCCAGTCATTTGTGATTGACAATCGGCCGGGCGCGGCTGGCAACCTGGCTGCCGAAATCGTCACTAAGTCCGCGGCTGATGGCTACACGCTGCTTATGGGGTCGTCAACCGGGATGACGGCGGCCCAGAGTCTATACAAGCTTGCGTTCGACCCCATCAAGGATTTTGCACCGATCACGCAGTTTGCAACGGCATCGTTCATTTTGGTGGTGCATCCATCGGTGCCGGCGAAAACCGTAAGCGAGCTCGTCGCGCTTGCCAAAGCCAAGCCTGGCAGCCTGAATTACGCGTCCGGGGGAATCGGTAGCCAGCTGCATCTTGCCGCCGAGCTGTTCAAGAGTCGCGCCGGAGTGGATATCGTGCACGTGGCCTACAAGGGGGGCGCTCCCGCTGCCATGGCGGTGCTTGCCGGTGAAGCGCAACTGATCTTTGGGAGCGTTTCGGCTTCACTGGCTCAAGTCAGGGCCGGCAGGCTCAGGGCGCTCGCGGTGACCGGCCTCAAGCGCACAGCGCTCACGCCGGAGCTTCCGACACTGGACGAATCGGGTTTTCCGGGATTTAACGTGGAAACATGGGCCAGCTTCGAGGCGCCTAAAGGTACATCGCGAAATATCATCAGGCGAATCCATGACGAAACGGTCAAGGTGTTGCGCCTGCCGGACGTCATTGAGGCCATGAACAAGATCGGCTATGCGCCGACGGGCACAACGCCGGAACAATACGCCGATATCAAACGGACCGAATCCGCAATGTGGGCGAAACTCATCAAGAATGCCAACATCCGTGCCGATTGATTAATAAAGGAATGGGTGACCCCATTTGCCTTTTTCGAAGGAAAGAAAGACATGCGACATTGCGTGACGCGGCGAGCGGCACGTCTCCAAAGGCGTAGGCCGCGAACTGCGGCGTGGCGCAGGCCTATCGCCGGCCGTGTGGCGATGATTGCATTGCTTGCCGCCCCGTGCATTGCGAGCGCGCAGGATTACCCGAACCGGCCGATTCGCATGGTCGCGCCTTTCCCCGCGGGGGGCGGCGCGGATATCTACGGGCGCATACTGGCTAAGAAGATGTCCGAGATCTTCCAGCAACAATTGGTTGTCGACAATCGCAGCGGCGCCAACGGTATTATCGGCACCGAGATCGTTGCCAAGGCAGTACCCAATGGCTACACGGTCCTGTTTACTACGAGCTCCCATGTGCTCAATCCGGCGATCCGCCGCGATCTGCCTTACGATACGCTCAAGGATTTCGCGCCGATTTCGCTCTTCACTGAATTTCCGTTTTACCTGGTCAGTTCCCCGTCGTTCCCGCCCCGATCGGTCCCCGAGTTGCTCGCCTTGGCGCGCGCCAAACCGGGGCAGATCAATTACGCCTCCATCAGCACCGGCTCGGCGCAGCACTTTGCCGGAGAGATGTTGAAGGCATACGCGAAAATTGACATCATTCGCATCGGCTACAAGGGGGTGCCCGGAGCCCTGACCGATGTGTACGCAGGCGCGGTGGCATTTACGTTTCTGGGCCCGACGATCATGCCGACCGTGAAAGTCGGCAAGCTGCGCGCGCTCGCGGTGACTGCCGCCAAACGCTCGTTCGCGTGGCCGGAGGTGCCGACGATTCAGGAAGGCGGCGTGCCCAACTATCACTTCACGCAATGGAATGGGCTGCTCGCGCCGCGCAATACCCCGGAGCCGGTCGTGACGCGTTTACATCAGGCGGTAGTGCAAACGTTACAGGATCCGAGCGTGGCCAAAACTCTGCATGCGGACGGGACCGATCCGCGCGGTAACACGCCGGAGCAATTCCGGGACTTCCTGATGCAGGAAATTGCGAAATATCAGGAATTGGCGCGTGACAAAGTTGGCTTCGAAGCCGATTGAGCGTGCCGTAGGATTATAGAAAGGAAAAAAATGTTCGAGTATTTCCCGAAAAACTATACGTGGAGCTTTGCTGCTGTGCGGGCCATTGACACCAGCGGCGCTGTTTCCGAGGTGGATGAAGCTTGCCGGACACTGCAAGAGGCCTCGTTACGCAATGACAGAGCCGCCCAGGAAGCATGGTTTACCAGCTGGAAAAAGTTAGGCGATCGAATCGCTGGCTTGGCATCCGAAAATGAGGAGGCTGGGCAATTGCTCAGCGCCGGGCGTAAGTACCACCGCGCCAGTATCTATTTCGCAATGGCCGAGCGTATGCTTCCCTACCCGCACCCGTGGCGGGGTGAAGCCAACCAAAAAGCACTTTCGGCTTTCGAGAAATCAGTCAAATTCCGCAAAGAGCCGGTTGAATGGGTGCGCGTTCCTTTCGAGGGAAAATACATTCCCGCCCTTTTTTCCAAAGTGCCCGGAGCAGGCCCCGCACCCTGCATGGTCCACTTCAACGGGTTTGATTCGGTTAAGGAGTCCCTCTACGTCCTGTCAGCGGAAGAATTCCGCAGGCGCAGGATTTCGGTTTTATTTGTTGATCAACCCGGAACGGGGGAGGCATTGCGTTCCCTGAAAATGTACGGCCGCGCCGATACCGAAGTGCCGGCCGCCGCCTGTGTCGATTATCTGGAAACCCGTCCGGATGTCGACCCAAATCGAATAGGAATTATTGGTTTAAGTCTGGGGGGGTATTATGCACCGCGCGCCGCAGCGTTCGAAAAGCGTTTTAAGTGCTGCGTCTCCTGGGCTGCTAATTGGAACTTTGGAGAACGAACCAAGCTGCGCCTGGTCGGGAAAGGAGGGGAACTTGCCCAACCCGATTACGCGAACCGACTCATGTGGGTGTTTGGTAAAGAAACTTTGGAGGAAGCCGTCGCAGCGGCGAAGGGGTTGAATCTGGAAGGAGTCGCTGACAAGATCACCTGCCCCCTATTGGTTGTCCATGGCGAAAATGATCGCATCATACCGCTTTGGGAGGCAGAGAGAACGATTGCGGCCGCAGTGAATAGCCCTAACCGCAAGTTGCGGGTATTTACCTGCACCGAGGGAGGAGAGGACCATTGTCAATTAGACAACCATTCACTGGGCGTGGACTATATAACGGATTGGGTCGCTGAAATCTTCGGTGGAAACCTGCAAGGTGTTTAGATTGATTAAAGGGGCCACGCTCGAACAATCATGAAAACCATGAGGTTGGCCGCTTCCAATTCCATCCAGCATTTGGCGAGCGGATGCTGAATGGCCTGATTCTGGCCGATGGGACGGCCGAACACGACCCGCGTTTTCGCGTACTCGGCGGCGCGCTCCAGCGCGGCACGTCAGAGGCCGACGGCCTCCGCAGCTACCAGGATACGCTCGGGATTGAATCCATTTGAGATGCGTGGTATCAAGGCCGGCGTCCGGCTCCGTCACGCCGAAGCAGGCTCGATCGCGGCCGGCAATGAGCGCCGGCAGCCAGCGTTTTTTCTGGGCGTCGCCGCCGAATACGACGACCGGGTTGAGGCTGAAGATGTTCATATGCATGGCGGAGGCGCCCGACATGCCGGCGCCGGACGCGGCGATGGTCTGCATCATGATCGCCGCCTCGACGATACCGAGCCCGGCGCCGCCGTACTCCGTCGGCATCGCAATCCCGAGCCAGCCATCGCGCGCGAGGGCGGCATGAAGTTCGTGGGGGAAACCCCTTGCGCGGTCCTTCTTCAACCAGTAATCAAGGTCGAACTTGGCGCACACCTTGGCGACCGCGGTGCGGATGGCTTCCTGCTCGGGTATAAGAGCGATTGTGATCATGATGTTTCGTCGAACGTCCAGCCTCAGGCACGCGGCGCTCGCGCGTAATAACCATCCGTGGCATTGAACCGCATGGATAGCGTCCCACGCCGCAGGCTGCGCGCGCTATTCCAGCCGGATCCCCGTTTGCTTGATGAGCTTGCCCATGCGCTCGTATTCGTCGCGGATCATCTTCTCGATCTGTTGCGGCGTGGCATCCACTATTTCCATGCCCTGCGGCGCCCACTTCTCGCGCAGGCCGCCAGCACTCAGCGCCTTGCGCATTTCTTCGTTAAGGCGCGTTACGATAGCGCGTGGCATTGCGGCCGGACCGAATAAACCGGTCCATGGTTGGTAGTTGTAGCCGGTGACGCCGGCCTCGTTGAGCGTTGGCAGGTCGGGATAGATGGAATTGCGCGTCGAACCGGTCCACGCCAGCACTCTCACTTGGTTCTTCGCAAACGGAATGACCGCGACCACGCCCTGAATGGCGCAGTCCACCTGCCCGCCGACCAGATCGGTTGTTGCCTGCGCCATGCCTTTGTAAGGCACGTGCAGCAGGTCGATCCCCGTCATGGCCTTGAGCTCCTCCATGGCAGTGTGCTGGACGCTGCCGTTGCCGCCGGACGCGTAGGTGTACTTGCCCGGGTTTTTCCGCGCGAGTTCGATGAATTCGCGAATCGAGTTGGCGGGCACGTTGCGGTTGACGCTGATCACGCTGGGGAACGACACGAACACGCCGATCGGCGCCAGGTCTTTCAGCGCGTTAATGGAGGACTTCTGCAGGTGCGGCAGCGTCGTCACGGCCGCGTTGCTGAGCGCAACCAGCGTGTAGCCGTCCGGGGCCGCTTTCACGCCGGCCTGCAACGCGAGCAATCCGGCCGCCCCGGGAAGGTTGCCGATGACGATGGGCTGCCCCAGCGACGCGCTCATCCTTTCGGCGACGTTGCGCACGGCGACGTCGGAGCCGGTGCCGGCCTGCAAGCCGACCGTGATAGTGATCTGCCGCGCCGGATAATGTGTCTGCGCGCCGGCGCCACCGGCACACACGACCGCGGCGGCGGCACAGAGAGTGAGTTTCATGCGCAACGTTGCCGTCATGCTTTCCTCCGGGCTGGCTTCTTCTGGCTTTGCTTTTTCCGCGGCTTTCTCCGGCCCGACTTCGGGTCGTTCAGGATCTTCGTGAAACGGGCCATGGCGTGCGCGCCCTTGGGCCAGCCGGCGTAGTAGCCGACCTGAATGATGATCTCGCGCATTTCTTCTTCGGTGATGCCGAGGTTGCGGGCGTAGCGCAGGTGATTCATCGAACCGCGGTCGGCATCGACCGCCAGCAGCACCGAAAGCGTGACGATCGCACGATCACGCAGGCTCAATCCCGGCCGCGCCCAGAGCTGGCCGAACAGGTGCTCGGTAGTGAAGTCCCAGAACTGCCGGTCCATGTCCGCGAAGCCGCTGTCCATGGGCCAGCCCAGGTTCTTCAATACCCTGATGCCGGCCTTGCGTGCCTTCGCGCTGTCGGTTACATGTGTCTTCATCTTTTTTCTCCCCTGTGTTGAACGCTTGTCGTCAAAATTCCTGTGAGCACGGCCGGTCAGGGTGGCAGCAGCTTCAATCGTTGCATGCGCGCGAGCCAGTACAGCAGCGCATCCTCGGTATCCTCGCAACCGTTGAAGCCCGCCTTCCAGAGCTTGACCGGGCTGACGATGCGGTCCAGCGGCTTTTCGAGGCCGTAGCCGAAAGTGCGGTCGGTAAATTGCCAGGAACTGCCAAGCAGTTGCGCCATGGCGGGGACCTTCAATCCGTGACGCGCCGCAATGCGCGGCCAGAGGTTTTCGTGGCGCGGCATCTCTTCCGCCAGCTTCATCGGCGAGGGTTCGCCCAGCGGCATTCCGAAGTGCGCGGCGATCGCCGGCCAGACGTCCTGCCATACGAGCACGTCGCCGTTCACGACGTTGTAGGTCTGGTTGCCAGCGCCGGGCGCGGTCGCGACAAATTCCGCGGCACGCGCGATGAGCCGGCTGTCGCTGGCGCCGTGCACGTAACGGCCTCCACCCGGGAACGCCAGCGGGCGGCCCAGTTCGCGCATGACCGCGGCATAAACGCCGATCGCAGCGATCACGTTCATCGGGCTCGACACCGCGCAGCCAAGGATCAGTTGCGGGCGCAGGATGCTGAAGGTCCAACCCGACTTCGGCTGCTTTTCGCGCAGCAGATCCTCCTGCGGCCAGTAGAAGACATCGTGCGGCGCGCGCGGCCAACGTTCCTTGGCCGGCACCGGCACCTGCTTGTCGTGCAGTCCATACGCTTTGGTGCCCTGCATGATTGTGACGTGGCGCAGGCCGCGGGCCGCCGGTCCAAGCGCGTCAAGAAGGTTTCGCAGCATCGCGAGGTTCACGTCCATCTGGTCGCGGTCGCGCCAACCAGCGACGAGATCGGGCTTTTCGTAAAGCGCCGCATAAAAGAGGTGTGTGACCTCGCCGAGTCCGGACAGCGCACGACGGCAGGCAGCCGCGTCGAGCAGGTCGAGCGACACGTGTTGCACACCGGCCCTCGCGACCGGAGGACGCCGCGAGAGTGTAATCACGCGCCAGCCGGGCAATGCCGAGAAATGCTCGACTGCCGCGGAGCCGACGATGCCGGTCGCACCGGCGATGAGTATCATCTTGTCGTTCATCAGGATGCAATTACGCGCGGGGGATTGAATGCGAGCGATAGCATATCGCAACTGCGCGGCGAGTTGCGCGCCGCGTTCGACGCCGCCCGTTGCCGCCGTCGGTGCCACGTTTGGAGCCGCGACCGAATATCCGGCTGGCCTCGATCCGAAGCAGGAAAGAGCTACCCGGAACCCGTGATTCGCAGCTGCCGCCCGTCGGGCGACAGCGTTATGAGCTAGCGGGTTTGCTGTCCAGCGACCAGCCTGGATTGAGCCGAATCCAGTAGCTGCTTTACCTCGCCTTGTTCAACATCCGTCTTGATATTCGCGGCGAAGCCGACGCTCAGGGACGCATAGCACTTGGACTTCTTCGAGAACGCGATATACATGTTGGAAGATAAAAGGTCCTTGGGCAGAAACTCGAGCCTCGAAGCGACGCCACGCAGCTTGGCCTCGTTTTTCGCCGGATACAGACCGATAATCAGGTAATCGGCCTGTTTGTTCAGCAGCGCCTCGAACGCCTTGGCGACTCCCTGCGCTCTCGCCACCGTCAGATCCTTGGCCATGAACGCATCAAACTGATTGCCGTAGCTTTCACCGGCGTTCGTAACCCCTTTCCTGCTCCTCAGGTCATCCCACTTGCTGAAAGCGAACGCCTCGCCCTTGCGCACCGCAACCGCCACCGGATCGATCATGAATGGCGGGTCGATATAGTTGAGATAGGTCCCGCGCTCTTCATTCTTGTAAATGCCAAAAATCACGTCGGCCTCACCGCTCTTCGCGGCCTCCTGTGCATTCCCCCAGGATCCAAAGTCTCGGGAAGTCACACTCTTGACCCCCTGTCTCAGCGCTATCGAGGTGACGAATTCGGCCGCCGCGCCAACGATCTTTCCTTGCGACGCCCAGGCGACAGGCGGATAGGCAGGGTGCCCTGTAATCACCAACGACTGACAGGTTGAAGCAGCCTGCGCCAACACCGGCAGCATCAATAACGAGATGAACGGCACGAGAAACTTTTTCATAACTGGGTTCCTTATTTGTTGGGAAGCGCGGAGTGTACGCCGTTTCGAGATCATCGGTCGGGGGATCAACGCATGGCGTCCTGACCTATGATTCTCTTTGGCGTTATCGTACCCGGGGGCGACGATCGCGGGCGCGACGGGTCAAGCACGGGGCACGCTGTCCTCCGCCGGCCTGCGCAGCCACAGCATCAACCCGCCCAGGGTGAGCGCAGTGAACAGGGCGAAGTATGCGCGCAGCCCCAGCACCGGTCCGATCAGACCCGCGCAAAACGGCGCCAGGCCCATACCGATGCACTGGAACGAGGAGGCGTAGGAGATGGCCCGAGCATCCGTGCCTGCCGGCGCGTGCATCCTCAGCAGCTGAATGATGGCGGGCAGCATGGCCGCGGAAGTCAGGCCGAACGCCAATCGCGCCAGCACGAGTTGTAGCGGCGTCTGCAGTACCAGCAACGGCAGGTGAGTGATTGCCGCAGCCGCGGTGGCGAACAGCAGTATGCGCGTGGGCCCGAAACGGTCCAGCGCGCGGCCCCACAGCGGCATCGCGACGACGCTGGTGACAGCAAGCCCCATCGCCGCCGCTCCCACCCAGAACGCCTCCGTGCCCGCACTCGCGGGCTGTGCCGCCAGCAGTTGCAGCATATAGATGCTGATGGTCGTCACATTGCCGTACCACAACGCCGCAAACAGAAAACTCAACAGATACAGCGGCCCCATGTGCGGCACCGCCAATAGTTCGCGCAGGCTGCCCACCCAGTCCGGGCGCCAAGGACCGGCCACAATCTGCTTCGCTTCGCGCACGGACAGAGCCACCAGCGCGCCGCCGGAGAGCATCAGACCTCCACTGATCCAGAACAACCAATGTTGCCGGTCGATCAACGCGGCCAGCATGGCGCCCGCGGCGGGGCCGACAGTCTGCCCCACCAGTCCGCCGGTCTGCGCGAACGCCAGCGCGCTGCCGATGCGCCGGGGCGGAGTGTTGGCGACCAGCAAGGCCATGCCCGCGGGCATGTAGCCATAGAAGAAGCCCACCAGCATGACCATGACGGCGAACCACAGCGGCGTCTGCGCGAACGGCACCAGCGTCATGACGCAACCCATACCCAGCATTGCGCGCAGAACCATGATCTTGCGACCGTAGTGGTCGGCGATGTCTCCCCAGATCGGATTGATCGCAAAACCGATAAAGTTGAATGCCAGCAGCATGTAGCCGACCCACGTCTCCAGGTTCTCCCGCACGCCCAAGCCGCGCAACATCAGCGGCAGGAACGGCCAGGAGAGGGCGAAGCCCAAGCTGCATAGCAGGTTGGCAATTGGCAGCACCTTCAGATTGCGGCGCCAGTACGGGAACTGCCGCGACTCCTCGGCATCGGTGGCGCCAGCGGCGGGGCGCGCGATCATGTCAGCGGTCGTCCACGCGAAACCAAAGAGTCAGACGTGTCCGTGACGCCGCGCTGGTGGTCACCGGGGGAGTCCGGTGCGAGCACGCTGTCGGTGCAGGTCAACGCGGCACACAGCAAAAGCGCCGCGAGCGGGTGAATCTGCATAATGTCTTCATCTTCGACGATGTCCGAGCTTAGCACGTAAGATCGATGCGTGATCTGCCTGCGCGGTCGCAAGGCGCAGGGTACGGGGTTCGGTGACGGGTACAGCGGAAGGTTTACTTTCCTGCGGAGTTGGCCCAGCATAGCTGACGATCTGGGGGAGCTAGCTATGTTTATCCGTATCGACCACGTGATGATTTGCGTGCCCGACCTGCCGCAGGGCATCGAGCAGTACAGCAAGATGGGCTTCAACATCTATACGGGTGGTACCCATACCGGCAAGGGTACCCACAATGCCATCGCATTCAACCAGGACGACTACATCGAGTTGCTGGCGATCCGCGATCAGGCTGAGTACCAGATGGCCGCGGGCAGATCCGGGAGCCCGGATGGCAGGCTGACAGACTTCATCGCGGCGGGCGGCGGCATTCGCTATGTCATTCTCCAGAGCGATGACTTGGTGGCGGAAGTGGCCGCGATGCGCAATCGGGGCGTCGATGTGAGCGATGCGATTGACGGCGGCCGGCGCACTCCGGCCGGGCAGCAGTTACGCTGGAAAGCCGCGGTGCTCGGCCCCATGAACCCGCTGCCGATTATCTTCATCCAGCACCTGACGCCGCTGGAGGAGCGCCGCAAGCAGGTGCCGGTCGCCGGCAATCACCCCAACGGCGTGTACACCCTCGAGCGCGCCTACATTGTCACTCACGATGTCGAGGCCGCCGCAGCGACGTACGCCAAAGTGCTGGGCATGCCCCAACCGTCATTGCGGCGGGGCACGGTGATCATGTCGAACATGGCCGTGTTCGAAGTGGGCCCCACCGGTCTCGGCATCGTCCAGCCCTACGCTCCGGGGCCGGCTGCCGATGCGCTGGAGCGCCGCGGTCCTGGTCCGTTCCAGGCGTTGTACCGCACCACCAGCATGGGCGCTGCCGCCCGTTGGATGCAGGAGCACGGCATGCCGCCTCCGGCGCGCGGCGTGCGGAACACCGGTGAGCAGGCAATGCTGGTAACTCCCGGCGATGCCTGTGGGGCGTACATCGGCTTCGTGGGGCCGGAGTAAAGCCGATCTCAGTAGCTGGCCTTGCCGGGAACCACGCCACGCACGCCTCCGCGAGGCTCGGGCACGTCGCCCTTGTATCTCGGTATCACGTGAATATGTGCGTGCCATACGGATTGCCCGGCGGCTTCGCCGCAGTTTGCTCCCACGTTGAATCCATGCGGCGAGTATCGGGCAAGAAGCAGGTCCCTGAGCGCGAGAACGAGTCGGAAGCAGTCGGTGTATTCTTCTTCGGACATCTCGAATATGGTCATCACGTGGCGCTTCGGCACGACCAGCGCATGGCCGCGCGAGACGGGGAAAGAGTCGAAAAACGCGAGCCCACTCGCGTTCTCCGCAAGAATTTCCCTGTTGGGGGTGCAGAAGATGCAGGTCGCCTGATTCATCCTGTTCGCGCGTGCCGGCTATGTGCGCACCGGACGCCAGTGGCGCGCGATCTTGCGGGTAAACGGGCCATACCCGTGAGGGAAGTAGAGCGAGTTGGGACCGGCGCCGCCGATCACGATGATCTCGATCTGGTCGGGGGAGCCCACCATCGGCATCATGGTGTCCGGCGAGGACGTGTAGAACTTCTGCCACTCGAGCTTGAAATGAGGGACGGCTTTCGGTCCGTACGCGCGTAGNNAGCTGCGCCTGGTCGGGACAGAAGCCCATCAGAACCTGTCCCTCGCCATACGAGGAGCGCGATGCCACGGTGCACATCGAGTCGCAAAAGGCGGCCAGGAGTTCCTGCGCTGTGGTCGGCCACATGACCTCGAGATGGTGCGCCGGCTCCTTCCAGAATACGGTGACGACATCGTCGTCTCGCGAGTATCCCTTCTCGATTGCGAACGGCTCCCACGGGTTCTCCTCGTCGTTCTCGGCGACGCAGTACATGTACTTCGGGAGCCAGACAAAGGTGTTGCAGTCCGTGGAGCCCGGGATTCCGGCGATGTTGATGAGACACAGACGCACGGCCCGCGCGATGGCCGCGTTCGCGCGCCAGCTTACCGCTGAACCCCCGGCGCCTGACCCGATGCCCAGTTCTTTTGCGATCGGACCGTTGACGACAATGAGCGGGGAGAGGCTGTGCGCCGTGGTCATCACGGTGCCCTGCTTCGGAAACGAGGCCTGCGCCTCGAGCGCGGCGATGATCACATCCATGTGGGCAGGCAGGCAGCCGGCCATCACGGCGTTGATGGCGATCTTCTCGATGGTCGCAACGCCCTTGCCCGGATCGAGGACGGCAATCTCGGTGTCGGGGCTCTGATCTCCAGCCTCGAGAAAGCGTTCGACGCGTTCGACGGTCGGCGGGATAACGGGATGGCCATCGCCGTAGCCATTCGCCTCGAAGTAGGCATAAACCTCTTCTGCGTCGTCGGGCAGATCGAGCCGCGTTGACTGAACCTTCACCGATCCCATGTTGCCTCCCAGTTGAATTGACATGCTTCGTTCCGAGCATCATATATAATCGTTAAACCAGGTGAGGGTCAAGCGCTGCGAAACCGACGCAAAGGAGGTTGACTAGAATGGCGACACAACAAACGCGTGGCACTGTCCTTCTTCCAAGGGCGGAGGCCAAGGCCCGATCAAAGGGGCGAGTGGCCACGCCCGGACTCGCTGATCTGCGCGGCAAGCGGGTGGCGTTTATCGATGACAGCCGTCCGAACGCCGACGTCGTGCTCGCCGAGTATCAGGCGTTGCTCGAAGCGAAGTACGGAATCCGCTCCGTCGTGATCCACAAAATCGATCTCGGCCTGCGCGTCAACGAGCCGCTCCCCAAGGACGTCTTCGAGAAGCTCGCGAAAGAGGTGGACGCCGGGGTCGTCGCGCTCGGCTCCTGAGGGTCCTGCACGTCGCGGAGTGTCCGCGACACAGCCGATTTCGAGGACAAGGGCATCCCCGCGGTCGCCATCGTGGCGCCAGCCTTCGAGCGTCAGGCACGCGCGTATGCCACAGCCGTTCATCTTCCGCCTTCCCGCGTGCTGGTGCTTCCAATCGGCACGGCATCATCCGACGCCACGGAGTCGATCGCGCTGATCAGGGCGGCCGCCGCCGAGAGCCTGAAGGATCTGGAGACCGCTCTCGGCGAGCCGGTATCGAAGATCGGGTGAGATCATGCCGGGTGACGCGACCTACAAGCTGTTCGACGTCCCCCTCAACCTGGAGACTGTCGACTTAGGCGACATCCTGGGCGCTTCGTACCGCGAGGTCGTGACCGACGGCCTGCCGGTGGTGAAGCCGACCCGTGGCGAGGTCGATGCCATGCTCGGCGGGAAGCGGCGCGACGATGTCGTGGCGGAGTTGCCACCGATTATGGGGGAGTGCACGCACGAGCGGCTCGCCGCGCTCGCGGTGCTCGCCGGATGTCCTGTCCCCACCTTTCCGGTCCTCGTTGCGGCGGTGCAAGCGGTGGCCCACGACGAATTCAATCTGCTCGCGGTTCAGACCACGACCGGGAACGTCGCGGTCGCCGTGCTCGTCAGCGGTCCGGCGGCGGCCGGGATGGGTTTGCACTCCGGGTGCAATGGACTCGGGCCCGGACCGCGCGGCAATGTTACGGTCGGTCGCGCCCTGCGACTTGCGCTGATGAACATCGGCGGCGCCATCCCTGGGCTGCTCGACGTCGCATGCCTCGGCTGGCCGGGGAAGTTGTCTTTTTGCACGGCCGAACACACCGCAGCCAGCCCATGGCCGCCATTCCACCTCGATCGGGGCTTCGCGGGGGACGCAACTGTCGTGACCGTGGCGGCGGCATACGGCTTTATCGAGATGGCCGACGCGGTCAGTACGACAGTCCAGCCGTTACTCGCAAACGTGGCCGCGATGATGGCGGCGGCGCGTGCGAGCGGCTCGCGGGGCAGTCAGGCGTTGGTCCTGCTGACGCCGCAGCACGCGCACACCCTGGCGCAGGGCGGTCTCGGTCGACGCGACGTTCAGGGCTATCTGCACGAGCAACTCGTTGACCTCGACCGGCATGTCGATGCGGCGACCGGGAAGTCCGTGCGCATGGTCAGCACGCCCGAGGACGTCTTGCTCGTCGTGACCGGCGGCAACGGCGGCAAGTCGGCGCTCGTTCCGCTTTGGAGCGGCTCGCGCGCAGTCAGCGTCGTAATTCCTGCAACATAAGGCAGCAGGGTCGCGCAGGAGAAATGACATGGGGAGACAATGAAAAATATCTGGCTGAAGCTTCTCGCGCTGCTATTTCTGGCGGGCATGTTCTCGTTTGCGAGAGCCGACTATCCTGAGCGTTCGATCCGGATCATCGTTCCATTTACCGCGGGAGGCGCAACCGATCTTCTGGCAAGGATGATCGGCAAAAAACTCACGCAGGCCTGGGGGCAGCAAGTCGTCGTCGATAACCGCACGGGCGCCAACGGGATCATCGCCTACGAACTCGCCGCGAAGGCCAACCCCGATGGGCACACGCTGCTGTTCGTGGCGATCAGCCATGCGATCAATCCGTTGTTGCAGAAACTGCCATACAACACCGACAAGGACTTCGCGCCGGTCAGCCTCATAGCCATACTGCCGCTGCTCCTCGTCGTTCATCCTGGGGTCCCGGCCAACAACCTGCAGGAGCTTATTGCCCGGGCCAAGTCACCGTCGAAACTCCTGACCTATGCGTCCGGCGGCGTTGCGTCTTCCCAACATCTGGCAGCCGAACTGATGAACTACATGGCGAAAGTGAAGATGACACATGTTCCGTACAAGGGGGGAACCCAGGGCATGCTCGATGTCGTAGGCGGCCATGTCGACGTGATGATCCAGGTCATCCTTTCCGTGGCCCCCCATATCAAAACCGGCAGATTGCGCGCGCTTGCCGTCACGACCTCGAAGCGAAATGCGGCATGGCCAGATTTGCCGACGATGTCCGAAGCGGGCTTGCCCGGCTATGAGTCCACTGCCTGGTACGGAATGGTGGCGACGGCCGGGCTGCCACCCAGCGTGCTCGCCAAGCTAAGCGCTGAGACCATCAAAGCAACCCAGTCGAGCGACATGCGGGATGCTTTGGCAAAACAAGGCGCAGAACCGGTTGGCAACACGCCACGCGAGTTTGCCGCTTTCATCAAGGCCGAGACGACCAAGTACGCCAAGGTGATAAAGGAAGCCGGCGTGAAGGCGGAATAGCAATA
>PLYS01000156.1 GCA_003153455.1 Betaproteobacteria bacterium | reverse complement strand
TGGCCGGTTTGAGCCCTTCGTTCATCAGATGCGACAGACGGCGTGTCAGTCGAGCTTCGCGCCGCTTTCCGTCAAGACTTTCGCCCATTTCGCGACATCAGCCTTAAGGAACTCGCGGAACTTCTCCGGCGTGCTCGTGACGACCTCGGAGCCTTCCGCGCTCACGCGATCGCGAAACTCCTGTTGCTGCACGATGCGCACGATCTCGGTGTGCAGCCGGTTGAGAATCGGCGCCGGGAGCGCCGCGGGGCCAAGCAGGCCGTACCAGCCGATGAACTCGAAGCCGGGTAGACCAGACTCGTCGACAGTAGGCACATCGGGCATGCCCGGCGCGCGCCTGAGGGCCGTGACCGCAATGGCCTTCAGCCGTCCCGAGCGCAGAAATGGCTGGGCCGTTTGCATGCCGGTGAAGTTGTACTGGTAGTTGTTGGCCGATAGATCGATCAGCGCCGACCCCGAGCTCTTGTAGGGAATGTGCTGGGCCTTGACGCCGGTCATCACCTGGTAGAGTTCGCCCGCCAAGTGGCCACCGCTGCCATTGCCCGCGGAGCCGAAATTGAGCGGCCCCTTGAAATTCTTCGTCCAGTCGATGAACTCGCGCATGTTGTTCGCCGGCGCGGATGGATGGACGACCAGCACGAGCCCGGCGGCGGTCACCTGCGTGATGGGCGTGAAGTCATCGACCGTGCGGTACGGAAGTTTCGGCACGAGGCTCGCATTCACAGTGTGCTGGTGATACGTCATGAAGATCGTGTAGCCATCCGGGAGAGCCTTGGCCGTAAGATCGGCCGCGATGACGCCGCCGCCGCCGGCGCGATTGTCGACGACAATCTGTTTCTTGAAGACCTCCGTCAAGCCGACGGCTATCCTGCGCGACAGGATATCGGGCGTGCCGCCCGGCGCCCCGACCGAGATCAGGCGAATCGGCCGATCGGGATATTCGGCCGCGGCCGTTTGCATCGCCAATGCTGCGCAAACGACAATGAGAAAGTTCCAACGATTGTTCATTCGATCACCTTGTCGGCGCGCAGCATTTCCGAGTTGGGAATTCTTATGCCGATCGCCTACCGGTCCTTGCCCTGCGACACGTCCATGATCATGCGCGTGAGCAGGTATAAACGCGGTTCTATCGAATCGATTTCGATGTATTCGGCGTCGTTCGAATGCGCGCCAAACCCCCGCAATCCGAAGCGCTCGATGACCGGCGCCCTGGTTTTGAGTGCCGCGAACGCCGCGTCGGTTCCACCGCCTTCCGCGACCGCGCCAACGACCAGTTGCTTGCCAATCTCCGCGTAGATGCGTTGCGCGTGCTTCGCAAGGGCCTCTGATGCGGGTGTCATCTCAAGCGGCGGCCGGCGGCGTTCGAAGGTCATCTCTACCTTGGTGTCGGGTATCAGTTGTTTCCCGATGCGCTCCTTCACCTTTTGTTCGATTCCGTCGTAGTCGGCTACCCGCAGCACGCGCACATCGGCAGTCGCCGACGCAATGGCCGGAATGACGTTGCGATTGGTGCCGGCGCTGGAGACGGTCCAGTTCATCTTGAGACCGGTCGAGGGATCAGACAAATCGCGAGTTTGCAGAATTTGATGCGAAAGCTCGTAGAGCGCGTTGCGGCCGAGTTCCGGTGCGGAGCCTGCGTGCGATGCCTTGCCTTGCACCTTGAGCACGACCGCCCCGATGCCAGCGGTCGTGAGCGAGAGCTTGTCGGATTCGACGCGCGAGCCTTCGCATGAGAACACGGCATTGTGCTCGCCGCCCAGTTTGGTGAGCAGGCTGCGCGATCCCGCGGAACTGACTTCCTCATCCGCGTTGATGAGCACAGTCACGAGACCGTAATCACGGAAATTCATCGCCTTGAGCACGGCGAGTGTATGCAGAATGACCGCGATGCCCTGTTTGTCGTCGGCAATGCCCAAACCGTAGGCACGGTTGCCGTCGATGCGGAAAGGTTGCTGCGCGAGCATGCCGCGCAGGTATACGGTGTCCATGTGCGCGATGAGCAGGATTTTTTTGGTTCCCGTTCCCGTGAACCGCGCCAGCACCATCTTGCCGATCTGCTTGGGCGTGTCGACCATGCGGTAGATGTCGGCCGGATCGGGTTCGATCATTTCGACTTTGCCGCCAAGCGCCTGCAGACGGCCCCCAATCAAGTCCGCCAGCTTGTCGAGCCCTTCGCGATCGCCGCTGCCGGACTCGATCGACACGAGATCCTTCAGTGTATCGAGGAGCGGCGCCTTTTCCTTGCTTACAGGCGTTAGCACCGGCTCAAGCGCTGCGCCCGGCGCAGGCAACGCCCATGCGGAGCAACAGACCAGTAACGCCAGACGGATGATATGGCGGCAAGCTGCGAATGTTTTCATGTGTTCTCCCCCTTGATCGACAAAAATGGAAGGTTTCCCTCCCTTGGTAGGTGGCCATTATGCTCGCTTACGCCAATTACGGCCGACTGAGGGGTATTTACCGTGGTAACACTATAGAAGGGAATCAACGGGGCCACGCTCGAATTAAATTCGAATTCTGAGAACGTGCCCCACGACGCCCGCTGTTGCGGGTGTTGTTGTTTCAGCGATGACATCGGCCTGCGCCGAAAGTGCGCAGCCGATCACGTGATCATCGTCGNNGCTCGGCGCGTACCGCGCGCACTTCAGCCACGATCTCCTGCTCGATCGCCTCGGTGAGATCCTCTTGCGGCATGCGCACGCACATCGCGCGCAGTTCCTCGCCCGCCTGACGGCGCTGCTCCTGAGTGGTGAGAAAACCAAGGGGACAGACCACTAACCCGATTGCGAAGCGCACTGACTGCACAGGCTTATGATGCAGTAGTTCCGACTCAATCTACCGGGCAGTGTCCGA
>PLYS01000612.1:3334-4064 GCA_003153455.1 Betaproteobacteria bacterium | reverse complement strand
CACGCCTAACGCCTTACTCCTCACGCTTCTCCGACGGCATCGACACGATGCGGATCCGATCCTGCCGCCGCACCGCAACCTGCTGCGCCGGATTCTGATACCTGGTGGTCTTACGGTGCCGCAGCGTCAGTGCGATCGCCGCGACAATCGCGACCAGCAGTATCACGGCCGCAATTTCAAATGCGTAGACATATTCGGTATAGATCAGGCGTCCGAGCTCCTTGGTGTTGCTGTAATCCTGCTGCAGCGGCGCGGACGCTTCAACGCCGGCGACGCCGGAATAATTCCCCCCCAGCACCAATGCCATTTCGGCAACCAGCAACGCCGCCACCACGCCGCCGAGCGGCAGATGGCTCCAAAACCCCGCGCGCAGCCGCGCCAGGTTGATATCGAGCATCATCACCACGAACAGGAACAGCACCATTACCGCGCCGACGTAAACCAGCACCAGCACGATGGCGAGGAACTCGGCCTGCAACTGTATCCAGAGGCCGGCCGACGTAAAAAATGCGAGCACCAGCAGCAGCGCCGAATGCACTGGATTGCGCGCGGTAATCACACCGACCGCGGCAAAAACCAGGATCGCCGAAAATGCGTAGAAAATGAAAGTCTGGAATGTCATATCGTCCGTGAACGTGTGAACGGGTGAACGGGAAAAGTCCGCTCGCACCCGCTATCTCTGTTCTTACTCGTTCACTTGTTCACCTGTTCACTCGTTCACTCGTTCACT
>PLYS01000612.1:0-3282 GCA_003153455.1 Betaproteobacteria bacterium | reverse complement strand
CGATGTCGTAGCGCGTGGTACGGCGCGTGCCGTCATCACGTTGTTCGGATTCGATGGTAATCGCAAGCGCCGGGCACACCGCCTCGCACAGCTTGCATGCGATGCAGCGTTCCTCGCCGTTCGGATAGCGCCGCAGTGCGTGCAGCCCCTTGAAGCGCGGCGATTGCGGCGTTTTCTCCTCGGGGAACTGCACCGTGATCTTGCGCGCGAACAAATGCCGCCCGGTCAGCATCATGCCCATCAACAGCTCGAACAGCAGCATGGTGCGGAAGAACTCGCCGATGCGGGCAATCAATGCAGTCTCGCTTCAGGCCACCACACCCACAGCGGCGTCTGCATCCAGATGCCGACCACCAGGATCCAGACGATGGTGATCGGAATGAATACTTTCCAGCCGAGCCGCATGATCTGGTCGTAGCGGTAGCGCGGGAAGGTGGCGCGAAACCACAGGAAACTCGACACCACCAGAAACAGTTTGAGGAACAGCCAGCCGAAATTGCCCGCGGCAAGCCACGGCAGCCCGATCGCGTTGGCGAACACCGCGGGCACCGGCGACAGCCAGCCGCCGAGGAACATGATCGAGCACATGGTCGACACCAGTATCATGTTTGCGTATTCGGCGATGAAAAACACCGCGAACGTCATGCCCGAATATTCGACGTGAAAACCGGCGACGATTTCCGATTCACCCTCGGCGACGTCGAACGGCGCGCGGTTGGTTTCGGCAACACCCGCGATCAGATACACCAGGAAAAACGGGAACAGCGGAATAAAAAACCAGTTGAGCACGCCAAAGTTGCCGCGCTGGCCGTTGACGATTTCGACCAGATTCAGGCTCTGCGCCGCCATCAGTACGCCGACCAGCGCGAAACCCATCGCGATCTCGTATGACACCATCTGCGCCGCCGAGCGCAGCGAGCCTAAGAACGCATATTTCGAGTTCGACGCCCAGCCGGCGATGATGATGCCGTAAACGCCCATCGATGTGATCGCCATGACGTAGAGCAGGCCGGCATCGATATTGGCGAGCACCAGCTCGGGGCTAAATGGCACCACCGCCCATGCCGCGAGCGCCGGCATGATCGCCATGATCGGCGCCACCACGAACAGAAACTTGCTGGCGCCGGCCGGTACGATGATCTCTTTGACCAGCAGCTTCAAACCGTCGGCAATCGGCTGCAACAGGCCGAGCGGTCCGACGCGGTTGGGGCCGATACGCACCTGCATCCAGCCGATGACCTTGCGCTCCCATAACGTGAGATAGGCAACCGCGAGCATCAGCGGCGCCACGATCGCGACGATCTTCGCGAGCGTCCATACCGCCGGCCACGCCGGGCCGAATAGCTGTTCGAGGTATGCCATGTCCGTGTGCAGTACTAGAGCGCTGCCTTTTGCCGTCGTGCGACACGCTCGGCAGTGATGATCCCGAACATGCCGCCAAGACCGGCGGTCAATGGGTGCGCCGCCGGCACGCGAATACAATTCGCCGGCAGCTTGTCGTCACGTGCCGCGGTCAATACCGCCGCGCCGCCGCCTTGCGTAATTTTCACCTGGTCGCCGTCGCGTAAACCGAGCTGGCCGAACAGTGCGCCGTTCATCGCCGCCACCGGCTCGGCAGCATCGTGCGTCTGCTGCAACGATGCGGCGCGGCGCACGATCGCGTCGGCTTGGTAAATCGGCACTTCGCCGATGCGCTGCATGTCGGAATCCGCCGCCTTGAGTTTCCCGACAGCCACGCTTTGCAGCCGGTTATTCAGCCGCGCGCTTACGTCGATGCTGCCGAGCCCCTCTTCAAGCACTGCTTCGCTGGTGTCGTAATCGAAGCCCGCGATGCCAAGCAGATTGCCGAGTACACGCAGAACTTTCCACGCCGGGCGCGTCTCCGCCAGCGGCTGCACCACCCCCCCAAAGCTCTGCACCCTGCCCTCGGTGCTGATAAACGTGCCGGAGGTTTCGGTAAACGGCGCGATCGGCAGCAAAGCGTGCGCGTAGTCGAGCGCTGGGTGCTGGTAGGGTGACAGTGCGACCACAAATTCCGCCTGTTTCATCGCGGCCAGCGCCTGCGCCGGATCGTAGCAATCGAGTTCGGGCTCAACGCCGAGCAGCACATACGCCTTGCGCGGCTGTGCGATCAACTGCGCCGCATCAAGTCCGTTTTTCGAAAGTGCACCCGCAATATAGCCGCCAACACTGTTGGCGGCTTCGCCGAAGAAACCGAGCTTCGCGCCGATAAGTTCGGATAGCGCCTGCGCCAACGCGTGCAACTGCGCCGCGGCAGGATGATGCTGAGCAAGGTTGCCGATAAAAATTCCGACGTTCTTACCCGACATCAGGCTATCGGCGATGCGTTTTGCCGCCTCGCTGACTTCAACGCCGGCGAGCGCCGATTGCGCATCGCCGGGGAGCGCCGCGTCTTTGACTTGCGCCACGGCTTTCGTTACTTGCGCCAGAGCATGGGCAAGCTGCGACGGCGCGACAATTGCCTTATGCGCAACGCGCATGAGCAAATCGTCGTCGACCGGATTGATCAGGTTGACCTGCAGCGCTTTCTTCGCCGCCTGACGCAGCCGGTGCGCGAGCAGCGGATGATCTTTCCTGAGCGTGCTGCCGATGATCAGCACGCGGTCGAGTTGCGCAATATCGGTGATCTTCATGCCTAACCACGGCGCGCCTGCAGACAGCGCGTCAACACCAAAATCGGACTGGCGCAACCGGAAATCGACGTTGCCATTGGCGAACTCGCGAGCGAGTTTGCCAAGAAGGAAAAGCTCTTCCAGAGTTTGATGCGGGGTTGCAAGCATCCCGATAGAGTCGGGCCCGTACGCGCTACGGATCCGCTTCAACTCCGAAGCGACGAATTCGAGCGCAACCTGCCAGTCGACTTCGCGCCACGCACCGTTCTGCTTGATCAACGGCTTCGTGAGCCGCGAGGCGGAGTTCAACCCCTCATACGAGAAGCGGTCCTTGTCGGACAGCCAGCATTCGTTGATTTCCTCGTGCTCGCGCGGCAGCACGCGCATGACGCGGTTCTGCTTGACCTGCACCGTCAGGTTCGAGCCCAGGCCGCAGTGCGGGCTTACCGTGGGACGGCGCGTTAATTCCCAGGTACGCGCGCTGTAGCGGAACGGTTTCGATGTCAGCGCGCCGACCGGACACAAATCGATTACGTTGCCCGACAGTTCGGAATCGACAGTCTTGCCGACGAACGCGATGATTTCAGCGTGCTCGCCGCGCCCAATCATGCCGAGCTCCATGATGCCGGCAATCTCCTGGCCGAAGCGC
>PLYS01000187.1 GCA_003153455.1 Betaproteobacteria bacterium | reverse complement strand
CGACCAGTTCGTTGCCGATGAATGCCGCCATCTATCCCAGGCTGCCCTTTGATCCGATCAAGGACCTTGCGCCGATCTCCAGCTTCGCCCACACGCCCCAGATCCTCGTTGTTCACCCGTCCGTTCCCGTAGCGTCCGTGAAGGAGTTCATTGCGCTCGCCAAGGCGCGTCCGGGCCAGATCATTTACGGCTCGGGCGGCATCGGCACTTCGGCGCATTTCGCCGCCGAGATGTTCAGCGCGATGACGGGCATCAAGATGGTCCATGTGCCGTACAAGGGGGGAGGGCCGGTGACCATAGACCTGATTGCCGGGCGGGTCATGATGTATTTCGATTCGACGCAGAATGCGATGCCGAACATCCGCGCCCAACGGCTGCGCGCCCTGGGAGTCGCGGCGCTCGAGCGCTCGCCGGCCGCACCGGAGGTTCCGACCATTTCGGAAGCAGGCGTGCCGGGCTTCGAAGTGTCAACCGTGTTCGGCTTTTTCGCCCCCGCGAACACGCCGCGCGAGATCGTGATGAAACTGAATGCCGAGATACGCAGGGTGCTCGCGCTGCGCGATATCAGCGAGCGCATGACGTCGGTCGGCACTGAACCGCGCGGGAATACGCCCGAGGAATTCGCGGAGTGGCTCCGTAGCGACATGGTCAAGTGGGCAAAAGTCGCGCGCGAGGCCAACATCCGCGCTGAATGAAGAACAGTCAGAGCTTTCGACGACATTGCGCCGAATGACGCTCGGCGAAAATATCCGCGTTTTCAACCCGGCAAGCAATTCCTTCAGTGTCCGGACCTGCGGCGTAGTTTTCCCGCGCAGGTCGTCCGCCCAGACCGAGTCGCGGCTCAACGCGGGATCGCTCTGACTTTCGCCGGGGGCGCGGCATCAGGCGCTTGCGCGTTGCCGGCCGGGGCATTTTGCCCGATTAGAGAATCGGGACGCTGGTAGCTGGTAATCGGAGCGCTCCACGGTGACGGCGCGCCCGCATAGGCTTGCGGACCCAGAATAAAGTGCCTGGCCTGCTCGAGCGTTTCAATGCGCGGCATGTCCATCGGATAAAGGTGGTTGGAACGCGGCCGCGGCCCCGCCTTGGACACAAACCCGTATAGAGGATGCCCGACGATTTCTTCGGCAATCCAAACCACTTCAATCAATCGGTACAGGTCAACGCCGGTGCTGATGCCCATTTCCTCGAGCATGTGCATCAGGTCTTCGGTTGCGATCATCATCGCAGCGCGTCCGTTGCCGCAGTACGGGCATCCGGCCATGCCTCCGATGGAAGTCTGCAGGCGTAGCGTGTCGCCGCCGTCCAGCACGCGGAGCGCCGCGTAGACCGAGGCCAGCGCCGTGCCGCGGCCGTTGTGGAGATGCAGGTTGAAGTCATTGATTGAGGGCCAGCGCTCCTTGACCGCTCCCAGTTGCCGCTCGACCTGGTGCGGCATGTTCCAGCTCATCGCGTCGGAAGAATCCACGCGCTTGACCGTGATGCCGGCTTCGGCCCACAGCTGGTACATCCGATCGAGAACCCGCATGCGCTGCTCGAGCGTGAACTCGCCGGTCCAGTTTGAACCCCACGCATTGCTCGCGAGGGCCATGCCGCCGTCGGTGATGCTGCGCGCGCGGGCTCTTTCAATCTGCCCAGGCCAGGCTGCAATCTGCTGGGCCTGCGTGCGATTGTTGTTGCGTTGTACGAAAACGTCGCACATGTCGAACCGGGTCGAGTATTCGTTGACCCGCTCGTTGAGCGGAGGGGTGTATGCGCGCGCGCTCCAGACCCTTCTCATTAAGCGCGGTGTACGTATAGCGAATTCCGGGCTTGGGGTGGAAGCCGCGCACAAGTTCATCGATGCACGCCATCTGCGGCGTCCACTTGGGACTCACGAAGGAGCCGACGGCGATTTCCTTGAGACCGGTCTCCGAGAGCGCGTCGATGAGGCGGATCTTGTCTGATACAGGAATGTCCGGGCTTTCGATCTGCAGCCCATCGCGCATGCCTTCTTCGGTATGAAGTATTTTCGGGTAGCCGGACATAAATCGTTCGCTCCTTCGGGACACAAGTAAGTTGCGCTTGAGAAAGCCTATAGCGGGGGCTGCGCAGTGTCAATGTATGCGCGGGAGGCTTGCCTGCAACGATTGTGATTGGCGGACGAACGCGTTAGAGTTTGGCTGGGCGGAAGACAGCCGCCTCGCCGGATGCAAGGCGCGCGGAGGAGACATGCTCAGCAGGTCGAGGTCGGGGGTGTTGGGTTGCGCGGTGCTGCTTTTGTGCGCGCCAGCGGCAAGCTTTGGGCAGCGGCAGGCGGCGAAGGACTATCCGTCCAGGCCCATCCGCATCGTGGTGCCGAATACGGCGGGGTCAGGGCTTGACGCGGTCTCGCGGCTGGTTGGCAGAATGCTGACGGACACCTGGGGGCAGCAAGCGGTCATCGACAACAGGGCCGGCGCGAGTGGCAATATCGCCATGGAGATAGCGTCGAGGGCTATGCCTGACGGGTATACCTTGATCATGATCACATCGCAGCAGCCAATCGTTTTCGCGATGTTCGAGAAGCTCCGCTACGATCTGATCAGGGATTTCGCGCCGATCAGCCTGATTGCTTCAACGCCATTCATTCTGGTGGTCAACCCCGCGGTTGCGGCGACGTCGATCCCGGAGCTGGTCGCGCTTGCGAAAGCGAAACCGGGGCAGCTCAATTTCGGCACCCCGGGTTCCGGCACATCGTCCCACCTTGCGACTGAAATGTTCAGGAGCATGACGGGCATCAACATCGTGCACGTGCCCTACAAGGGAACGACTCCGGTAGTGACCGACACGATGTCCGGTCAGCTGCAACTCACGGCCCTGGTGGCAACTGCGATATTGCCTGCGATCCGGACGGGGAAAGTGAGGGCACTGGGCGTTACCAGCCCCAAGCGCACCCCGCTCGCTCCCGATTTGCCGGCAATCTCGGAATCCGTTCCGGGCTATGAATGGACCGGATGGTACGGCTTGGCGGCACCGGCCGGAACGCCGCGCGAAATCATCGCCAAGCTCAATGCGGAGCAGCTCAAGGCCGTGGGGACGGTGGATTTTCGGGAGCGGTTGGCGCATCTGGGAGCCGATCCACTGGGCACGACACCGCAGGAGTACGCGTCGCATATCCGAACGCAAGTCGAGAAAATGCGGGTCGCGATCAAAGTGTCCGGCGCACGGCCTCACTAGTTTTTCATGGCTTTTAGTTGGCGCTTGCGCTCACGGGGCCGCGGCTTTTGAGGAACTCGATTGCCTGTGACAGTTCGTAGTCCTTTTTCGCCACGACTTCGCCGGGCG
>PLYS01000630.1 GCA_003153455.1 Betaproteobacteria bacterium | reverse complement strand
GCCGAACTGGAATACTGCATGAAGACGCTCGGTTTCCGCGGCATCGAGATCAGCACCCATGTCAACGGCGTGGACCTGTCGGATCCGCGCTTCGAAGCGGTCTTTGCAAAGGCGGAGGAACTCGGCGCGGTCATCTTCCTGCATCCGTTGGGCTTTACCGATACCCGGCGCCTGAACGAACACTTTCTCACCAACGTCATCGGCAATCCGCTCGACACCACCATCGCGCTGTCGCACATCATTTTCGGTGGAGTGCTCGAACGCCACCCCCGCCTTAAGTTCGTCGCGGCGCACGGGGGCGGCTATCTTGCCCACTATCCGGCGCGCATGGACCACGCGTACAAAGTGCGCCCGGAATGCCACGACCATATCAAGCGGCCGCCGACGTGGTATCTGAAGAAGGTGTACTTCGATACCGTGGTGTTCAGTCACGCTCAGCTCGATCATCTCGTGAAGCTGTGGGGCGCGGACCACGTCGTGATCGGTACCGATTACCCTTACGATATGGGCTACTACAAGCCGGTGGACTTCGTGAACTCGGCGCCGGCACTGACGCGCGCGCAAAAGGATGCCATCATCGGCGGCAACGCCGCAAAGCTTCTGAAGATCGAATCGCGCAGGAAGCGTTAGCGGGAAATGCCTAAATGGAACTCAAACTCAAGGGCCGTACCGCGTTTGTCACAGGCGCAAGCCGCGGCATCGGCCGGGCAATTGCAATCGCGCTTGCGGCCGAAGGCGTGCATCTGGCGCTGTTCGGACGGGATGTCGCCCGCTGCGAGGCGCTCGCGCATGAATTGCGGACCGCGCACGATGGGTTGCGCGTCGTCGTGGTGTCGCTCGATCTCGGGCAGCCCGCGGCCATCAAACCCGCGGTTGCCACGGCTATCGGGCAAATGGGCGGCGTGGACATTCTTGTGAACTGCGCGGGCGGCGCATATCGGGGGAGACTGAACGACATACCCGATGATGCATGGGAACGCTATTTCGCGGTCAAACCATTGGGCCTCATCCGCATGACTCGCGAAGCGCTGCCGCATCTTAAAAAATCGGACCAGGCGCGCGTGATCAATATCTCGGGGACACGCGGACGCGAGCCGGGCGGGGTTTCCGTAATGTCAGGCCCCATCAATCTGGGAACGTTGAGCATCACGAAAGCCCTCGCGAACGAATTCGGGCAATACGGAATTACGGTCAATGCCATTTGCCCGGGCTCGACGGATACGGGGCGGTGGACGGAACTCGTGACCATCACTGCACGCGAGCGCGGAATTTCGATCGACGAGGCGAAAAAGCATCTGGTGGCCGACGTGCCGATGGGGCGCGTGGTGGTACCCGGGGACATTTCCGACCTGGCGGTTTTCCTTGCTTCGGCGCGCTCCGGCATGATCACCGGGTGCGCAATCAACGTCGACGGCGGAAGAACGCGCGGGATCTAGCAGATGTTGCGGCGCGCGGATGCGGCGAAGTGATGAGCGCAGAGTGCAGGGTGCGGAATGCAAAGCACAGAGTAATCATCACTCATTGCCGCATATCAAGGCGGGGCGCCTGAAAATGATCGCGGTGACCACCGCGCAGCGGTGGCCGTTGCTGCCCGGAGTCCCAACCATTGCGGAATCGGGTGTGCCGGGGTACGAGATCCTGATCCGGAATGGACTGGTCGCCCCTGCAGCGACGCCGCGGAGTATCCTCATGCGACTGCATCGGGAGCTGACGCAGATCCTGAATGCGCCGGAACTGACGGAACTCCTGGCCGGCGATGGCTCTCGGCCGCTCGTCGAATCGCCGCCGGCGTTTGCAGCGTTCCTGAAAAACGGGATAACGAAGTGGATTAAAGTAGTGCGGCAGGCAGGCATCACTGCGAGTTGAATCAAGACGCAACGTAAGTCAGAATGGCCATCGGGAGTACTGTCATGCGATATGAGCTTTTTTATTGGCCGTCGATACAAGGTCGCGGCGAGTTCGTCCGCCTCGCCCTGGAGCAGGCGGGCGCCGAATATATAGATGTGGCGCGCGAGTCCGAAGCCGCCGGCATGGGCGTGGCCGCACTGATGCGGTGGCTTGAAGACGAGACGATCGAACGCCCGCCCTATGCGCCGCCGTTCCTGAAAGCGGGCGATCGGATCATCGGGCAGACCGCCAATATTCTCATGTTTCTCGGCGCCCGGCATGATCTGGCGCCAACGGACGAAGCGGGCCGCTTATGGGCGCATCAACTGCAACTGACCCTCGCCGATCTCGTCACTCATGCTCATGATACGCATCATCCGATCGCGGGCGCACTCTATTACGAAGAGCAGAAGCCGGAAGCACGGCGCCGCGCGGCAGCTTTCCGCAAAGACCGGTTGCCGAAATTTCTCGGTTACTTTGAAAGTATTCTCAGGCGCAATCCTCACGGTAACGACCACATGGTCGGGGAGACGCTGAGCTATGTCGACCTTTCCATGTTCCAGGTAATGGCGGGCTTGCGCTATGCGTTTCCGCGCGCCATGGCGCAGTTGAAGCGCGGGCATCCGCTGCTGGACGCGTTGAGCGGCCGGGTCGCGGCGCTGCCGCGGATTTCCGCGTATCTGGCTTCGAAGCGGCGGTTGCCGTTCAACCAGAAGGGCATCTTCCGTCATTATCGTGAGCTCGATGCGAGGCCGGCGCGCAAAGCCGCGCACAAATCGAAATAGGTTCTCTCATGTTCCGTCGCAACCTGATAACGACGATCGCGGCAGCGGCTCTTGCGGCCGCGGTCCCGGTCTTGACCGCCGCGGACTATCCTTCCAAGCCGATCCGCTTCATCGTGGCCACTGCTCCCGGCGGCGGCACGGATTTTGTCGCCCGGCTCATGGGACACAAGCTCGCGGAAGCACTCGGGCAACAAGTCATCGTCGACAACCGACCCGGCGCGGGCAGCACGCTCGGCTACGAATTGGGCGTGCGTGCGGCGCCCGACGGTTACACGTTCACGATGATCACACCGAGTTATGCGATCAATCCCAGTCTCTATTCGCTCAGGTTCGACCCGCTCAACGACTTCACGCCCGTGATCCCGGTCGCGCGCGGCCCGTACGTGGTGGTCGTGCATCCATCACTGCCGGTGAAGACTGTGCAGGAGCTGATCGAGCTGGCGAAAGCGGGACGGCTGCGCGCGCTTGCGGTAACGACGCCGGAACGCATCGCCGCCGAGCCAGACCTTCCGACGGTTGCCGAGTCGGGTGTGCCCGGATACGAAGTCACCAACTGGCACGGTCTCATCGGGCCGAAAGGAGTGCCGCAGGCGATCGTTGAGCGTCTCAACAGCGAGATGACGAAGATCATCAAGCTGAGAGAAATGGAGGACCGGCTGCAGGCGGACGGCATGTCGCCCGCCGGCGGCACACCGGAACAACTCTACGAGCAGATCCGCAAGGAGATCGAGCAGTGGCGGCAGGTTGTTGCTCGGGCGGGGATCAGGATCAATTGAAGCGCTCCGCGTTCTTCGTCTCCGACCGCACCGGTATCACGGCCGAGATGCTCGGCCATAGTCTTCTCACGCAATTTGAGGGCATCGCTTTCAACGAAGTGACATTGCCGTTCATCGATACGGTTGAGAAAGCGCGCGCTGCGGTCGAGCGGATCAATCGCCAAGGCGCCGAGGACGGGGCCCGGCCGCTCGTATTCAGCACACTCGTTCATTCCGAGCTGTCGGCCATAATGGCTTCGGCTAACGCGCTGTTTCTCGACAGCTTCGAAATTTTTATCCGGCCGATGGAAGAGGAACTCGGCATGCCGGCGTCGCATGCGGCCGGGCGTTCGCACAGCGCCAGCGATCTCGGCAATTATCATCACCGTATCGATTCGTTGAACTATTCGCTGTCGCATGATGATGGCCTGGCGACACCCGACTTCGCCGAGGCGGATATTATTCTGGTTGGCGTATCGCGCTGCGGCAAGACGCCAACCTGCCTATACCTTGCAATACAGTTTGGCATCCGCGCGGCGAATTACCCTTTCGTTCCGGAGGACTTCAGCAGCATGCAGCTGCCCACGCAGATCCGGGGTCTGAAAAAACGACTCTATGGACTGACGATCGATCCGGAGCGGCTGCACCAGATCCGCAGAGAGCGCCTTCCCGGCAGCAAATACGCGAGACTCCCCAACTGCGAATTCGAGGTGCGTGAGGCCGAGGCGCTGATGCGCCGGGAACATATTCCTTATCTCGATGCGACCAGCAAGTCAGTCGAGGAGCTCGCAACCACGATCATGCAGGAAGCGAAGCTGGCGCGGCGAGTTTACTGATACCGTTATTGCTGGGTGATGCCCAATGCGGGGTGGGACCCCAATGGCACTACGTTAAGCCGCCGCGTGTGCCGAGCGCTTCTTGTAGGGCGGATACAGGCGCCTTTCGCGCCGGAATCCACCACGCGCTCGATCCACGCGTTATCCCCGCAGCGTTTGGTGGATTCCGCTGCGCTCCATCCACCCTTGTATGCCGTTGCATCGACGATCATAGAATTTTGCCAGCATTTGCCGGGCAAGATGTGAGTGCTGTAAATGCACCATCAGCACAAAATTTTCCATCCGGGTTTCCTCGCTGTAGAATTGAGACTATGGGCTCGTGAACGAATCCAGATTCAATCCACCCGCGCGCCGGTGCTGCGCACGACCTGGCCCCAGCGGGTCATTTCCGATTTGACGTAGGCGGCGAATTCTTCCGGTGTGTTGCTTGCCGGGTCGGCGCCCTGGTCGATCAGGCGCTGCCGCACCTCCGGGTTTTCGAGTATCCGGTGGATCTCCCGGTTCATCTTCATGACGATGGCCCGCGGTGTGGCAGCCGGCAGGAATACGCCGAACCACGAGCTCACGTCGAATCCGGCCACGCCGGACTCCGCGATGGTCGGCACCTCGGGCAGGGCGGCGACGCGTTTGGCGCTCGTTACGCCGACGGCGCGCAGTTTGCCCGACTTCACGTGCGGCATGAGCGCGACCACGCCGGTGATCATCATCTGCACCTGGCCGCCGATCAGATCGGTGATCGCGGGCCCGGTGCCCTTGTAGGGAACGTGCACGACGTCGATTGCGGCCATGCTCTTGAACAGCTCGAAGGTCAGGTGCGGTGACGTGCCGGTGCCGGCCGAGCCGTAGTTGAGCTGGCCGGGCCTGGCTTTCGCGAGCGCGAGCAGTTCCTTCACCGATTTGGCTGCCACCGACGGATGGAGCGCGAGCAGTTGGGGCGAGGACACCACCAGGCTGACCGGCGCGAAGTCCCTGATGGGATCGAAACGCAGCTTCTTGTAGAGCGCGGGATTCACGGCGTGCGTGGTGATCGATCCGAGCAGGATCGAATAGCCGTCGGGTGCCGCCTGCGCGACCATCTCGGTGCCGATCACGCCGCCCGCACCCGGACGGTTGTCGACCACCACCTGCTGGCCCCAAGCTTCGCTGAATTTCTGCGCGACCAGGCGCGCGACGAGGTCCGTGGTGCCGCCCGGCGGAAACGGGCACACCATGCGGATCGGTTTGTTCGGGTAACTCTGCTGCGCCAGCGCGGGCGCTGTTGTCGCTGCGATGGCCACGCACGCGCCCAACGCCGCGGCGGACCGCTTGCTGATCTGCATCTTGTTCTTCCTCACGGTGTCAATCGACTTTGATGCCGGCCTGCTTCACGACCTTCGCCCACTTGGCGATGTCTTGCCTGACGATCTCGTTGAATTCCTCGGGTGTGTTGCCTACCGCACGGCCGCCTTCGCTGGATAGCCGTTCGCGGAATTCCGGCGTTTGCACCAGCGCCACCACATCCTGGTTGAGGCGCATCACGATGGCGCGCGGCGTGTTTTTCGGCACAAACATTCCGTACCATAGCACGACCTCGTACCCGGGCAGCCCGGATTCGGCGACCGTCGGAATCTCGGGCAGATCGGGCGCGCGCGCCGCGCTGGTGATCGCAAGCGCGCGCAGCTTGCCCGATTTGACGTGCGGCAGCGTCGCCACCGCGCTGATGATGGTGAGCTGCACCTGGCCGCCGATGAGGTCGATGACCGCAGGCCCGCCGCCCTTGTAGGGCACATGCA
>PLYS01000015.1 GCA_003153455.1 Betaproteobacteria bacterium | reverse complement strand
TCTGGCAGGAGCTCGACCTCGGCCCGCTGCGGCCGCAGGCGCCGTGGTTCGGCTATTCGCTCGGCGACTGGCTGCCGCAATGGGACGAGGCCGCCAAACGCGCCGCGCAAGGCCGCTATCTCGACAATGGGCGGATCAGCGAAAAGCTCCGCCGCAAGGGCCTCAAGCCCGAGACCAAGTACCGGCCAGATCGCGGCACGTCAGAGCGCGGGCCTAGCGGCAAGGGTTCCTGAGCGGACCACTTACGGAATTGATCGGGCATAGGTCGCGGCCGCTTCGAGCAGACGCGGGATGGCCGCCGCTTCCGATTGGCCGGCGGCCACGCGGTAGAACTCGAGCACGCCACAGAGATTGGCCGCGAGCGCCCGATTGCGCTCGGTGCGCGGCCGGTCGGCAAGGCGCGACTGCGACCATTGCCACAACATCGCCAGCTCGATCTTTTCCGAATCCAGTTCGGCGGCCTTGACCTGTGCACGTAGAGTGGCGCTCGCCTCGCGCAGCGGATTGTCGGCATCGGTGCTCGCCGGCTTGAGCGCACGCCGGGCGCGGCGGAGCGCACGCACGATTTCGCTATGCCAGTCGGCGACTGCACCATTCGCAGCGGCGATATCTTGCATCTCGAGCCGCACGGCATCGACCGCGCCGCTGAATGCGGCGAACAACAGGAGATTGACGTCGAGGTTCAACCGTTCCTGCAGTTCGAGGCATTCTTCGGCCACGCCGTCGCTGCCATAAACGTCGAGCGAAAAGGCCCACAGCGGCGTATCGAACGGTTGCGATGCGGTCTTGTGCAATTTTGGTCTGACTGCCTCTGTTTAACGAAAGCGATCGGAGCAGTCCCGAGTGCATCATGGTCTGATCAGGAACTCAAACAAAATGCGCCCCGGCCGTAAGCCGGAGCGCATCTTTGTTCAGTCTGGTCTGTCGGGTGTTATTCGATGATTTCAACGATACGTCGCGTGCGCGGATCGACCAACACGGGGCGGTCGTTCACGTAGGTGTAGCGGTAACCCGTCACGTGGTACTCGGCAGGAACCTCGTAGTAGGTGACGCCAGCTTCCGGCAATACGGCGCCGACGCGGAAGTCATCGCTATAGCGATACGAAGGCTGCCGCTCACGAATAACATACTCGCGAAAGCGTGGGCGCTCTTCGACGCCTAGGATGCCGCCGACGGTGCCGGCTACTGCACCGAGCGTTCCTCCGACGACCGCGCCGACAGGGCCCGCATCTCGTCCGCCCTGCGCCGCGCCTTCTTGCGCGCCTCGAACCGTGCCTTGCGCTTGCGCCGCCATCGGCAGCGTCAGTGTCGCGAGAAGCATCATGGGTACAAAAAACTTGGTTTGCATGTGTCTTTCCATGGTTGGGATATTCCAACCGCCTGGGGCTGGACGCAACACAACCCCCAGAGCCAGCTATTGTTCCATGCCGATGCATCTGGCGGCGACTTTCGATCTTTTGTGCCCATTCTTGCGATTGAATCATGGGATTCTGACGGTGCGATGGAACCAAAGACGGCGGACAAGGCTTTATTCGATGGCAAACCTGCAAAGTCCCTCGAATGGGCCGAGCGGGCCTTAAAATGAAGCGGCCCCAACTTCCCAAGCCGAGGCCTCATCTTCCGGGAACGCTACCAAAGGATTTAGCCAATGCTGACATTTGGGATTATCGGCGGCGTATTTGTCTTTCTGTTTTTGGCAGCGGCAATGACTGGGATTGAGGGCGCTGACGGTAGCTGATGAATGGGGACGCACTTTGCGATCAATTCTTATCGGCTTTATGCTATAGTTGATGCGGTTTGTGGGGGCCGACAGGCTCGCCTGATCGCGCTATTGGAATTTGGTATTTTGCCTGGGCGCACTCTTGAGGCGGAGTGATAAGTACAGTGAAGTCTCCGTATCCGCTTCCAGCTGAGATGAGCCCGAATCTTCTGCGGGTCCGTTCCTACTGGGAAAGCCTCAAGCGTGCCGGTAACGAGATGCCATTTTGGGACGATCTCAAGCTGTCGGCGCTGCCGGATCTGACTGATAGCCTATTGTTGATGGATGTGTTTGCCGATCCTGAGCGCTTTCGGTTCAACACGATCGGGAAGGCGTTCGCAGCCGCTGACGGTCAGCCATTGACTGGAAAATTTGCCGATGAAGTCGCGCTGCGCGGGCCGTTTGAATATCTACGTTCGCAATGCAGCGCCGCGGTCGAGGGTGGCATACCGACTTTCTATTGGCATGACGGATCGCGCGACGCGTCGACGTTTTCGCGCCTGCTTTTGCCGATGTGGGGAGACGGCCACATCAGTATGCTGCTTGGGGCACTTGACCGGCGCTAGGGCGTTGTCCGGCTAAACGGCCTTATCGAGGGCAATAAGCTCCCGTCTGAGGCTTTCGAGGACCGAATAGATTCCAGGCGGAAACAATCCGTCGTACCGCGCTTCAAGCTGCGCGATCTCCGAGCGCAGCCGGTCGGCACGAATCTCACTGTCCGTCAAAGCATTCACAGCCGTATTCTCCGCACCGGAAGCTGGTTGGTGAACTTGCGATGGCGCGTTAAAAGTTCCGCTGTTTTGGAGCGCTTACCGCCGATGGTCACTCAGCCAACATAGGTCATGATGTGTTCGCGTTAATTGTGCTTATATGTGAACATGCAGATCACAAAGCCAGCCTTTTCTTCCCGCTTCTCAGGTATCCTCACGATATCGGCGAATTCCAAGCCCACCCACGACGCGTGTCGGTAGAGGTGCCGCGGACTTTAGGGTAAGTCAGCGTCCAAAACGCGAGGCAGTTGATGCAGGTGCCGGTCCGCAAATGAGTTGCCTTCCGTCGCGTCGGCAACCGTGACATCTCGTCACGAGCGACGCGCGGGTCCGGCGCGACGAAGACCGTCATCGAGAGCGAGGGATACTTGCGTAGGCTATTTTCAAGATTCCTACCGAGAAAGTCATCGGTTCCGCCTTGGGCCGACGAGGAGGCAATCCGCGAAGAGCTTTTTAGCGTCGAGCGTCTTGAGCAGCACGCCGAGAGCTTGGCTGCGGCGCAATCTGTCAGTTCGCAACCGGAGCGGGGGCGGCCGCTTGCGNNGCAATCAAGGATAAGCGCCCGATAACGCCCGCGGCCGAATGGCTGATCGACAATTTCCATGTCGCTGAAGATCAGATTCGCGAGATCCGAACCGATCTTCCGCCACGGTATTACCGCCAGCTGCCAAAGCTGGCGGAAGGCCCGTTCGAGGGATATCCGCGCATCTTCGA
>PLYS01000432.1:14913-40590 GCA_003153455.1 Betaproteobacteria bacterium | reverse complement strand
GCAGGCGAAACTGCTGCGCGTGCTCGAAAACGGCGAATACCAGCGCGTCGGCGAAACCCAGAGCCGCTTCAGCAACGCACTCGTGATCGCCGCCACCAATCGCGACATGCGCCAGGAAATCCGCAACGGGCGTTTCCGCGCCGACCTCTATCATCGCCTTTCCGTATTCACCATCAACGTGCCACCGCTGCGCGAACTGGGCGACGACAAGCGGCTGCTCCTCGACCACTTCCGCGATTTCTACGCGCGTCAGGCGCAGATCGATCCGTTCGTTCTCGATCCGAAAGCGATGGAATTGTGGCTTGAATACAGCTTTCCCGGCAATGTGCGCGAGTTGCGCAATATCGTGATCCGGCTCACGACCAAGTACGCGGGCCAGCACGTCAACGTCGATCAGCTGCAGGCTGAGCTCGATATGGAAAGCGTGGAGATCGATCTGCCCGGCCTGCCGCTGGGCCAGGATTTCAAGTCGGTGCTGGAAGCTGCCAGGAGGCACCTGCAGGTCCAGAAAAACTTCGATCTCGATCACACGCTGCAGCAGTGGGAAAAAGGCTACGTCGAAGCGGCGCTGATGATCACTCAGGGTAATTTGTCGCAGGCGGCGAAGCTGCTGGGGATTCACCGCACCACGCTCTACAGCCGCATGCAGAACTACGGCACGCCGGGCGATCCGCAGAGTCCGCCTGAATAAAACGGGCCGGCTGATGTATTACACCCATTTCGGGCTTGCCCAGCCGCCGTTTCGCATCACGCCCGACACCGGGTTTTTCTACAGCGGCGGCAACCGCGGCCCGATACTCGAAACGCTGATGTACGCCATCGGCCAGGGCGAAGGCATCATCAAGGTCACCGGTGAGGTTGGCAGCGGCAAGACCATGCTGTGCAGCATGCTGCAGTCGCGGCTGCCGGCGAACGTCGAGACCGTTTATCTCGCCAATCCCAGCGTCTCGCCCGAGGAAATCCTGCACGCGATCGCGCTCGAGCTGCAGCTGAAGCCGCCGCGCGACGCCAGCCGCCTGGAGGTGATGCAGATGCTGCACGGCCATCTGCTCGAGCGCCACGCGCAGGGCAAGCAGGTGGTGATGTTCGTCGAGGAATCGCAAAGCATGCCGATCTCTACTCTCGAGGAGATACGGCTGCTGTCGAACCTCGAGACCGCGCACGCGAAGCTGTTGCAGATCGTGCTGTTCGGCCAGCCCGAGCTCGATGACAATCTGCGCCAACCGCACATCCGCCAGCTGCGCGAGCGCATCACCCACAGTTTCCGCTTGAATCCGCTGAAACCCGGCGAGATCCGCGATTACCTGAATTTCCGCCTGCGCGCCGCTGGCTACCGTGGTCCGGACCTGTTCTCGCCGCCGGTCATCAATGCCATCGCCAAAGCCACGAACGGGCTCACGCGGCGCATCAACCTGATCGCCGATAAGGCGCTGCTGGCGGCGTTTGCCGGGAATACCCACACCCTCACGCTGGAACACGTCAAGGCCGCGGTGCGCGACAGCGAATTCAGCAATGACGAACCGTCGCGGCCGCGGCTCAAGCTCTGGTTCGCGGCTTCGCTGTTTGCGCTCGGCGCCGGCCTCGGCATCGCGCTCTACGCATTGTTCCAGGCCTATCAGGGCGACAGCATGCCGGCGCGAGCGCCCGCGGCCAGCGCTCTCCCATCGCAACCGCCCGCGGCCAAGTCCGCTCCTGCTCCCACTCCAGCCCCGGTAGCCGCCGCGGACAGCACGGATACGCTCGAAGCGCGGCTGGCGGCGACTCAAAAATGGTTGTCGCAGCAGGACAAAAACACCTACAGTATCCAGTTGTTCGGCTCAGAAAACCCGCAGCAGTTGACGCAACACCTGAATGCCATCGGCAAATTTGTCCAAATCAATGAGATCTTTGTGTACCGTACTATTGCGAAACGGAAACCGTCGCTGACCGTGTTGTATGGGTCTTTCAACAATCGCCGCACCGCGCTTGACGCGCTGGCCAAATTGCCGGCGCCATTGAAGACCTACAATCCGATACTGCGGACGGTGCAAGGCATACGCGTCGAGATCGCCCGTTCCCAGCCCTCCTGAAACAAAACGAGGGCATCCTTGCGGATGCCCTCGTTTTTTTCAGCTCATCGAAGCGGTCGAATTTGGGGAAAAACGCGGGTAACTTCTCGCCTATCTGTTATCCCCTTCCGAAATTCCACTGGCGCCGGTTTTGCATTAGGAGTTTGTCGGGGCTAAGTCCGACAAACTCCTAATCGGTGACTCCCACGGAATTGGTGGTAATGAAGCCTTTGGGTGTAGTTACCTTGACCGTAAAACTTCCGCTGCTGCCGTTGCTGTCCGTGCACAGCGCCGGGGGCCCAACGGCAAAAGTGGCGTCGCTCTTCATGGTGACGGAAATATTTCCGAAATTTGGCAACCCTGCGCTCGCGGGGCAACCGGCAAAACCAGTCCGGCAACCCGTAGTGTTCGGCACGGTAACACTGGTGTCGGAAGTAATCGTCCCGTTATCCGCGGAAAAGGCTATTGTCGTCCCGGCAGGCATGGCGTTGCCATTGAGATCAACCACCGAGACACTGAACGTCCGGGGTGCTCCCGCACCACCAGCGAGCGTGCACTGCGGCAACGTAATCGTCGCGCCGTTGTTTATCACGATGTTAGCCGATGAAGTCGAGAAGACGACCACTGCGCTCCCGCGCACATCGATGGACTTCTGCGTGCTGCAAATCGCCGCCCCGGCAGTGCACAGTATGCCGTTGTATCTGGCGTCCGGGCCGTCATAAATTCCATTGCCATTGAAATCGAAAAACGGCTCGTTGGCATCCCGAACGCCGTTCTCGTTGAAATCAACAAATGCTTCCGGCATGTCGGTGGGGATGCCGTTGGCATCGATCATCTCGTTTATGCCGTCCACGGTACCGTTGCCATTGAGGTCAGTGAACGCTTCCTCGCCGGTGGCGCGTGCCAGCACCGTCACCCGGCCGTTGGTCGGGCGCAGCGCCTGGCTGGTCAGCACCGTAGTACACACGCCGCCGACCGTGATGCAGCTCGGAAGCACCGATCCGCCTTCGCTGGTGAAAGATACCGCCGTTCCATCGGGCACGGGGTTGTGGAAATGGTCAGCGAACCGTGCCGTCAGCGTGGTTGGCACTCCGTCAATATCTGCGCCCTCGATATTGAAGGTGGAAACACTAAGCGAAAAGTTATCTTGGGAGGGAATGCCGGTTGAAATGACAAGCTGGTCGGACTGCGTGGAGAGAGCGCCGGCCGTGGCCGTCACCCGCACCGCAGTGGCCACGGTGCCGGAAAGTACGTTGGTGACGACATTGCCGGTGGCGGGGTCTGAAGTGGCCGATGCGGAAGACAGAGATAGCCCGCCCACCGAGGTGTTGAGGCTGAAGTTGACGAGAACGTTGCCGATTGGATTGCCGGCGCTGTCCACCACGCGGAACGTCACCCGCGCCGTTTCGGAGTGGCCTGCCCCACCCGTGCCTTTCAGCGTGATCATGGGCGGCGTCGGCTGCGGCGTGCCCGTCGGCAGATTCACTACCACCGATACAAACTGAATCGAGCCAAGGCTCGGTGCGCCTACCTTCAGGTTGCCGGTCGCCGTTACCCCATTTATCAGCGTCGCGGTTATGGTATCCCCTGAGGATGTATTGTTGCAGCCGTTGTCCAGATAGGACGCCGTCGCCCTTCCGTTCACCGTGGTCACGGATGGGGTTAATGATGCCTTGCCGCTACTGGCGCAGGCTGAGGTAAAGCTGACGGTTATCGGCGTTGTATACAGTACGCCGTTGTTCAGCACATCCACGCTAACGCTCGCGGTGCCGTAAGCAGAAAGCACTCCAGGCGGCAGAATAATCGCGCTCAGGGTGATAGTGGAAGCCCCGATCGAGTAATTCAGCGAGGCCGTCACGGCAGTGCCGGCAACATTTGAGTTCGCCGTTACCGTGGATGCTCCACCCGATGTATTGGACGTAGTCAGCGTGACCGAAGCAATACCGCTCGCATTGGTCAGCGCCGTATTGGCTCCGCCGGAGAATGCGCCGAAGAGCGGGTCGGCGGAAAAGGTCACGATGGCGTTTGGCACCACGGCGCCGCTGGCGTTCCTGACGGTCGCCGTTACCCGCGCGGGGCTGCTGCTGGATATGGACGTTCTGGCGGCGAAAGGCGCGGTGGTGTCTGTCATCGCCAAGGTGATAGTGGCGACGGTTACCGCAACGGAGGTGCTGGTGTAAGTGGTGGTAACGCCCGCAGCATTGGTGAGGACCACGCCCGAGGCGGAGATCGAGGTTATCCTTCCAAGATTATTCAGGGCTGTATCGTAGGGATCGTTTCCGCCGACTTGCGCCACAAACTTGCCATACATCATGCTAAAAATCGGGTTCACGGAATTCGCCGGGAGCTTGCTTCGCACGGTAGTTTCTTTCGCGCTCACAGCCCCGGCTGTCACGTTGCTAGTGCTAAATGAAAGACTGGTAAACATTGAGGCCGGGTCTTGTCCGGCGTTCAGTTCGTACATGACGAGAGTGGTGATCGGCGTGATGTTGACGTTCTGCGTGTTGGTAGTCGTCATGTCCATTGCGGGCAGAACCGAATACAGGTTTAATCCTGAAACAGGGACGGCTGCCAGCATGAAGGGGGGCGTCATGCCGGTGACGGCAATGCTGAAAGTGCCGTCAGCGGCGGTCGAGCCGGTAGCGGTTCTGCCGGTGCTGTCCTTGACGGTCACCGTTGCGCCGGCGAGCGGGTTGCCGGTAGCGGCGGTCCCGGTTATCGTTTGAGCCGCGACGGGGGGACCTACCACCGGTGGTGGTGATGGGACCGTAGAGGTCGATACTTGCGATCCCGAGCCACAGCCCGCGAGAACGGCGAGTGTTGCCGGCAGGACGAGCAATGCCGAAAATCTTGAAAATTTTTGGTTCAAAAAATTCCGAGCGAAGAAGAAAAAGTTCTGCACGTAAATCTCCCTTTCACGCAACGCGAATCGATATTGTGCCCGTCCTGCAACGGTACAATAGTTTTATCATAAACACAATAACTTAGTCGTCGCTGAACGAGTCGTTTCTAGGAGTTTGTCGGACTTAGCCCCGACAAACTCCTAATGCAAAACCGGCGCCGGTGGAATTGCGGAAGAGGATAACAGAACAGGTATGCGAATTTACCCGTGCTTTTCCCCAAATTCGACCGCTTCGAGTGAGTTTATTATGAAGGGTCAGCCGGTTTTGCTTTTAGCAGCCTGAGCGGACTGTTAAGTCCGACAGGCTGCTAGGTTCAGGCAACTGCCGATTTTGGTGTTGATAACGGTTTGAGCCGTCCGAGTGCGGGCAGAACCTGGGGCCAATAAAGCGCCAGGCGCTTTCGAGGGGCCGCCGGCTGCACGAATGCGCTCGAAACGCAGCGGGCGGCGACTCGGAAAGTTGGTTGGCGCAGCACGCCGAAAACACCTATAGTACTGACAACCTGGGAAAACACACTATGGCTGCAAACTTTGCGTCCAGTCACGTGGTTGGCGGCACAGCCCGGCGCGTCTGTTGCGAATTCGCGGCGCCACGTCCGCGCGCGGCAGCGTGCGCCGCAATCGGCTGCGCGCTGACGGTGTTTCTTCTTGCCGGTTGCTACAAACGCTCGGTGCTGCCGGAGTCCGAGGGACACATCACCACACCCGCAGCGAAACCCACGCTGGCAGACATCCCACCGCCGGCGCGTGTCAGCAGTTTCCTGCCGGAACCCAGGCCGGCGATCAAGGCGCCGACTTACAGCGTGGTGGTAAACGAAGTACCGGTGAAAGAACTGCTGTTGGCGCTGGTGCGCGATACCAAGCAGAACATCGATATCCATCCCGGCTTGCAAGGCCTGGTCAGTCTCAATGCAATCAATGAAACGCTGCCGGCGATCCTCGACCGCCTCGCTAAACAGGTCAACTTGCGCTACCGCCAGGAAGGCAACACGCTGGCGGTGACGCCGGACACGGCATATCTCAAGACCTACAAAATCAACTACGTCAACATGACGCGCGATACCACCTCGACCATCGGCGTCTCCGGCCAGATCGCCGGTCCGGGCGGCGGCGGTGCGGCAGGCGGGGCTCCGGCGGGCGGGGCTGCGCCGGGCGGTGGAGGCGCCGCAGGGGCGAACGCGTCGCAGACCAGCGTGCAAACGAGATCGAAGAACAGCGATTTCTGGGATGTCATGCGCGATAATATCCGTGCCATTCTGAATTCCACGCGCCAGCAGAGCCAGACTGCGGAAGCCCGGGCGGAACGCGCCGAAACGATCAAGCAGGAGCAAGAATTCAAAATCAGGCAGATGGAGGCAGCCAGCAAGGCCGGGGCAGGTGCACCGGGTCTGGCTAACGCCGTAAACGCCTCCGGCAGCCCCCTGCTGCAGGTTACACTCTTGCCCGATGATGTTTCGATTAACCCCGTGGCCGGCACGGTAAACGTGCTTGCCACGGAAAAGCAGCACGCGTTGATTCAGGAGTACATCGACAACGTGACATCGGCGGTGCAGCGCCAGGTGCTCATCGAAGCCACCATCGCCGAAGTGCACCTGTCCGACCGCTACCGGGCGGGGGTCGACTGGAGCAAGGTCGCGGTCAGCGGCGCCATCACCTTCGATCAATCGCTGCTCGCCGGCAATCTCGGCACGCCGCCCAGCTTCACCGTCGGTTACGCCAACCCCAATTCAGTGCTCGGCAACGTCGCTGCGGCAATCCGGCTGCTCGAGCAGTTCGGCAACACGCGCGTGTTGTCGAGCCCGAAGCTGATGGCGCTGAACAACCAGACCGCGCTGCTGAAGGTCGTCGACAACATCGTCTATTTCCAGGTCACAGCGCAGCCGGCGATCCTCTTGAGCGGCACCACGGGCGGCACCCAGTCTACGTTTACGACCACTGCACAGACCGTGCCGGTCGGGGTCATTATGAGCCTGACGCCGCAGATTAACGAGAACGGTCAAGTCACGCTTAACGTGCGGCCGACGATTTCGCGCATTCTGAGCTTCGTCAACGATCCCAACCCGGCGCTGGCCGCCGCGGGCGTCGTCAACCAGGTTCCGCAGATCCAAACGCGCGAGATGGAATCGGTGCTGCAGCTCGGCAGCGGCCAGACGGTAATCCTCGGCGGGCTGATGCAGGACGACATCGGGCGCAGCCGCGATGCGGTACCCGGACTGGGCAATCTGCCGAGTGTGGGTGACCTGTTTGCTTATCGCGACGACAATCTGCAAAAGACCGAATTGGTGATTTTCCTGCGAGCCACCATCATTACCAACCCTTCACTGGAGAGCGACGAGCTCAAGTTCTACCAGCGCTTCCTGCCGCAGCAAACCGGGACCCCGGCCGCGACCAATTCCGGCCAAAAGACTGGCGCGGCCAAATGAGTTTGCTGATGAAGGCTTTGGATAAGGCCGCCAAGGACCGTGAGGAAGGCGGGGCCGAGCCCGCATCCGCTGCGCGCGCTGGCGACGCGGTAGCGCGGGGCGCCGGCGCAGCCAAATCCGAACTTGCGCTCGAACCGATGGCGCCGCAGCAAGCAACGGCGCCGGCGGCAGCGCCGCGTGAACGCTCCCTGCCGTCAGGCAAACCGGCCGGCGCGGGGCCAGCAGCTGCATCACCTGAATCAGCGCAGGCTGCCGCCATGATCGGCGCCGGCCGGCGCGATACCGGCGGTGGCGCCGGCGCCTACGTGCGCGAACATCCATTGCCCGTGTTCGGCGCGCTCGCCGCGCTGTTCCTGATCTCCCTCGGCAGCTACGTTTTAATGCAAATGGCCAGTCCCAGCCCGCTCGTCAAACAGCCGCCGCGGTCGACGCCAGTTGCGCCGATCGCGCCGGCGCCTGCTTCCGCCGCCAGCAGCGGCGACACGCTCAGTGCCGGGCAGCCGCCAATCCCGCTGACGTCGTTGCTGCCGCCGCTGCAGGAAGGCGCCGCCAGGGAGCAACCTCCTACGCCACAGCCTGCCGCCGCCACTGCGAGCAATGCCACTGCGCCTGCTGCGGCTGCCGCCGCCCCGGAGCCAACGGCCGTGCGCGATACGATCAAGGTCACCGCCGGGGGTGCGACGCCGACCATCAACCCGCTGCTCTCCGACGCGTACGCGGCGCTCAACGCCGGCAATCTCGATTCGTCGCAGCAGCTCTACCACCAGTTGCTGAGAAGCGAACCCGGCAATCTCGACGCACTGCTCGGATTGGCCGCGATCGCCACGCAACAGGGTGACAGCACACAGGCATCCAGCCATTACCTCAAGGTGCTGGAACTCGATCCGCGCAACGCTCTGGCGCAGGCCGGACTGATCGGCATGCTCGGCCGAGCCGACCCGCTCGCCGCCGAGACACGTCTCAAGCAGCTGATCGCGCGCGACCCGTCGGCCTATCTCTACTTCACTCTCGGCAACGTTTATGCCGACCAGAACCGCTGGCCGGATGCGCAGCAGACATATTTCCAGGCGCACCACCTGCAGCCCGACAATCCCGACTATGCCTATAATCTCGCGGTCGGGCTCGAGCACATCGGCCAACCCGGACCGGCGCTCAACTTCTACCGGCGCGCGCTCCAGCTCGCCGTGGCAAAAGGCCGTGCCAACTTCAGCGCTGCCGCAGCCCAGGAGCGCATCAGCAAGCTTGAAAAAGTTGTGGAGTAGGCTGAACCCCGATGGCTGAACAACGCAAAAGACTGCGTTTAGGCGAACTGCTCATCCAGCAGAGGTTGCTCACCTCCGACCAGATCGGCATTGCGCTCGCCGAGCAGAAACAAAGCAACCTTCCGCTCGGCCGCCAGTTGGTGCGCCTCGGCTTCATCACCGAAGCCGCGATCCGTGACATCATGGCGCGCACCGTCGGCCAGGAAGCGATCGACTTCGCGCATGTGGTGGCCGATCCCGAGGCGCTGAAACTGGTGCCGCAGGACTTCGCGCGCCGCCATCGCCTGCTGCCGATCGCCTATAACTCGGAAAAGCGGCAACTCAGCATCGCCACCGCCGAGATCTTCAACGTCGTCGCGTTCGACCAGCTGCGCGCGGCGCTCGGGCCCGGCATCGAAATCAAGACCCATCTCGCCGGCGAAGCGCAGCTCGAAGATTACATTGACCAATTCTACGGCTACGAGCTGTCGGTCGACGGCATCCTGCAGGAAATCGAGACCGGCGAGATCGATTACAGCAGCCTGCAGGCCGGCGGCGCCGAATACACGCAGCCGATGGTGCGGCTGGTCAACGCGCTGCTGGTCGACGCGGTGAAGCGCGGCTCTTCCGATATCCACTTCGAGCCGGAATATGCGTTCCTGCGCATTCGCTATCGCATCGACGGCGTGCTCGACACGGTACGCAGCCTGCACAAGACCTACATGCCGGGCATGACGGTGCGCATCAAGGTGATCAGCGGCATGAACATCGCCGAGACGCGTGCGCCGCAGGACGGGCGGCTGTCGCTGACGCTGAACGGCCGGCCGATCGACTTTCGCGTCTCGACCCATCCGACCATCCACGGCGAGAACATCGTGCTGCGGATACTCGACCGCGAGAAATCGATCCTCAGCATCGACAAGCTGAACCTCGCCAAGCCGACGCTCGCCAAATTGAACCTGATGCTGGCGCGCCCCGAGGGCATCCTGATCGTAACCGGCCCCACCGGCAGCGGTAAGACCACGACGCTGTATTCACTGCTGGCGCAAGTCAACGACGAAACCGTCAATATCATGACGCTCGAGGACCCGGTCGAATACCCGTTGACTCTGATGCGCCAGACCTCGGTCAACGATACGGTGCACATGGACTTCGCCAACGGCATCCGCTCGATGATGCGCCAGGACCCGGACATCATCCTGGTCGGCGAGATCCGCGACCGCGACACCGCGGAAATGGCGTTCCGCGCCGCGATGACCGGCCACCAGGTGTTCACGACACTGCACACCAATTCGGCGCTCGGCGCGTTCCCGCGCCTGCTCGACATCGGCATCCAGCCCGACATCATGGCCGGCAACATCATCGGCGTTATCGCGCAGCGCCTGGTGCGCGTGCTGTGCCCCTATTGCAGGGAAGCTTATGCGCCGACGCCGGAAGAACGCCGGATACTCGGCGCGGCAGCGGAAAATACCAGTCACATTTATCGCGCGGCCGGCTGCGACAAATGCAACAACAAAGGCTACAAGGGCCGCAGCGCGGTGATGGAGCTGCTGGTGATGGATAGCGACATGGACGAGCTGGTGGCGCGGCGCGCTACCGCGAGAGAGCTGCGCGCCGCGGCGCTTGCCAGGAACTTCCAGTCGCTCGCCGAAGAAGGCATCGCACGCGTGCTCGACGGCATCACCAGCCTCGCCGAGGTTTCGCGCGCGATCGACATGACCGGAAGGTTAGTTTAGCTAAGCACTCAAAACTGAACACCGAGCTTTCAAACCATGCCCGCATTCAAGTACAAAGCCGTCGATAAAACCGGGCGCCAGACGCGCGGCGAGCTCGATGCGGCGAACGAGATCGACCTGGAGCTGCGGCTGCGCCAAATGGACCTCGACCTGATCACGTTCCGCGAGATCGAAAAAAGCAGCGGCGGCTTCGGCTCCGGCGGCAGCATCAGGCGCCGCGATCTGATCACGTTCTGCCTCGACATGGAGCAGATCGCGCGCTCCGGCATCCCGCTGATCGAAGGCATCCGCGACCTGCGCGATGCGATCGACAGCCCGCGTTTTCGCGAGGTGCTGACGGCGCTGGTCGAAGACATGGAAGGCGGCCGCGTCTTGTCGCAGACGATGTCGCAGCACCCTAACGTGTTCGACCCGGTGTTCGTCGGCCTGGTCCGCGCCGGCGAGCAGGCCGGGCGGCTGACCGAGGTATTCGAAAACCTCGGCAGCACGCTCAAATGGCAGGACGAACTCGCCTCGCAAACCAAGCGCCTGTTGATCTACCCGGCGCTGGTGCTGCTGGTGGTGATCGGGGTGGTGTTGTTCATGCTGATGTACGTGGTGCCGCAGGTGGTGCAGCTCATGAAATCCATGGGCATCGTGCTGCCGCTGCAGACCCGCGTGCTGATTTTCGTCTCCAACTTCGTCGTCGACTACTGGCCGTTCGTGTTCGGCGTGCCGATAGTCGTCGCGGTCGCGGCAGTGCTCGTGATGCACCAGAGCCCGAAGGCGCAGTATTGGTGGGATTACACCAAGCTGCACCTGCCGGTGATCGGTCCGATCCTGCAGAAGATCATACTGTCGCGTTTCACCAATTTCTTTGCCCTCATGTACCGCTCCGGCATCACCATCCTGGATGCGATCAAGACCTCGGAGGACCTCGTCAGTAATCGCGTGATTGCGGACGGCCTGCTGCGCGCCGGCCAGCAGATCACTGCCGGCGGCAGCCTGACGGAGACGTTCCGCAACCTGGGCATTTTCCCGCCGCTGGTGATCCGCATGATGCGCGTCGGCGAGGCCACCGGCGCGCTCGACACCGCGCTTCTCAACGTCACCTATTTCTATAATCGCGACGTCAAGGATGCGATCGACAAGGCCCTCGCCATGCTGGGGCCGCTGCTCACCATAGTGCTCGGCGGCACGCTGATCGTGATCATGTGGTCGGTGCTGGGCCCGGTCTATGATATTCTGGGTAAAGTAAAAATTTGAGTGGCGCAAATGAGGAATAGCGCATGGTAACGCGTGCCGAGCCCAAGGCGTTTGATCTGGCGCCGGTTTCCCATTTCCGGTTCACCCGCACTGATACGGGAAATAAGCTCCTGGTCGCGGTGTCAGCGAGACAAGTCAGCGCGGCGCGCTGGCAGGACGGGCGCTTCGCCGCGTGCGACATCTTCGAGTACAGCGTAGACGGGCTCAGTGCGTTCAAGGACTACCTGGCGCAAATTCGCAACCTGCCGGTGCACATGATGGTGGACGCGGTCGAGGAGGATTACCGCTTCGAATTGTTGCCGCACAGCTTTGGCAGCGAGCGCACGGAGATGGTGAACCGCAAACTCAAGCAGTATTACCGCAATTCACCGTATTGCAGCGCGCGGCGGCAGGGCCGCGACTCCGCCAAGCGGCGCGACGAGCGCTACCTGTTCTGCGCGCTCACCAATCCGGAGTTGATCACGGCGTGGGTGCAGGCAGTGATCGAGCGCGAGTTGCCGGTGGCCGGAATTTACCTGCTGTCGACGGCAAGTCAGGGATTGATTGAAAAGCTGCAGCTCAGGCAGACCAATCTGCTGGTGGCGTCGATTAACAGTTCGGGCCTGCGATTGACTTTCTTCCGCGATCAGACGCTGCGCATCAGCCGGCTCGTAAGCATCGACAGCACCGGTGCACAGGCAACCAAAAGCTATGCCGAGGAAATTTCGAACACGCGTCTCTACCTGCATGCGCTGCGCGTCATGACGCTCGACGAGCAGTTGTCGGCGTTGATCGTCGACAGCGATGACTCGCTGACCGAACTCGCCGGCGCCATCGCGCGCGACAACCCGAGCATCGAATGCCGCCGCCTGGGACGCCAGGAAATCATCGCGCGCCTCGGCATCTCGGCGCCGGCGCTCGATTCATCGGCCGACGCGTTATATCTGCACCTGCTGGGGTTGCGCGCACCGGACAGCAATCTCGCGCCGGCCGAGGTCACGTTCGGCTACCGCATGCACCGGGCGCGCCGCGGCATCTATGCGCTGGCCGGCATCACCGCCCTCGCCATCGCAGCCTGGTGCGCATTCACCTGGTATCAGATCATCGATACCAACGTCGATATCAAGTCCGACATCGAAACCGCGGCGGCGCAGGCCGCGCAATTGCAGGCGCAGTACCTGGAAACAGCGCGGCGGTTTCCGGCACCGCCGGCCTCCGCCGAGAACCTGCAACGCGCGGTCGAGATAGCGCAAAAAATAGGCGCCTTCACGCGCTCGCCCGAAACCATGATGACTATCGTCAGCCAGGCGCTCGATCACAACCCGGCCATCAAGTTGAAAAACTTTAACTGGAAGTACGGGCGCACCGAGATCGAGCAGCAGGACCCCGGCAAATCCGCCAAGACCACGAGTGATCCGGGCCCGGCCGGCGGCGCACGCCGGCAAAGCGCGCTGGTCGAGGGAGAAGTGCGGCCATTTGGCGGCGACTACCGCGCCGCGAATGAATCCATCACCCGCTTCGCCGCTGCGCTGTCGCAGCAACCGGGGGTGGCGGAGGTCAGAGTCATCAATGCGCCGCTTAATGTCAGCCCCAGTTTCACGCTATCCGGCGACACCAAAGACAGCAACGCGCCGCCCGGCAAGGCTGAATTTAAATTGCTGCTGGTGTTGAAACAAACGACATGAACCGGAACGCCCTGCTTGCACTGAAGGCCCCGCTGGTTACACTAATCACGGTAATCGTGATCGGCGCGAGCCTGCATTACTACATCAATTTCGCGCTGACAAAGGCGAAGCGCGAGCTGGCGCAGCAACAGAGCAATTTACGCGATGCGCGCGCACGGCTGCAGAAAGCCAGGGACGAAAACACGATCATCGCGCGGTATCTGAGCAGCTACCAGTACCTGCAACGCATCGGCTTCATCGGCGATGAGCAGCGCATCAATTGGCTGGACGCATTACGCTTCACCAATCAACAGAGGCGGCTGTTCGGCGTCAATTACCAGATCGGCACGCAAGAGACTTATCCGTATGCGAGCGAGCTCGATCCAGGTCAGTTGACTTTGCATCAATCGGTGATGAAGGTCACAGTCAGGCTGCTGCACGAGGGCGATCTGATACCGTTTCTGGGCACGCTCGCCCAACAGGGCGCCGGCGTGTTTTCGGTCGACCAATGCACGATGGAACGCGTCGATATCAGCGGCAGCGCCCGCAACCAGCCCAACGTGCGTGCCAATTGTGAGCTCGCGTGGATCACGCTACGGCCGCCGGGCGCCGCGGGAGACCGGAAATCATGACAGCGCGGCTGGTGGCATTGATCGTTCTGATGTTAGGCGCCGGCACGGCTGCCGGCGCCGAGTTCGGCCGCATGTTTTTCACGCCGGAGCAGCGCGCCGCGCTCGACTATTTCCGCAAGCTGAACATCCGGAATGCGGAGATCAGCGACGATGACCGCGACAAGGACCTGGTGGCCCCACCCCCGGCGCCAGAGCAAGTGAGCGTCAATGGCGTGGTCCGGCGCAGCGATGGCAAATCCACGGTCTGGGTTAATCGGCGCGCGGTCACCGAGCAGCAGCCAGCGGGCGCCGCGCTCAACGTTACCCCGCGGACCGACAACCGCGTCAGGTTGAGCGTGCCCAAAAGCGGACGCAGCGCTGACCTCAAGGTTGGCCAAACGGTGGAAATTCTCAGCGGCACAATCGAAGAAGGCTACTCGCGCCGCGCAGTCGTAAAACCCAAGCCCGAGCCCGAGCCCGAGCCCTCCGGCAAACCCGCCGCGACGAGCGCCACAACGCCGAAGCCGCAGGCAGCAACGCCGCCACCGCCGCGCGCGCCCGATTTGCAAAAACCGAACGAGCCGGAGCAGCCGGCGCAAGCGGAAGCGGGCCCAGCTAAGTGACAGGCGTGAACGCTATTATCGAGCTTTTCATAACCACGTTATATCGCTCGATCCCTCACCCCCAACCCCGAAGGGCGAGGGGAGCGTCGAGCGAAACCGGCCTGTCGCCCGGTTTCGTAATACTCGGTAGTGTCCCCATGCTCGATCATTTGCATCGCACACGCTGTCCCTCGCGGCGAGGCGAGCGCGGGCAAGTATTGTTGTTGCTGCTGCTGGTGCTGGGTCTGGCGGCCGGCATATTCGTCTTCCGGAACGCGAGCAATGTGTCGACCTATGTGTCGCCCACCTCCGAGCGCGTCGACATGGACGCGCTGGCGCAGGCAAAGGCGGCATTGATAATATACGTCACCATCACCAATTTCAGCACTACTCGTCCTGGCGCCTTTCCCTGCCCTGATTTCGATGACGGCACCGCTAATCCCCTTAACACAGCAAACGATGGCGTCGCCGATCTTTACGCGGGGAATGAATGCCCTGGCTACGTCGCGAACAGTAATGTTTATCTCGGGAGGTTGCCATGGAAGACGCTCGGTTTACCTGATTTGCGTGACAGCAGCGGGGAGCGTTTGTGGTATGCGGTATCACGTAATTTCGCCAAGAATCCCAACTGTTTACCCAATTGCCCCGATCTGACCAGCGACTCGCTGGGCCAGCTTACGGTCAACGGGGGCAGCGCTGCGGTTGCGATCGTTTTCGCCCCCGGCAAAGCGCTGGGATCACAGGTAAGAGGTACTACAACCCAGCAGAATACGGCATCGAATTATCTCGAGGATGAAAATGCAAACGGCAATACTGCAACGTTTGCCTCCGCGGTGGCTTCTTCTACATTCAACGACCGCCTCTTGACCATCAATAATCCGGACTTCATGCCGGAGATCGAGAAATACGTCGCGAACCAGATGATTACGATCCTGCAGGCTTACAAGGCGGCGACCGCCACGTCGCCAACATATTCGCCAGGTATCTATCCCTGGGCCGATCTGTCCGACGGCGATAGCAACGCTAGCGGAAGCGATTACTATAATCATTGGCGCTTTCCGTGCGGCACTGCATTGCCCGTCGATTGGAATACCACGGTGCCCTCGTCATCTCCATCGACCAAGACGCCGGTGCTGCCCACGTGGCTGACGAACGGGTGTAACTCTCCGGTGACTGGTTGGTCAAGTGTGATCTATTACGCCGTCTCGAAGATCCGGCTCGAGAACAGTGGGTCCAAATGCTCAACCTGTTCCAGCGGCAATATCAAGGTGAGCGGCGCTAACGTCGATTTGGTACTCATCACTCCGGGCGGCTATACAGGCTCCCCTGCGCGCAATTGGCCTTCCAGCAACTTCACTACCATCACGGGTTATTTCGAGGACAGCGCAAACAGGAACAACGATGACACCTTTGTCACGCCCACTGAGACGAACTACAACCGCGACCGCATCTACACTATCCCGTAACGGCCGCCGGCCGCGCGCCGCGGCGGGGTTCAGCCTGATCGAGCTCGCGGTCGGTATCGCGATTATCGGGCTGCTGCTGGGCAGCCTGATGGTGCCTCTGACGACTCAGGTCGAAAGCCGTAAGTTCACGGAAACGCAGAAGATCCTGGACAACGCGCGCGAGGCATTGATCGGCTACGCCGCGGCCAACGGTTATTTCCCGTGTCCGGCGGACTACGCGCTTGGCAGCAGCGGGGCGGAGTCTCCAGGGGCATCGAATCACACCGCAGTCACAGGCGCATGCCCCGCAAACGTGACGGGGGGAGTAAGCACCACCGTTTACATCGGCTACCTGCCGGCGGTGACCCTGGGATTCACGCCCATCGATACCAATGGCTATGCGCTGGATGCGTGGCAGAATCGCATCCGCTATGCGGTATCGGCCTCGACTGTCAACGGGGTCAACAGGGCGTTCACGAACGCGAGTGGCATGAGCAGCGCTGGCATGTCGAACATTCTGAGCCAAACCTTACTGAGCGTGTGCAATACGGCAACCGGATCGACCAGCGGTGGCTGCGCGTCGGCGGCGACTACTCTCACCTCCAACGCGATTGCGGTGATCTGGTCTCTCGGGGCCAACGCCGCCACTACCGGCGGCACCAGTACGGATGAAGCTGAGAATGCCGAGGCGCGCGCCAACGCCGACCGCGTTTTCGTCATGCGCGACCCCTCGAACGTTACCGGGTCGGAGTTCGACGATACCGTGATATGGATTTCCACCCCCATCCTGTTCAGCCGGCTCCTCGCCGCCGGCCAGCTTCCCTGATCAGCCGCTGCCGCTGCGCGCCAGCTCGAAACACACTCGGCCGTCGCTGTTGCTCACCAGCGTGAGCTTGTAGCCAAGCTGTTGCGCCTGTTTTGACGCCTGATAACGACCGATGCCAAGCCCGGTCTGCGAGGGCACCGGCGCGGCAAACAATCGCGTGGCAACCGCGTTCTGGATCGCATTGCCGGTATCGCAGATCGTGAGCCTGCCGCCGGCGGCGGGCTGGAATGAGGCGCTGATGCGCAAGCCGGGGTGAACGAAGGGTCAAATCTTGCGGTAACGTACCCCGCGGTTGGGAAACATAAACTGATCCTTCCTGCGATGTATCGATCCGTACCGCTGTTACCTGCAATGGACGGTTGGTCCGAATGCGCTACCGCGACTGGGAGTTCATCTACGACCCTGTGCTCAGGCGCGCTGCCGGGGAAGGCTCAGAGGCGCGCCTGCCATAGTTGTGGTTCGTGCGCCGTGATTCAGGAATCTGACCCGGAGGTTCGTTTGTCACCAAAATGGTGACGTGCTATCATGGCTGATGCGCATCTTCAACAAAAGCGCGATTCTGCGTTACGCCAGGCGGCATGCAGGTGCGCGCGAAGATTTGCTGGCATGGCACGCCGAGACCGAGAAAGCGGTTTGGGGTTCACCTAGCGAGATAAAGCGCCAGTTTCCAAATGCTTCCGTGGTCGCGAACAATCGGGTGGTCTTCAACATCTGTGGCAATCGTTATCGCCTGATCGTCTCATTCGCCTATCGGCACAAGGCGTGCTACGTCAAGTTTTTCGGAAGTCATGCTGAATATGACCGCGTTGATGCGGCAACCGTTGACCATACCGGAGTGATTCATGGCAAAGCAAACCGTTGAAATCGAATTCATCGAAACCGAAGCCGCCTATCGCCGGGCGCTCAAGCGCCTGGCAATGTTCTTCGACGCGCCGCCCAAAGCCGGTGCGCGCGATGACACTGAGTTCCGGCTGCTCATGCTGATGGTGGAAAAATACGAAGCTGGAAAGTATGCGGTACCTCCCCCGGATCCGGTGGCCGCGATCTGCTTCGCTGTCGAGCAGCGCGGATTAGCAACGGCAGACTTGCAAAACGTACTCGGCTCCCGCCAGCGCGTTCATGATATTTTGCGCAAAAAACGACGCTTGACTCTCGCTCAAATCCGTACCTTGAATGAGAAATTTCGGGTGCCAGCAGAGGTGTTGATTCGGGATTACCAGCTCGATCACCCGAAGAGGTGACCCGCATCGGCCCGTTTTACCTTGGGCATTCGAGGGGATCGGCTTGGTTGCTGCGGTTTCCTTCTGTCTTGGTGCGTGCCGGGTTGAGACCGGGACGGCGGGTCTACTCCTACCCAATCTTGATATTTTCCTTTGCGTTCCTTTGCGTCATTCGCGTCCTTTGCGGTTCAATCTTTTTGAAACGCGTTCTCAAGACGCCGCCGCCCGCGCCAGCTCGAAACACACCCGGCCGTCGCTGTTGCTCGCCAGCGTGAGCTTGTAGCCCAGTTGTTGCGCCTGTTTTGACACCTGATAAAGGCCGATGCCAAGCCCGGTCTGCGACGGCACCGGCGCGGCGAACAATCGCGTGGCAACCGCGTTCTGGATCGCATTGCCGGTATCACAGATCGTGAGCCTGCCGCCGGCGGCGGGCTGGAATGAGGCGCTGATGCGCACGCCGGGGTGCTGCTGTGCCTTGACCAGCGCGTTCTGCAGCAGATTCTCGGCGACGCTGTCGAACAACTCGCCGGGCACGGTCTGACCTGCAGGCGCAGCGCTGGTGGAAAACGCGATCTCACTGCGCGCGTAGCGCTGTTTGAGGTTCTCCCACCATTCCACCGCATCAATTTGTGCCGTGGCTTCCGGCCGCGATTCACGCAGCTTTTCGAGCGTGGTTGACAACCGCTGCGCGATTTGCGGCAGTTGCCGTTTGATCAACCCCTGCAGCGCCGCAGCCTGGTCCGTGCTGCTGCTCTCGGCCGCCGCGCACAGCGAGCGCAGCGATTGCAACAGGTTCTTCACATCGTGGGTGAGCCGCGCGCCGGTTTCATAGATCGCCTGGATGTAAGCGTTGTGGCGCTGGTCCTCTTCGCGCCGCTTGGCTTCATAGAAATGCCCGAGCATTTGCGTCAGCAGCTTGAGGTGCAGCAGCAGCGCCGGGCTCAATGCCCATATCGTGTAGAACGTCAGCGTCAGGTCCTGAAACGAGTACTCGGCTTGATAGCGCGAGCGCGCCCCGAGTTCGCCGTTGCCGTGCGGCGCCTGCCACGCCACACCCGCCAGCCACTGCAGCTCGCACATGTCGTGCAGCGCGAGCGCCAGGAAGCGCGCCGGCTCGCGCTCGCGCTCGGCGAGGTCGGCGAGTCCCTTGACCCAGCGCTCGAACGGCAGCCCCAGGCCCATCAGGTAACGCGACAGCAGGCGCCCGAAACCCAGGAAACCGCCGCGCGGGTTCCATAGCCAGTTCAGGATTATCAGCGGCAGCGCCATCACGATCAGGCTTTGCGCCAGCGCGAGCGAATAGTCGCCCTGACTGACCTGCTTGACGACGAAGCTTCCCAGCACCAGTCCCATGACCAGCAGGAACAGTATCAGGCTGAGGATCAAATCCACCGCCAGCGGAGCGGACTTGCTGCCCGCGGGAACCGGCATGAAGATGATCATGACCGGCAACAACTGCAAACCGTATCGAACCAGTAGCGTCAAAGCGGGCTCGAAACGTTGATTGGCAAACAGGTGCGGCACGACCCACATCAGCAGCAGCGACAGCAGATAGACGGCGGCCAGCATCACGGCCAGCCGCTGCTGCCGCCGCTGGACGCCGAACACGTTGCCGCCGATCGAGGCGAACAGCACCGCCAGCCACACCGCCGTCAACCACCAGTTGTTCCAGGCGGCGAACAGCAGTCCGCCGGACACTATCATGAACGCCTGACGCGGCTCGAGGCTGCGCTTGCCGAGCCGCGCCGACTGCCATATCAGGAACAACCCGAAGTGCACGAGCAGCATCGCGCGCGCCGGCCAGTCATCAATGCCCCACGCCAGCGCGTAATGCAGCGCGAACAGCATCGCCCCCAGCCACCTTTGCGGGTGGGATCCGATCAGCCAGTGCTGAAAGCTGCGTGTGGTTACGTTCACTTGCCCTGCCTCACCCCCGCCTTATTGCGGCTTGCAATAACGGCGAAAGCCTGGATTTGGTTATACTGACCCGATTCAAACAAGCAACGATTATCCCATGCGCAACCGGCAAATTGCGACCATAGCCCGCTTTACGCTGCTCGAGGCTTTCCGCACGCGCCTGCCGTGGCTGTTCGCCATCGTGCTGGCATTGATTCTCGGCGCCGCGTACTTCGTCCAGCAGCTCGCCATCACTGAAAGCGCGCGCCTGCAAATCGGGTTTTCCGCCGCCGCGACGCGCTTTGCGGCGGTATTCATGCTGAGCCTGCACGTACTGACCAGCATGGTGCGCGAGTTCAACGACAAAGGACTCGAACTCACGTTGTCGTTCGATGTGCGGCGCTCCCATTATATTCTCGGCCGCCTATGCGGTTTCACGCTGATCGCGCTGCTGGTGGCGCTCATCGCAACCCTGCCGCAGTTGCTGCTTGCGCCACCGCAGGCTGCGCTGCAATGGGGACTGTCGCTCGCGCTCGAGCTCGCGATCATGACCGCGCTGAGTCTGTTTTGCATCGTGACTTTCACGCAACTGATGCCGGCGGCAAGTTTCGTGTTCGGGTTTTATCTGCTGGCGCGCGCGCTGACCGCGATTCGGCTGATGAGCGACACCCCGCTGATCGGCGGCGGCACGCTGCCGCATCAGGTGATCTCGCTGCTCGTCGACCTGCTGGCGCTGGTATTGCCGGCGCTCGATCGCTTCGCCCAGAGCGTCTGGCTCGCGGATAACACCGCGTCGTGGCCGGCGCTCGGCGCCAACGCCGTGCAGGCGCTGCTCTATACGGTATTGCTCGCCGCGGCGGCAATGTTCGACTTCTCCCGCAGGAACTTGTGACGAGGCCCTGCGAACTGGTGGGGCGTAGAGGAATCTCGGGAGAAGAATCTCAACGCAAAGGCGCAAAGCTCGCAAAGAAAATCAGAGTCTTAACGTAAAAATGAAGATCACCAATCCGTCGAGAACCGTTTCTCGATATTTTCCTTTGCGTTCCTCTGCGTTCTTTGCGTCTTTGCGTTGGATGTTTTTCTTGGTTCCGGCTACGCAGGATTTGGGATGAGGATATCCGGCGAACGCCCACTCACGGACGTGCCGCGCGCGGTGTGGCTGGCGCTGCTCGCCGCGCTGGTCTTGCAGATCGCGTGGCAGTGGGCGCAGCCGAAACCGGTGGCGAGCGCTGCGGCGCTCAGCGCACCGCCACCAGTCGCGGCGCTGCGCGTCGCCGGCCTGGGCGAGCCGGTGGTGCTCGCGCAATTGACGACGCTGTATCTGCAGGCGTTCGACAACCAGCCCGGCATCAGCATCCCGTTTCGCGATCTCGACTACCGGCGGGTCACGCAATGGTTGGAAACGATCCTGGCGCTCGATGCGGCCGGCCAGTATCCGCTGCTGATGGCGGCACAGGTTTATTCGCAGGTACCCGATCCTGCGCGCGAGCGCCTGATGCTGGAATTCGTGCACCAGCAGTTCATGCTCGACCCTAACCGGCGCTGGCGCTGGCTCGCGCATGCCGTCATCATGGCCAAACACCGCCTGCACGACGATCAGCTTGCGCTGCGTTACGCGCGGGATATCGCGCGCCTTGCGCCGACTGCGCCGGCGTGGGCGCGCCAGATGCACATCTTCATCCTCGAGGACATCGGCGAGGTGGAGAGCGCGAAGATACTGCTCGGCGGCCTGCTCGCGAGCGGGGAAATCAAGGATGAGCGCGAACTGCACTTTCTGACGGAACGGCTGGAAGATCTCAAAAAACGCCGAAAAATCATCACCCCCGGCGAAAAAATGACGCATATTCCCTTTAGCTCATAAACAACTGTATGTTTCTAAATGAGAAATTATCTAAATTCATGTTGAATCTCAGAAATACTTTACAGTGCTATGTTTCAAAGAAATATATTCTTCCACATGACGGCGTTTAACTTGGCAAAAAATCATATTTTTTGCCAACCGTTTGTAAAATCCGATGTTGTCTTTTCTTGGTGGCATGGTACTTGCTGTTATGTCCATCCCCGGCACTTAAGCCGGTTAAGAGAGGAGAGCAATCATGAGGAAGCAAACCGGTTTTACCCTGATCGAAATCGCGATCGTGCTGGTGATTATCGGCCTGTTGCTGGGCGGCGTGCTCAAGGGCCAGGAGCTGATTACCAGCGCCCGGGTGCGCAACCTGATTTCGGTACAGGATGGGGTTAAAGCAGCGTTCTTCGGGTTCCAGGACCGCTTCCGTGCGTATGCGGGCGACTATCTCTTGGCGACGACCAACATCACCGGTGCCACCGTTAACGGCAACGGCAATGGCCGGATCGAATCGGCTGGAACCTGCGGTGCGATTGCGGGTTGCGTGGCCTATGAAAACATCGGTGCATGGGATCAGCTTTCGCATGCCGGCTTCATCAACGGCACCTACACCGCAGCGGCAACGGCGGCCGATACAACCAACCCGAAGAATCCTTATGGAATCTACCTGGACCTGCAATACGACCTTTTGTATGGACTCGGAACGGTTCTCAAGCACAACCTGAAGACGGGCGGCCAGATTCCGGTCGAAATCGTCGCCGAGGTCGATCGCAAGATCGATGACGGCGCGCCGCTCACCGGCGCATTCCAGTTCTCGACTTACCAAGGCAATGGTGCTGCGGCGCCAACGGGAGCTGCGGTCGCTTCCCCCGCTTGCACCAGCACTGCCCTACCCGCCACGGCGATCTGGAACGCCACCAACGGCAGCACCAACTGCGGTGGGGCCAGCATCTTCTGATTAGCGGAGTAAACCGTAAAACAAAAGCCCGCCTTGCGCGGGCTTTTTTGTGGCGTAACACCGGCGTCCTCGCCGGCGGAGTATCGGGCGTTGCAGCCACGATTGCGCATTGGCTACACAACTCGTCAACTCGCGACGCAGCGACTTGTCAGCCCTGTATCAGCTTCATTTCCGCCGCGGCGCAGTCCTGTTCCGAGCCCAGCAGCACCAGCACATCGCCGGTTTCGATCCGAACCCCCGGCTGCGGCGCCTGAGCGTACACGTTATTACGCCACACCGCCTTGACCTCCACCTCGAGCCGCGCGAGATCGAGTTCGCCCAGCGTCTTGCCGATCGCCGCCGCGCCCGCTTTCTTGAGGCGGTCGAGATCGGTATCGTTGAGAGTTTGAGGTAACGACAAAAAAGCCCGCCGCATGGCGGGCTTTTTTCTTTGGTAATTCCTGCCGGTTTCGGACTGGAACGTGGCGTAATTCCTAGCTGTTTCAAACTCAAACATGGCCTAATTCCAGCATCTCGTCGATGGCATGGGGCTACTGACGCTTGGCCCCCGGACTGCGGGGCCGACAGGAAGAATTACCACCATGAGAAAACAAGCCGGTTTTACCCTGCTCGAGATCGCAATCGTGCTGGTGATTGTCGGCCTGCTGCTGGGCGCCGTGCTCAAGGGCCATGAGCTGATCACGAATGCCCGTGTGCGCAATCTGGCCCAAACGCAGGACGGATTCAAGGCGGCGTTTTTCGGCTTTCAGGATCGTTTCCGTGCGCTGCCCGGTGATTACAATGGTCTGCTTGCCCAAGCCAACATCAGCGGTGTGCTTGCGAACGGCGGGTGCACCGGCGCCGTCAACGGCGGCGGCAACGCCGATGGCAAGATCGATTTAGTAGGTGAATCGATCATCGCGTGGGAACATATGTCAAAGGCCGGCTTCATCACCGGCTCATATACCTGCGCTGCCGCCACGAACGACACAACCAATACGCCGCAAAATATCTACAATGCCTACGTACAGATCATTTATGACGGTATCTACGGCATAGCGAGCGCTGGAACGGCGCGTCACAACATAAAGACCGGCCCCCAGATTCCGGTCGCGATCATCGCCGAACTCGACCGCAAGATCGATGACGGGTTGCCCTATACCGGCACCTTCCAGTTCTCGCTCTACGCGGGCGGCGGAACGGCGCCAACCGAGGCGGCTAGTTGCACCGTCCTCACCACCACCAACGTATGGAACACCACCGGCGACGTCACCAACTGCGGCGGCTCCAGCGGGTTATAAGTTTCGAGCTCGATAAAAAGCCCGCCGCACGGCGGGCTTTTTATTTGGTAATTCCTGAAAAGAATGATTGGGTGATTATGTGGGAGCCGGCTTGCCGGCGATTTGAAAGAGGATTGTGAAGGGCGCCCGCAAAGGGTTTTGGAGCGTCACCATCACCGGAAACTGGCGCATGATCTTCCGCTTTGAAGATGGCGACGCCTATGGCGTCGCTCATCTTTGGTTCGTAACCATCCACCCGTTCGACGACGGCAATGGCCGGATCGCACGCGCCATCGCCGATCTCACGCTTGCGCGTTCAGAGAAAAATGCTCAGCGCTTCTACAGCATGGCTGCGCAAATCCGCGAAGAGCGGAAGGCTTACTACGACATTCTCGAAGCAACGCAGAAGGGCGGCCTCGACATCACGCCGTGGCTGGAATGGTTCCTGGGCTGTCTTGAACGCGCATTCAATGGCGCGGAGAAGATCCTCGCTACTGTCATGATCAAGGCGCACTTTTGGGAAATGCATAGAGACCAATCCTTCAATAAGCGGCAGCGCCTTGTCATCAGCCGTCTACTCAACGGCTTTGAAGGCAAACTCACTTCTTCGAAATGGGCGAAACTCACCCAATGCTCGCAGGATACGGCGTTGCGTGATATCGAAGATTTGGTCGCGCGGGTCATACTAGTCAAAGACCCCGCACGCGGACGCAGTACCAGCTATTCATTGGCAGAAATTGAGTAACGCGATGGGTATGGGGCAACAAAAAACCCGCCGAAGCGGGTTTCAGAACTCTTTTTTCAATCCAGCTTGTTTTAAAACTTCGTTGGCTGTGTGGCGTGACTTGATGAGTGGCCAACTGATTAGTTCTCCGGCGGCGCCTCAAAGAAAAAACAATCCGGCAGGAACGCTGGCCCAATATATTCGATGTCCTGAGCCGATACCCCAGACGCAAAGAAATTCTCCCGCCAGCCCCGCACCACGTTCACGATACTGTCAATTTCTTTTCTCGCCGCCTCGGTAGTCAAGCCAAACCGCGTGCACTGGGAAAGCAGGTTGTATACGCTTGCCGTGCGGCCATAGGCGCCGACGGTCAACGCGAGATCCCGCCGCTCCAGGCTGACTACAGGCGCGGGCACCAGATCGTACGCCGGCGAAAGACGCCATCCCTGCTCCCGGTGGAGCACTGCATGATTGCGAGGATGATCGTCGTTGTTGGTGACGGCCGCATTGAAGACCATGCGGCGGAATAGCTCGACACAATCTCTCTCGGGTTGTTCTGACCAGCGCCGCAGGTTCTCTGCGAGCAATGGATAGGACCAGCGCTCCCGCTCACGGTAACTGTCCTCACAATCGAGAATGGTAAGCCCACTGACAAATCCGAAACGCAGATATCCCTTCTCCGTGTACAGGCGGTCGAAACGTTCCAGCATCAGTACGTCTTTTGCCGCGACGGCCTGCAGACGAGTCTGGCAAACATTGATGCCACACCGGCGCGCGAGCACAAGCGTCGCGTATTCGATGCGTTGCAGATTGCAGCGATCGCCTTTTTGTGGAAACTTACCGAGCCATAAGCGATCATCATCCTCGATGGTCGCTTTTGGCCTGGCCCCACCCATACTAGTCCCCGGCTCGAGTTGTTCAAGAATGTGCACGGGCACTCGCTTGCCCTCCTCGATCGCCTCTGTCGCCGCAATCAGATCGGCCAGCTGGTGCGTCCGGTTATAGGGGCGCTTCGGTGCGGACGGATCCGCCTTCAGACCGAAGCTCAGATT